>NZ_BAAKJB010000025.1:0-107375 GCF_059703765.1 Azospirillum sp. NS33 | reverse complement strand
TGCCAGGTTCGGCGCCGACTACGTCCGCTTCGTCGCCAACGGCACGGCGACCGAGGTGGTGGTCACCGCCAACGGGGTGTCCGAGACGGTCCTGGTCCTCGACAACGTCGCGCCCGCGGCGCTGAGCGTCGGCACCAACGTCATCGCCCCCGAACCGCCTCAGCCCAAGGCGATCATGGGCACCGCCGGCGACGACAAGATGGTCGGAACCGAGGGGGCCGACACCATCGACGGTGGGGACGGCACCGACTTCCTCGACCTGTCGGCGGCGACGACGGGCTGGACGGTCGACCTCGCCGTCGGCACGGCGGACGGCGGCGGCGCCAACGTCGACACCGTGGTCAACATCGAGAGCGTCATCGGCTCCACCGCCGCCGACAATCTGCTGGGCGACGCCGGCGCCAACAAGCTGCGCGGCATGGACGGCGACGACCTGATCGACGGCCGCGCCGGTGACGACGTCCTGGCCGGCGGCGCCGGCAGCGACACCGTCTACGGTGGCCAGGGTGCCGACCTGATGTACGGCGGCGGCGACGGCGACCTGCTGTACGGCGGTGCGGGCGACGACACGATCGTCGCCGACGAGGGCGCCGACACCGTCCTTGCCGGGGCCGGCACCGACACCGTGACGCTGGGCGCCGGCGGCGACACCATCGTCGTCGAGGGCCTTGGCCTGGGCACCGATCGGGTCACCGACTTCGCCACCGGCGAGGACGTCCTCGACCTGAGCGCCCTGCACGCCACCCTGGTGGCCTCCGGTGCCAGGTTCGGCGCCGACTACGTCCGCTTCGTCGCCAACGGCACGGCGACCGAGGTGGTGGTCACCGCCAACGGGGTGTCCGAGACGGTCCTGGTCCTCGACAACGTCGCACCCGCGGCGCTGAGCGTCGGCACCAACGTCGTCGCGCCCCCGCCGCCCGGCCCGCCGCCCGTGGTCGGCACCGCCGGCGACGACAAGCTGACCGGCACCGCGGAGGGCGAGACCATCGACGGCGGCCAGGGCGTCGACTTCCTCGACCTGGGCGCCGAGAGCGGCGGCTGGAAGGTCGACCTGGCGGCCGGCGCGGCAGACGGCGGCGGCGGCAACGTCGACACCGTCGTCGGCATCGAGAACGTCATCGGCTCGGACCAGGCCGATGAGCTGATGGGTGACGCCGGCGCGAACAAGCTGCGCGGCCTCAAGGGCGACGACGTCCTCTACGGCCGCGGTGGCGACGACGTGCTGGCCGGCGGCGCCGGCGGCGACCAGGTCTACGGCGGGGCCGGGGCCGATCTGATGTACGGCGGCCTCGACGGCGACAAGCTGTTCGGCGGCCTGGGCGGCGACACGCTGTACGGCGACGAGGGCGACGACGCGGTCGACGGTGGCGGCGGTGCCGACGTGCTGATGGGCGGCGACGGTGCCGACACCATGACCGGCGGCATCGACCTGACCCCCGGCGGGGCGGTCGACGTGATGTCCGGGGGCAGCGGTGCCGACACCTTCGTGGTGGAGCGCCTGGGCAACGGAGCGGACCGGGTGACGGACTTCTCCGCCACCGAGGACACGCTCGACCTGCGGGCGTTGACCGCGGACATCCGGGCGGCCATCGGCGACGACCTGCCGCCCGACTTCCTGGCCTTCGTCCAGGTCGGCGCGGCGACCGAGCTGCGCATCGACGTCGACGGCGCCGCCGGCGCCATGGCCGGCGAGACGGTCCTGGTGCTCGACAACACCGCGGCCACGGACCTCCAGATCGGCCACAACGTCTACGTCGACGACTTCGTCCACACCGACACGCCGGTCATCTGACGACCGGCGCCGAGACGGGCGGGATCTGACCGGTGTCCCGCCCCGACCCGGGGGTGGCCCGTTTCCGGCGGGCCGCCCCCGTTTCGTTTCCGCTCCATCGGGGTCTGGCGGCGGGCCGGGAGTACGCCCATTGCCTCACCCGGCGGCGCTTGCCGGCCGCCGCGTCCGTCGCCACGTCCGGTCCCGCGTCGAACGGCGCGGCGTGGCATGGGAGCTTGTCTCGGCATGACGATCGGTGTGTGGACGACCCTGCGGTCCTTTCTCGACTTCCCCGGCCTGCTCGCGCTGCGGCTGGGCCGGTCGGGGCGGCCGGCGACGGCGGCCGGGCGCCGCACGGTTCTCGTGCTCGGGCCGTCCGCGGCCGGGTTGGGCGGCGTCTCCTCGGTGCTCAAGGTGCTGACGGAGAACTGGACGGCGGAGCGCTACGCCATCCGCCACCTCGCCACCCACGCCGAGGGCGGTCGGGTCGCCAAGCTGGCGGCGGCCGGCCGCGCCGCCGGCGGGATGCTGGGGTGCATCGCCCGCCGCGAGGCCTGCGCCGTTCACGTTCACTTCGCGGCCAATGGCAGCTTCTATCGGAAATCCGCGTTCATCCTCGCCGCCGCCGCGTCGGGCGTGCCGGTCGTCGGCCATGCCCATTCCGGGCTGTTCCCGGGGTTCTACCAGAGCGGCGGGCCGCTGCGCCGCGCCTACGTCCGTTTCGTCCTCGCCCGCCTCGACCGGCTGGTGGTGCTGTCCACGGAATGGGCGGCGTTCTATCGCGGTCTCTACACCCGCAGCGAGCCGGTGGTGATCCCCAACCCGGCCGTGATTCCGCCGGCCGTGATTCCGCCGGCCGCGATGTCGCCGGCCCCGATGTCGCCGGGGATGGCGGGCGTCGCCAGACCCGGCCCGGTGATCCTGAGCCTGGGGAGGCTCGGCCCCAACAAGGGCACCTACGATATTCTCAAGGCGGTGCCGGCGGTGCTCCGCCATTTCCCCCGCGCCGAATTCTGGCTGGGCGGCGACGGCGAGCTGGACGAGGTGCGCCGGCGCCTGCACGGCAAGCCCTGGGGCTCCCATGTCCGGCTTCTCGGCTGGGTGGCCGGGGCCGACAAGGAGGCGGCGCTGCGCGCCGCCGACGTGTTCCTTCTGCCGTCCTACGCCGAGGGGCTGCCGATGGCGCTGCTGGAGGCGATGGCCTACGAGGTCCCGGTGGTCACCACGCCGGTCGGCGGCATTCCCCAGGCGGTGGAGGACGGCCGGACCGGCCTGCTGATCCGCCCCGGCGACGTCGCGGCATTGCAGTCCAGCATCCTCGGCCTGCTGCGCCATCCCGCGCAGGCCGCCGCCATCGCCGCCGCCGCCCGCGCGGTGGTGGTGGAGCGCTACGCGATGGGCAGCGTGCAGGCGCGCATGACCGCCCTCTACGACGAGATCCTGCACGAGCGCCGGCGCGCGCTGGCCGGCCCGGGGCGGGTCGGCGGCACCTGAGCGGCGCCCGGCAGCCGCTGGCACGGCCGCCGGGCCGGACCGCACGGCCGCGGTTGACGCCCCCGGCGATAGGCCCGACAGTGGCGGCCCGATCCGATCCGCGACGACCACACCGGAAATGCTGTCCCAGAAGGCCAAGTACGCGCTCCGTGCCCTCATCATGCTGGCCGGACGGCCGCCCGACGACCTGGTGCTGATCGCCGAGGTCGCCGAGCGCGAGAACATCCCGCGCAAGTTCCTGGAGGCGATCCTGGTCGAGCTGCGCAAGTGCGGCCTGCTCTACGCCAAGCGCGGCAAGAGCGGCGGCTACCGGCTGGCGCGCCCGGCCGCGCAGATCTCGTTCGGCGAGGTGATCCGCCTGATCGACGGTCACCTCGCCCCCCTACCCTGCGCCAGCAAGGCGGCGTTCCGGCCGTGTGCCGACTGCGTGGACCCGGAGACCTGCTCGGTGCGCTGGCTGATGATCCAGGTTCGCGACGCCACGGCGGCGGTGCTCGACAACCGCACCCTGGCCGACGCGCTGCGCCACCGCCAGGCCAACGGAGAGGTTCCCGGCAGCTTCGACATCTGACCGGAGCGGAGCTCCCTCGTTCGGAGGGGGCGGATCGCACCTCATTTGCCTACTTCACAAATAGGGAATTCGCATTCATTCTCTATTGGTGAGGTAGAAATAAGAGGTGCGTCATGTCCATGCCGATCCGTCTGCCCGCCCTGGTCGCGGGACTGGTCGTCACGATCTGGGGCACGGCCATCGCCGCGCCATCGGACACGCTGCTCAACGTGTCCTACGACCCGACGCGGGAGCTCTACGCCGAGGTCAACGGCGCGTTCGCCGGCGAATGGTCCGCGCGCACCGGCGGCGAGCTGCGCATCCGCCAGTCCCATGGCGGATCCGGAAAGCAGGCGCGCTCGGTGATCGACGGGCTGGAGGCCGACGTGGTGACGCTGGCGCTGGCCTACGACATCGACGCCATCGCCGACGCGGGGCTGATCGCCAGGGACTGGCAGTCCAGGCTGCCCGACAACAGCGCCCCCTATACCTCGACCATCGTCTTCCTCGTGCGCCACGGCAATCCCAAGGGAATCGACGACTGGGACGACCTGGTGACGCCCGGCGTCGGCGTGATCACCCCCAACCCCAAGACGTCGGGCGGGGCCCGCTGGGCCTATCTCGCCGCCTGGGCCTACGCCTTGGAGCGCGACGGCGGCGACGAGGCCAAGGCCGAGGCGTTCGTGGCGGCGCTGTTCGCCAATGTGCCGGTGCTCGACAGCGGCGCCCGCGGCGCGACCTTGACCTTCACCCGGCGCGGCATCGGCGACGTCCTGCTGGCCTGGGAGAACGAGGCCCATCTGGCGCGGCGCGAACTGGGGGAAGACGCCTTCGACATCGTCGTGCCGTCGCTGTCGATCCTGGCCGAGCCGTCGGTGGCGGTGGTCGACGCGGTGGTCGATCGCCGCGGCACGCGTGCCCTGGCGGAAGCCTATCTGGGCTTCCTCTACAGCCCCGCGGGCCAGGAGCTGGCGGCCCGCCACTTCTACCGTCCGCGCCTGGCCGCGGTGGCGGCGCGGCACGCCGAGCGCTTCCCGGACCTGCGGCTGGTCACCGTCGACGGGGTCTTCGGCGGCTGGAGGGCGGCCCAGGCCCGCCACTTCGCCGACGGCGGCGTGTACGACCGCCTCAGCCGGGTCGGGCGCTGAGGCATGGCGACGGCCCGCTTCCGCCCCCGTTGGTCGCCCCGGCGGCCGGCGCCGCACCGCGTCATCCCGGGCCTCGCCCCGACCCTGGGCCTGACCCTGGGGTATCTCGGACTGATCGTGCTGATCCCCCTCGGCGCCCTGCTGGTGGAGGCCTCCGGGCCGGGCTGGGCGGGGGTGCTCGCCACCGCCGCGGACCCGCGGGTGCTCGCCGCCTTCCGGGTCACCTTCGTAACGGCCCTGCTGGCGGCCGCCGCGAACACGGCGTTCGGGCTGCTGCTGGCCTGGGTGCTCGTGCGCTACCCCCTGCCGGGCAAGCGCGTGGTGGACGCGCTGGTCGATCTGCCCTTCGCCCTGCCCACGGCGGTCGCCGGGATCGCCCTGACCAGCCTCTACGCGCCCAACGGCTGGATCGGCGCGCCGCTGGCGGCGGTGACCGGGCTCCAGGTGGCGTTCACCCCGCTCGGCATCCTGGTGGCGATGATGTTCGTCGGCCTGCCCTTCGTGGTGCGCACGGTCGAGCCGGTGCTCCGCGACCTGCCGGTGGAGGAGGAGGAGGCGGCCGCCTGCCTCGGCGCGTCCCGGCTCCGCACGGTCGTCCGGGTCGTTCTGCCGGCGCTCCGGCCGGCCCTGTTCACCGGCTTCGCCCTGGCCTTCGCGCGCGGGGTGGGGGAGTACGGCTCGGTGATCTTCATCGCCGGCAACCTGCCCGGGGTGTCGGAGGTGCTGCCCCTGCTGATCGTCGTGAAGCTGGAGCAGTACGACTACGCCGGTGCGGCCGCGGTGGGCGCGCTGATGCTGGCGGCGTCCTTCGTCCTGCTGCTGCTGATCAACCGGCTGCAGCGCCGGCAGAGGGGGGACGATGGCCGCTGACTGTCCCATCCTGGGCGAACCGCCGGCGGTGCGCCGGCTGCTGACCGGGGCCGCGCTGGCCGTCCTCGCGCTGTTCCTGGTCCTGCCGCTGGCGGTGGTCGCGGTGGAGGCCCTGCGCCACGGCGTCGGCGCGTACGCCGCGGCCCTGGTCGAGCCCGACGCCCGGGCCGCCATCGCGCTCACCCTGCTGGTGGCGGCCATCGCGGTTCCCCTCAACGTCGCCTTCGGCCTCACCGCCGCCTGGTGCGTGACGAAGGCCCGCTGTCCCGGCCGCACGCTGATCGTCACCCTCATCGACCTGCCCTTTTCCGTGTCCCCGGTGGTGTCGGGCCTGGTCTGGGTGCTGCTGTTCGGGATGCACGGCGCGCTGGGGCCGTGGCTGCGTGCCCATGACGTGCAGGTCGTGTTCGCCCTGCCCGGCCTGGTCCTGGCGACCGTGTTCGTCACCCTGCCCTTCGTCGCGCGCGAGCTGATCCCGCTGATGGAGGCGCAGGGCACCGACGAGGAGGAGGCCGCCATCGTCCTGGGGGCCTCGGGCTGGCAGACGTTCCGCCGCGTCACCGTGCCCAACATCCGCTGGGGCCTGCTCTACGGCGTGCTGCTGTGCAACGCCCGGGCGATGGGCGAATTCGGTGCGGTGTCGGTGGTGTCCGGCCACATACGGGGCGAAACGAACACCATGCCGCTGCATGTGGAAATCCTTTACAACGAATACAATTTCGTCGCCGCCTTCGCGGTCGCGTCGCTGCTGGCCCTGCTGGCCCTCGTCACCCTCGCCGCCAAGGCGGTGCTGGAGTGGCGCACGGGCCACGGGACCGGTCCGGCGCGGCCGCGCCGGGCGCGGCAATGATGGGTGTCGTATGGCCATATCGCTGACGGGAATCACCAAACGCTTCGGCGACTTCGTCGCCCTCGACGCGGTCGGGCTGGAGGTCCGCACGGGGGAGCTGATGGCCCTCCTCGGCCCCTCCGGGTCCGGCAAGACGACCTTGCTGCGCATCATGGCCGGGCTGGAGCGTCCCGACGGCGGCGGCGTCGCCATCCACGGCGAGGACGCGCTGCACCGCTCGCCGCGCGACCGCCGGGTCGGCTTCGTGTTCCAGCATTACGCGCTGTTCCGCCACATGTCGGTGGCCGACAACGTCGCCTTCGGGCTGGACGTGCTGCCCGCCGCGGAGCGGCCGCCGCGCGACGAGATCCGCCGCCGGGTCGGCGACCTGCTCGATCTGGTCCAGCTCGCGCCGCTGGCCGAGCGCTACCCGGCCCAGCTCTCCGGCGGCCAGCGCCAGCGGGTGGCGCTGGCGCGCGCGCTCGCGGTCCAGCCGCGCATCCTGCTGCTGGACGAGCCGTTCGGCGCGCTCGACGCCAAAGTGCGCAAGGAGCTGCGCCGCTGGCTGCGCCGCCTGCACGACGAGATGGGCATCACCAGCGTGTTCGTCACCCACGACCAGGAGGAGGCGTTGGAGCTGGCCGACCGCATCGCCATCGTGAACCTCGGCCGGGTCGAGCAGCTCGGCACCCCGGCGGAGGTCTACGACCACCCGGCGACCGCCTTCGTCTGCGAGTTCCTGGGGCCGGTCAACCGGCTGGACGGAACGGCGGACGGCGGCGAACTGCGGCTTGCCGGCGGTGCCCTGACGATGCCGCTGCCGGCCACCGCGGACGCCGCGGTGCGGTGCGGCCCGGTCATGGCCTTCGTGCGCCCCCGCGACGTGCTGCCGGTGGCCGATCCTCACGGCGCCGCCCGGGTGCTGGCGACGCGGGTGGTCGGTGCCGCCGCGCGCGTCGACCTCGACCTCGCCGGCCAGCCGCTGGAGGCGGAGCTCGACCGCGCCGCCGTCGCGGCGCTCGGCGTGGCGGTCGGCGACCGCTGCACCGTGCAGCTCCGCGGGGTGCGGGTGTTCCCCGCCTGAGACCGGCGGCCGCGGGGCTGACAGCGGCTGCCGGCTCGGCTAAGAAGACGCATGACCGCCCGCATCCCCGCCCCGCCCCCGCCCCGCCGGCCCGACCTGTCCCTGGAACGCGCCGCCGGCCCCGGTGCGGTGGTCTGCGGCGTCGACGAGGTCGGGCGCGGACCGTTGGCCGGGCCGGTGATGGCCGCCGCCGTGGTGCTGCCCCCCGACGGCCTGCCCGCCGCCATCGCCGGGCGCATCCATGACAGCAAGCAGCTTTCCCAGGCGGTTCGCGAGGAGCTGGCGCCGCTGATCGTCCACCACGCCCTGGCGGTCGCGGTGGCCATCGCGACCGTGGAGGAGATCGACACCCTGAACATCCTGCACGCCGCCATGCTGGCCATGCGCCGTGCCTGCGAGGGGCTGGCCGTGCCGCCGACCCTGGCCCTGGTCGACGGCAACCGGGCGCCGGACCTGCGCTGTCCGGTGCGCACCGTGGTCAAGGGCGACGCCACCTGCCTGTCCATCGCCGCCGCCTCCATCGTCGCCAAGGTGGAGCGCGACCGCGCCATGCTGGCCCTGCACGCCGCGTTCCCGGGCTATGGCTGGGACCGCAACGCCGGCTACCCCACCGCCGCCCACCGGGCCGCCCTGCTCCGCCTCGGCCCGACGCCCCATCACCGCCGCAGCTTCGCGCCGGTGCGCGAGGCGCTGGCCGCCATCGCTTGACAGAAGGCGCCCGGGTGAGTCCGGACGGCCACGGTCACGCTATCCCTTGCGCTCCCGGCGACGCGCGTCCCCAGATCTTGGAGCTCTGTCTGAGAGAGTCCCTATAACTCTCTGAGTCCGCAGACTCTTTCAGCAAAAAGCCGTTGACGGCGACTCGGGCATGACTCATTGTCGCGGCGGGTGATTCGCTGAGAGGTGGTGGAAATGGTCGAGCCGAATCGGATTGCGGTCGGGGACTGCGTGGAGCTGATGAACGCCATGCCGGCCGAGTCGGTCGACCTGGTGTTCGCCGACCCGCCGTACAATCTCCAGCTCGGCGGTGAACTGCTGCGGCCGAACCAGACCCGGGTCGACGGCGTGGAGGAGGCCTGGGACAAGTTCCAGGACTTCGCCACCTACGACCGCTTCACCCGCGACTGGCTGGCGGCGGCGCGGCGCATCCTCAAGCCCGAGGGCTCGCTGTGGGTGATCGGCAGCTACCACAACATCTTCCGGGTCGGTGCCACGCTCCAGGACCTGGGCTACTGGATCCTCAACGACATCGTCTGGCGCAAGACCAACCCGATGCCGAACTTCCGCGGCACCCGCTTCGCCAACGCCCATGAGACCTTGATCTGGGCGGCGCGCGACAAGGACGCGCGCTACCGCTTCAACTATGAGGCGATGAAGAATCTCAACGAGGATCTGCAGATGCGCAGCGACTGGCTGCTGCCGATCTGCTCCGGCCCGGAGCGTCTGCGCGACACCCAGGGGCGCAAAGCGCATCCCACCCAGAAGCCGGAAGCGCTGCTCTACCGCGTCATCCTGTCGTCGACCCGGCCCGGCGACCTGGTGGTCGACCCGTTCTTCGGCACCGGCACGACCGGCGCCGTCGCCAAGCGGCTGGGGCGTCAGTGGATCGGCATCGAGCGTGACGAAAGCTACGTGTCCACCGCCCAGGTACGCATCGCCGCGGTGGAGGAGGTCCCCGACCTCGCTGTGCTCGACACGCCCCCCAAGCGCCAGCAGCCGCGGGTGCCGTTCGGCTGGGTGGTCGAGCGCGGCCTGCTGCAGCCGGGAACGTCGCTGTTCGACCAGCGCCGCCGCTGCGTCGCCCGGGTGCGCGCCGACGGCACGCTCGCCGGGGAGAACGCGCGGGGCCGCCACCTCGGCTCGATTCACCAGGTGGGCGCCGCGATGACCGGCCTGCCCGCCTGCAATGGCTGGACCTTCTGGCATTTCGAGCAGCGCGGCGAGCTGCTGCCCATCGACGTCCTGCGCGAGCAGCTCCGCGCGGAGCTGCACTGAACGCACCGGCGGTGCCCCACGCGCTTGGCAGTGCCGGGGCGAAATGCTACCTGTAGCGCCCATGAGCAAGCTTTTCGCCGCGGTGACCGCCGCCGATCCCGGGCCGGCGCCCGACGGTGCGCCGCCCGAGCCGGCCTCCGGCGCGGCCCTGCCCCACGACGGCGGCGCCCGGACCGTGGTGCGCGACCTGGTGATGAACGCGCTGCTCGGCGTCTACGCGCACGAGCGTGCGAACGCCCAGCGCATCCGGGTGACCCTGGATCTTGAGACACCGGACGGGGGGCCGAGCACCGCGGAGGCCGCGGACCTCGCCCGCGCCGTCGTCGCCCGGGGCCATGTGACCCTGGCCGAAACCCTGGCGGAGCGGCTGGCGGAGCGTGTCCTGGCCGATCCGCGGGTGCGGTCGGCGACGGTGCGTGTCGAGAAGCTCGACATCTTCCCCGACGCCGCCGCGGTGGGCGTGGAAATCGTCCGGCGCCGCCGCTAGGCCACGCCGGATTTTTGTCAGGCCGGTCAGGCGATGAGGTTCAGCGATCCCTTGGCCGGCGACCCCGTCGCGGTCGGCGCGGCGGCCGGGGCGTCGTCGGCCGCGCCCGCGGTGTCGAGCACCACGGACAGGTCGAGCTTCAGCTTCATGATGCCGTCGGCGGTCTTCTCCGGGCGGATCACCGCGGTTCCGTCCATGCCGCTCAAGGCGCCGGTGTCGATCATCCCGTTCAGCTTCTCCAGCACGCCCTCGATCTCTTCGGCGGAGAAGCCGTCGGCCCGCACGATCATGCCCGTGGCCTTGGCGTTGGCGGTGACGCTGCTCTGGCCGAACGCGAACTGGAAGCTGCCGTCGGCACCCATCTCGGCCTGCAGACGCTGATCGTCGCGCGCGAACGCCAGGGTCGACTTGGCGAAGGAGATGCTCATCTTGCGGTCGCCGTCCTCGATGACCAGGTCGATGCCGCGCGACTCCAGGGAGATCTGCGTGCTCGACTGCGTGATGTCGAGGGACGCGCCCCCGAAATCGAGCCCCTTCAGCTTGTCCTGAAGGTGGTCGTCGAAGGCGCCGAGGATGTCGTTGATGCGGTCCGAGGGCATGCCGAAGCCGCCCAGGGTCTTGCCCAGGTTCCCCTTCAGCATGTCGAGGGCGCGGGTCGTCGCCTCGGTCACCGCCTTGCTCATCTGCTGGATGCCCCGCATCATCCGCTCCGCCTGCTTGGCGCGCAGAAGCTCGGGGCTCTCCAGGGCGCTGGAGGACTTGCCGCTCAGGCCGTCCAGCAGCTTCTCCATCGACTCCGAGATCGTGAACGCGGGATCCTCGACCGGCTTCAGCGTGCCGGTGGTCTTGCCATCGGCCTTGCCATCGGTCTTGTCCTTGGCCTCCGTCTTGGCCGCGGCCTTCGCCTCGGTGCTGGCGGTCGCCACGGGCTTCTTGTCGTTGGCCGGCGTCACCGCCCCGTTCACCAGGATCGCTGTCGCCGTAGGCGCCTTCTGCGCCGTCAATTCGCTGACCTGCATCGGATCACCGCCCGTTTGGGTTTGACTGGGAACGAACGTACTCTAAGCAGAGTTTAATGTTTCTTAATACGGAACCCATCGTCGCATCGTGGCGCCGCCGTTCCACCCTCGCGCGATCCCTCAGACGCGCGTGCTCCTTCCAAGCACGAAGAACAGGTCGTCGGAGCGCACGCGCCGGGTGGCGATCAGCTCCCGCTCCAGGATCTGCAGCAGGCGCAGGATGGCGCGGTGGTTGGCGTCGTCCGCGCGGAAGTTCCCGGCCCGGTTCTGCAGCAGCCAGCGCAGCAGGGTGCCGCCGCGCTCGGCGATCTCGACCACCGGGAAGGTGGCGAACAGGAGGGTGCGGAGATCGGAGCTGCGCACCGCCTCCGAGGGGTCCGCCCCCGCCACCATGGCGATGGTATCCGGCTCGAAGCGCTCGGTCACCGGCCGGTCCGGGTGCGAGAGGTCGCGGCGCAACTCCGCTGGCAGGGTGTCGAACAGGTCGCGGAGCAGGGGCAGCACGTCGTGCTCGACCTGGAAGCGGGTCGGGCCGAAATAGTCGACCCCCAGCAGCAGCCCGTCCGGCTTCATGCTGGCGTTGATGAAGCGCAGCAGCCCTTCGATGTCGGCCGCGTGATGGATCGCCTGGAACGTGAAGACCACGTCGAACGTCTCGTCGGCGGCGGTTCCGGCGTTGAAATCGAAGAAGCGGAACGCGCTGCGGCACGCGGGTGCCGCCGCGGCCATCGCCGCCGCCGCCGCCGCGCGCAGGGAGTCGTCGTACTCGAGGCCGACGTAGCGGTCGACCGGCCAGGCGAACTCCCCGAGCAGACGGGCGTCCATCGCCCCGGCGCCGCAGCCCAGGGACAGCATCGACAGGCCGGCCGCGCCGGCCGCGCGGCGCCGTTCCAGCAACGGCGCCAGGTGGCGGTCGCGGGCGTGGATGGCCCAGTGCCCGCCCTCGTCGAGGCCGCGGCCGGACACGTTGCGGTTGACGTAGTCGATCATTCCGGGCGCCGCCACCCAGGTGGTCTGGCGACTCGACGCCTGCCAGGCGGGGGCCAACGTGGCGCGGGTGGCGGTGCTGCGGTCGGAGTCGGCACCGGCCCCGGTCTCGGCTCCGGCGTCGTCCTGCGGCGGTCGCGGCTCGGCCACCGCCGTCCGGCGCCGCTTGAACAGGTCGAACATGGCTCCTCCCCGGCGGTTGCGATCAGGGGTAATGGTTCCCGGCGACACGCGTCAAGACGCCATCGGCGGCGGCGATCTCCAGGATCAGCTTCTGCCGCAGCGCGTCGACGAAGCTGTCGCCGTCCATGGCGGTGCGCACGAAGGCGCGGTCGCCGCCGATCACGTTCTCCCGATAGTACGCCTCCAGCCAGGGGAACTCGTCGAGGATGGCCAGCGCGTTGACGGTGATGCCGCGTGCCGTCGCGTGGTCGCGGGCCGCGGCGGGGTCGCCCCCGGCGTTGCTGAAGCCGTTGGAGACGATGTCGATGGTGCGCCGCGGCGCCTCGATGCCGTTGCCGTCGAACAGCGCCGAGGCCTCGTCGATGGCGCTGCCCAGCGCCGTGGAATCCGCCTGGAAGGCGCGCGGGGCGGCCAGCACGCGGGCGGCGAACGCCGCCGCGCCGGCGGCGTCGCGAAGCTCGGTCCACGGCACCAGCACCTTGAGCGAGCGCGGACCGGAGAAGGCGACGAGGGTGACGGCGATGCCGCCGCTGGCGGCCACCGCGGCGCCGACCTCGGGATCGCTCAGCGCCGCGGCGTGGCCGCGCAGCTGGAACTCCAGCGCGCCGCTGGTGATGCTGGCCGACCCGTCGATCGCGAGCACCAGTTCCAGCGCCGGCGGCAGCCGCCGTTCCGCGGCGCCGCCGGCGCCGGCGGCCAGCGGCGCGAGAAGGGCGAGAAGGACGAGGAACGCGCGTCTGAGCGGCATGGGGCGCACCGGGTTGGGGGGGGTCAGGCGTGGGCCAGCGCGTGACGGACGACCTTGCGCATCACCGATGGCAGGGCCTGCCCCGCCAGCGCGTCGAGCGGCACCCAGAAGCCATGGGCCGACGGCCAGTCGCCGTCCGCACGGGCCGCGACCACACCAAGCTCCAGGTGAAAATGGCTGAAAGTGTGGCGCACGAGTCCCGGCAGAGGCCGCCACGCCGCCGCCGCCGGCGCGGCCGCCCGCCAGGCCGCCTCGGGCGGCGCCTCGCCCTCGGCCCAGGCGGTCGAGGGCACCTCCGTCATGCCGCCGAGCAGCCCCTCGGCGGCGCGGCGGCGCAGCAGAAGGGCGCCGTCCGGATTCAGCAGCCAATAGGCCACGCCACGCCGCGTCGGCCTGTCGGGCTTCGCCGCCTTGCGCGGCAGGGACTCGGCGGTGCCGGCGGCCCGGGCGGCGCAGCCCTCGGCCAAAGGGCACAGCATGCATTTGGGCTTGCGCGGCGTGCACACGCCGGACCCCAGGTCCATCATCGCCTGGGCGTAATCGCCGGGGCGGCGCCGCGGCGTCAGCGTGGCGGCGAGGCGGCGCAGCGCCGCCTTGGCCCCGGGCAGGGGCTCGGTCACCGCGAACAGCCGGGCGACCACCCGCTCCACGTTGCCGTCCACCACCGTCGCCGGCCGGTCGAAGGCGATGGCGGCGATGGCGGCGGCGGTGTAGGCGCCGACCCCCGGCAGCGCCAGCAGCTCCGCCTCGTCCGCGGGGAAGCGCCCGCCGTGCTCGGCCGCGACGGTGCGGGCGCAGGCATGAAGATTGCGCGCCCGCGCGTAGTAGCCGAGCCCGGCCCACGCCACCAGCACCGCCTCGAGCGGCGCCGCCGCCAGGTCCTCCACCCGCGGCCAGCGCGCGGTGAAGGCCAGGAAATACGGGGTTGCCGCCGGCACCGTCGTCTGCTGCAGCATGATTTCCGACAGCCAGACCCGGTAGGGATCGGCCGGTGCCCCCGGCGCGCTGCGCCAGGGCAGGTGGCGGCGGTGGCGGTCGTACCAGGCGAGCAGGCGCGGGGCGGTGGCGGACGGGTCGGTCATGGCCCAGGGAGATAGGCCATGGCGTGCCCCGGCGGAAGCGGCTTCGACGCGGTCCGCCGGCGTCCCCTGGCGGGGCGGCGACGAGTGCGCTACCGTCCCGCCACAATTGGGCGGGAGATTCGGCGCCATGGCAGGACCACGACGCATCGGCCACACCGTGCCCCAGATCGCCGGCAAGGCGCTGGGCAAGCGCGGCCTGGCGTTCGGCGCGCTGATCACCGAGTGGCCGAGCATCGTCGGCGCCCAGCTCGCCCACCGCACCCAGCCCGACCGGCTGGCGTTTCCGCGCGGCACCCGCGAGGACGCCACCCTGCACATCCGGGCCTCCGGCGCCGTCGCCCTGGAACTGCAGCACCTCGAGCCGCTCATCGTCGAGAAGATCAACGGCTTCTTCGGCTACCGTGCGGTCGCCCGGCTCAGGCTGGTGCATGGGGGGGCCGTGGCCGCCGCCGCGCCGCGCCCGCCGACCCCGCGGACCCTGTCCCTGGACGAGGAGAGCGCGCTCCGCGACGCCACCGCGACGGTCGAGGACGATGGGCTGCGCGACGCGCTGGAACGGTTCGGCCGCTCCCTGATCGGCCGGCCACCGCCGCGCCGGGGCGGTCGGTAGGGCCGTCCAGGGCCTTGCCGGCGCCGGAGCACAGGCGTATTAGTAACTACATCTAGGTAGGAGGGGTTAGTGAACCGCAAGCTTTTGGGAGTCATCCTCGTCGCCGCCGCTGCCCTCGCCACTGCGTGGTGGGCCACGGCGCGGCCGGACGGTGCCGCCATCGCGGCCTTCCCGATGATCGCCATGGCCCAGGCGGCCGAGACCGCCACCCCCGACACCGCTCCGGCGGCGGGCGGGGAGCGGGTGCTCGGCCAGCCCGACGCGCCGGTCACCATCGTCGACTATTCATCGCTGACCTGCCCGCACTGCGCCGTCTTCCACACCGAGACGCTGCCCAAGCTGAAGGAGCGCTACATCGACACCGGCAAGGCCAAGCTGGTGTTCCGTGACTTTCCCTTCGACCAGTGGGCGCTGCGCGCGGCGATGATGGCGCGCTGCGCCCCCGCCGAGCGCTACTTCCCGATCCTCGACGTGCTGTTCAAGACCCAGCGCCAGTGGTCGAGCGCGGCCGACCCCGCCAAGGCGCTGATGCAGATCGGCAAGCTGGCGGGCATCAGCGAATCGGCCATCGAGGCCTGCTGGAACGACCAGCAGCTGGCCGACGCCATCCTCGCCATGCGCATGAAGGGCCAGAACGAGGACAACGTCCAGGCCACGCCGACCTTCATCCTCAACGACGGGGCCGAGCGGATCGAGGGATCCCAGTCGTTCGAGCGCTTCGCCGAGGCGATCGACAAGCTGGCGAACTGAGCCGCCGCGGCCCGGCGGCCCCTTCACCCACGGAGCCCTCCCTTGCATTTCACGCGCCTGCGCCTGTCCGGCTTCAAGTCGTTCGTCGACACCACCGACCTGGTGGTGGAACCCGGCGTGACCGGCATCGTCGGTCCCAACGGGTGCGGCAAGTCGAACCTGGTGGAGGCGCTGCGCTGGGTGATGGGTGAGACCTCGGCGCGGCGGATGCGCGGCGGCGACATGGACGACGTCATCTTCGGCGGAACGTCCAGCCGCTCCGCCCGCAACCTCGCCGAGGTGGCCCTGGTGGTGGACAACCGGGCGCGCACCGCCCCGGCCGGGTTCAACGAGGCCGACGAGCTGGAGATCGTGCGGCGCATCGAGCGCGGCTCCGGCTCCGACTACCGCATCAACGGCAAGCTGGTGCGCGCCCGCGACGTCCAGCTGCTGTTCGCCGACAACGCCTCCGGCGCGAACTCCCCGGCCCTGGTCAGTCAGGGCAAGGTCGGCCAGATCATCTCCGCCAAGCCCCAGGAGCGCCGCGTCCTGCTGGAGGAGGCGGCGGGCATCACCGGCCTGCATTCGCGCCGCCACGAGGCGGAGCTGCGGCTGAAGGCGGCCGAGGGCAACCTGACGCGCCTCGACGACGTCGTTGGGGCCATGGACACCCAGCTCCAGGGGCTGCGCAAGCAGGCCCGCCAGGCCGCCCGCTACCGCAGCCTGTCGGAGGGCATCCGCCGCGCCGAGGCGGTGCTCTGGCACCTGCGCTGGCTCGCCGCCCAGGGCGACCTGACGACGGCGCGGCGCGCCTTCGCGGCGGCCGAGGAGACGGTGCGCGAGCTGATGCTGGCGGTGGCCGCGCTGGAGACGCAGCGCACCGCCGCCGCCGCCGGCCTGCCCGACCTGCGCCGCGCCGAGGCGGCGGCGGCGGCGGCGCTGCAGCGCCTGGTGATCGCCCGCGAGCAGCTCGACGCCGGCGAGGCGCGGGTCGCCGAGCAGCGGCGCGCCCTCGACGCGCGCCTGCGCCAGATCGCCGGCGATCTCGGGCGCGAGCAGGCGCTGGCGGCCGATGCCGACCAGGCGCTGGCCCGGCTGCAGGCCGAGCGCGACCGCCTGGCGGCGGACCGCGAGGACGAGGAGACGCTGGAGGAGGCCGCGCGCGAGGCCCTGGTGGACGCGCGCGACGGCGTCGACGCCCAGGACCGCGAACTCACCCGCCTGACCGAGCAGGTCGCCGCCGACGACGCCCGGCGCGGCGCCCTGCGGCACCAGGCCCAGGACATCGCCGGCCGGGTCGCCGGCTTCACCCGCCGCATCGCCGAACAGCAGGCGCAGCGCGCCGCCCTGGAGCAGGAGATCGCCGCGCGCGGCGACGTCGTCGAGGCCGAACTGGCCGTCGAGGTGGCCGAGCAGAGGCTCGAGGACGCCCGCGCGGCGGCCGAGGCGGCGGAGCGCGCCAAGACCGACGCCGAGCCGGCCCAGACCCGCGCCCGCGACGCCGTGCACGCCGCCGAGGCCGTGCGCACCCGCCTGAAGGCCGAGGAGAAGGCCCTGGGCGACCTGCTCGCGACCGGCGCGGGGGATCTGTTCCCGCCGCTGATCGATGCCGTCACCGTCGCCCCCGGCTACGAGGGCGCGCTGGCCGCGGCGCTGGGCGACCACCTCACCGCCCCGCTGGACGAGGCGGCCCCGGTCCATTGGCGCACCCTCCCCGCCCTCGATGGCGGGATGGCGCTGCCGGACGGCGTCGAGCCGCTCGCGGGCGCCGTGCAGGGGCCGGCCGCGCTGGCGCGCGCGCTGGATCACATCGGCGTGGTCGCCGGCGGCGGCCACGGCGCCGCCCTGGCGCCCCGCCTGGGGCCGGGACAGATCCTGGTCAGCCGGGATGGCGGCGCCTGGCGGTGGGACGGCCTCACCGTCCAGGCCGGCGCCCCGACGGCCGCCGCGGTCCGGCTGAAGCAGCGCAACCGCCTGGGCGAGCTGCGCGACGAGCTGGACGGCGCGGAGGACGCGGTGGCGCTGGCGCGGTCCGCGCTGGAGATCGCCCGGCAGGCCGCCGAGGACGCCGCCATCGCCGACCGCCGTGCCCGCGACGCGGTGCGCGACGCGTTTGCGGCGGCCAACACGGCGCGCGACCGCTACGCCCGGCTGGCCCGCGAGGCCGACGCCGCGCGGTCGCGGCTGGCCGCCTTGGTGGAGGGCATCGCCGGCCTGGAGGGCGACCGGCGGGAGACCGAGGCGGCGCTGGCCGAGGCCCAGGCGGCCCTCGACGCGCTGCCCGAGCCGCGCGACGGCCGCGAGCGCCTGCACGAGCTGCGGGCCGTGATGGCGGAGCGCCGCACGGTCCTGGCCGAGAAGCAGAACGCCCTGGACCGCCTGACCCGGGACGCCCAGGCGCGGCGCCAGCGCATCGCCGCCATCGACCAGGAGGTGGCGTCGTGGTCCGGCCGGTCGGAGGGCGCCGGCGGCCGCCTGGAGGAGTTGCAGGCGCGCGCCGGCGATACCGAGGCGGAACTGGCGCTGCTGGCCACCCGTCCCGCCGCCATCGCCGCCGAGCGCCAGGAGCTGCTGGGCCGCATCGCCGACGCCGAACGCACCCGGGCCCGCGCCGCCGACGCCCTGGCCGCCGGGGAGGCGGCCCTGGCCGAGCGGGAGGCCCGCCTCAAGGAGGCGGAGGCCGGCCTCGCCGACGCCCGCGAGGCGCGCGCCCGGGCCGAAGCCGCGGTGGGCGCCGCCCTGCAGCAGGAACGCACCCTGACGGAGCGGATCGCCGAGCGGCTGGGCTGCCGGCCCGAGCAATGCCTCGCCGCCGCGGACATTCCCGCCGATGAGACGCTGCCCGAAGCCGGGGCGGTGGAGCAGCGGCTGGACAAGCTGACGCGCGAGCGCGACGGCATGGGGCCGGTCAACCTGCGTGCCGAGATCGAGGTGACCGAGCTGGACCAGCAGATCGGTTCCATGCGCAGCGAGCGCGAGGACCTGATCGCCGCCATCGCCCGGCTGCGCCAGGGGATTGCGTCGCTGAACCGCGAGGCGCGGGAACGCCTGGTGGCCTCCTTCGAGACCGTCAACCGCAACTTCCAGGACCTGTTCACCACCCTGTTCGGCGGTGGCAAGGCGCACCTGGAACTGGTCAACGCCGAGGACCCGCTGAATTCCGGCCTCGAGATCTACGCCAGCCCGCCGGGGAAGAAGCTGCAGGCCCTGTCGCTGCTGTCGGGTGGCGAGCAGGCGCTGACCGCGCTGTCCCTGCTGTTCGCGGTCTTCCGCTCCAACCCCGCGCCGATCTGCGTGCTCGACGAGGTGGACGCGCCGCTGGACGAGGCCAATGTCGGCCGCTTCTGCGACCTGGTGGACGCCATGGCGCGCGACGGCAACACCCGCTTCCTCATCATCACCCACCATCGCCTGACCATGGCCAGGGTCGACCGCCTGTTCGGCGTGACCATGGCGGAACGCGGCGTGTCGCGGCTGGTCAGCGTCGACCTGCAAGCGGCCGAGGAGCTGCGCGGCGTGGCCTGAGCAGGCCGGCACCGCGGCCGGCGCCGGCCCCGGCGGGACCGGAGCACGGCACCGCATCGGACGGCGTCCCTGTCGTCGCGATGCGGTGCCGGTTCCACCCCGCCGTCCCGGTCGCCCGGAGCCGGTGGGGCTCCACCACCACATCCCCAGGATGTTCCCCACCCACTGTTGCGGCAATGACGCAATGGAGATCAACCCTGCGCCCCCGTAGGGCCGCGGGCGCCGCTTCCGAGGGCATCCCCGGCCGCGACGGGCGATCCGTTCGATGCGCCACGGACGGCGAAAACCCGGGGCGGGCACGGCGCGACCCCCTGGTTTGCACCGGCAATACCTACAATTCGCGCTAATTTACGCGGAAACATGCCCCGGCCGGCGAGGCCTCGGCGCCGCTTGCCGCACCCCCTTCGAGGGTCCTCCTCCTCCACCGCGTCCGCCCGGACGTTCTTCGCTCAGTCTTTTGTTTTCACGGAGTATCGCCAAGGGATATTTGCATCCGAAAGATTTCTTGATGGAAATCGGTCCCGCTCTTAAGTCGTTCGCAGCACTGGACCGTGTGTTCTTCCGATTAATCCAGCGCTGCCCCGCGAACAACTTGCCACTGGCGGAGGGCGCCGCGGCGGCGCAGGGGGGGCGGAAGGGCACGCGGCGGTTGATCGAAAGCACGCGGCCGCACCGACGCGGCGGAAGCAAAAGGAACCTACGGGGCCATGCGATGAGCAAATCGGAACCGGAAGTGATCTACGATCTGGCGCCGGACCGACGGCCGGCGGTGCCGGCGCTCGGGCTGGGGCTGCTTCTGGCGCTGGCCGACGGCACCGCGCTTGCGGCGATGGGGTGGGTGCTGAGCGTCGAGGGGGCGGCGGTGGCGATCTCCAGCGACCCGGACCTCGCCCAGCAGGCGCTGCTGACCGGGCTGATGCTGGTGCCGCTGATCAAGTCGGTGTTCGGCATCTATGCGCTGGGGCGGTTCGACTATGGGGAGCGGGTGCGCCGGACCTTCCAGGCGGCGGTGCTGTGCGGCGCCGTGCTGCTGGTCCCGTTCGTGGTCATGGAGGGGTTCCGCTCCTTCTTCGGCCTCGCCCTCGTGGTGGCGCTGGTGGGGTTCGTGGTGACCTTCGTGGTCGACCTGCTGCTGGTGCAGGGGTTGATGGCGCTGACCGGGCAGCGGGGACGGCCCGTCGTGATCGTCGGCGCCGGTCCGCAGGGTGTGGCACTGGCGGAAAAGCTGCAGCGGCTGCCGTGGCTCGGCATGCGGCCGGTGTGCTTCGTCGACGACGACGAGTCGTTGTGGCACACGCGCCGTGCCAACCTGCCGGTGATCGGCCCGCCCGACAGCCTGCGCAACTATCCCGCCTACGCCGCCCAGGCGCAGGCGGCGATCGTCGCCGAGGTGGGCCGGCACGGTGCCGATCTGGCCGGGCTGGTCCGCTCCCTGCCCTTCCGCCAGGTCTACTGCGTGCTGGGCGAAGGCAGCGTCAGCAGCCTCGACGCCAGCTACCACAACCTCTACGGCTCGCCGACCCTGCGCGTCAGCCTGCGCCCGCAGACCGCCTACCTGCGCATACGCCGGGCCATGGACGTCGTCCTGGCGGGGTCGCTGCTGGTGCTGTTCGCACCGCTGATGCTGGGCATCGCGGTGCTGGTCAAGCTGGACAGCCGCGGGCCGGTGATGTTTCGCCAGCAGCGCTGGGCCGGGGGCAAGCGCACCTTCGACGTGCTGAAATTCCGCACCATGCATGTCGACGCCGAGGAGCAGCTCCAGCGCCTGCTGGAACGCGACGAGGAGGCCCGGCGGGAGTACGAGATCTACCACAAGCTGACCTACGATCCCCGGATCACGCCGTTCGGGCGCTTCCTGCGCAAGACCTCGATGGATGAGCTGCCGCAGCTCTGGAACATCCTGACCGGCGAGATGAGCCTGATCGGGCCCCGGGCCTACATGCCGCGCGAACTGCCCGAAGTCGGGGAGTCGGCCGCGCTGATCGGCACGGTCCGCCCCGGACTCACCGGCTACTGGCAGGTGTCCGGCCGCCACCGCACCAGCTTTCAGGAGCGGGTGGCCATGGACGTCTTCTATGTCCGCAACTGTGGATTGCTGTTCGACTTCTTCATCCTGTGGAAGACGGTGTTCGTCGTGCTCAAGGGCGAAGGGAGTTGATCCACCACAACCTCTGGCCGTTCCAGCCGGGGCCGCGCTTTCGGGCGCGGCCCTCTTGCGTGGTGGCCGGACCGCTTTCGGGGGGAGTGCCGCGATGCGTATGGCCTGCGGCGAACGCGATTGGCTTATCTGCGTAACCCCCACGCTCCGTTGCCGATTACTTGCGGTGTTCTTATTTAGGGAAACAAGTAAAGATCACAAAGACGTTTCAGAATATTAGTCGGCTATTTGTCCGGCCCCACGCCCCGGTTCGGCAGGGGTGTAGACCCGGAGGGAGAGGCGGATGAAGAAGGATCTCGCAAGCGCAGTGGTGCGGTGGACCGGACTGGGGCATTGCCTGCGGCTCCTGTTCGCCAGGCGCCGTGTCACCATCGTCGTCTACCACGACCCGGCGCCGTCGGTGCTGCGCGCGCATCTCGCCTTCTACGCCCGCCACTATCGTTTCACCACCATGGACGCGGTGGCCGACGCCCTGGACAGCGGCCGCTGGGACGCCCTGCCGGACTACCCGCTGGTGGTCACCTTCGACGACGGCCATCGTGGCAACGCCGAGCTGGAGGAGGTGCTGCGCGGCCACGGCGTGCGGCCGATCATCTACCTGTGCAGCCGCATCGTCGGCACGCGCCGCCCGTACTGGTGGCAGACCGTGGCCGCCGAGCGGCTCGGCGTCGAATCGCTCAAGGGTGTCGCCGACGGGGAACGGCGGGTGCGGCTGGCCGCGGCCGGCGACGACCCCGATCGCGAGGGCGCCGAGCCCCAGGCGATGAGCTGGGACGAGGTGCGACGCCTGGGCACGGCGGTCGACTACGGCGCGCACACCCGCACCCACCCCATCCTGCCGCGCTGCAGCGACGTCCTGGCCGAGGAGGAGATCACCGTGTGCCGCGACGAGCTGGAGGAGGCGTTGGCGGGCGCGCCGTGCCGCCACTTCGCCTTTCCAAACGGCGACTACGGCGCGCGCGAGGTGGACATCCTGCGCCGGGCCGGCTACCGCACCGGACGCACCATCGAACCGGGCTGGAATGGCCCCGAGGCCGATCCCATGCGCCTGAAGGGATTCATCGTCTCCGACGATGCGACGGTGCCGTGGCTGGAGGTGCAGCTCACCGGCTTTCCGCGCTGGCTGCGCCTGCTGCGCTCGGCCCTTCGGCTGGCCCCCGTGGCGGCGGCCGCGGCCGGCGTTCCGGCGCCCGCCTCCGCCGGCGTGGCCGGGGTGCGGCGCTGAACGGCGCACCCCGGAAGATCTACCCCGGGGATGGCGGCTACCCCCTTCTATCGGGCTGGCCTATCCAAGAATAACAGGGGGTTACCGTCCTTACACCGTTTCTTGGAGCGACCACGCGTCGCACTATCGGGGTGGGGCTCGTTTGCTGATCCGGCGGTCACCGCCGACACCGTTCCCAGACGTTCTCAACAGAGGTGATTTCCTATGCTGACCACCACCAACACCGAGCCGAAGGTCGAGGCCGTCGTCACCCAGCAGGTCCGCTCGTTCATCGTCGAGAACTTCCTGCTCGGCAAGGATTCCGGCTTCGCCAACGACGACTCCTTGCTCGAGACGGGGATCGTCGACTCCACGGGAATCATGCACGTGGTGGCCTTCCTGGAGGAGAGCTTCGGGATCGACATCGACGACGACGACCTGGTCGCCGACAACCTGGATTCGGTGGCGCGGATCGCCGCCTTCGTGCGCAGCAAGCAGGCGCTCAAGGACGCCGCCTGACCGACCACCGGGCCGGCACCGCCGACCCGCGACGACGGCCGACAGCACGGAGCCGACCCATGGCCTTCCTGGTTCAGCATTTCCTTCGCGACACCGCCCGGCGGATGCCGGACAAGACCGCCCTGATCGCCGGCAGGGTCCGGCGCAGCTTCGCCGAGCTGGACCGCGACAGCGACGCGGTCGCGGCCACCCTCCAGAGGCAGGGGGTCGGCCGGGGCGACCGCGTGGCGATCATGCTGGAGAACGGCGCGGAGTACGTCACGGCGTTCTTCGGCGTGCTGAAGGCCGGGGCGGTCTACGTGCCGGTGAACCCGTCGACGAAGGCCGACAAGCTGGCCTACATCCTGGGCGACTGCGGGGTGCGGGCGCTGGTCGTGCCCACCGCCCTGGCCCGCAGCGCTCTGCCCGCGCTCGACGCGGCGCCGACGGTGACGGCGACCCTGTGGGTCGGGCCGGCGGTGCCGGAGCGTGCCGGGGCCGCGTCCTACACCGCGGCGGTGGCGGCCGCTGGGCGGCCGGCGGAGTCCGGCCTGATCGACCAGGATCTGGCGGCGATCCTCTACACCTCCGGCACCACCGGCCGGCCCAAGGGGGTGATGCTCAGCCACGCCAACCTGTGCGCCACCAACCGCTCCATCGCCACCTATCTCGCCAACGTGCCCGAGGACGTGGTGATGTGCGTCCTGCCGGTGACCTTCGGCTACGGCCTGTCCCAGGTCGTCACGTCGGCCCTGGTCGGCTTCACCCTGGTGCTGGAGCGCTCCTTCGCCTTTCCCGCCGACACGCTGGCCCGCATGGTCGAGCACGGCATCACCGGCCTGGCCGGCGTGCCCACCCTGTTCGCCACGCTCCTGCAGATGGAGGCTGTGCGGACCGCCGATCTGGGGCGGCTGCGCTATCTGACGAACGCCGCCGCCCCGATGCCGGCGGCCCACATCCGCAAGGTGCGGGAGCTGTTCCCGCGGGCGGCCTTCTTCTCGATGTACGGCTGCACCGAGTGCTCGACCCGCGTGGCCTATCTGGAACCGGCCCGCCTCGACGACAAGATCGCGTCGGTGGGCCGCGCCATCCCCAATTGCGAGGCCACGGTGCTGGCCGAGGACGGCCGCCCGGCCGCCCCCGGCGAGGTCGGCGAACTGGTCGTGCGCGGCGCCAACGTGATGCTCGGCTACTGGAACCGCCCGGACGCCACGGCCGAGCGGCTGCGCGACGACCCGCGCGGCGGCAAGCGCTACCACACCGGCGACCTGTTCTACGCCGACGCCGACGGCTTCCTGCACTTCGTCGCCCGCAAGGACGACGTCTTCAAGTGTCGCGGCGAGAAGGTCAGCCCCAAGGAGGTCGAGGCGGTGCTGTGCGAGCTGGACGGCGTTGCCGAGGCCGGGGTCACCGGCGTCCCCGACCCGGTGGACGGGATGGCGGTGAAGGCGTTCCTGGTGCCCGCCGAGGGCGCCGCGATCACGGAGGCCCAGGTGCGCCAGCACTGCCGCGGCCGCCTGGAGAGCCACATGGTCCCGAAGTTCGTCGAACTGCGGACCGAGCTGCCCAAGACGGAGTCCGGCAAGCTCAAACGCGCGCTGCTCGCCGAGACCGCCTGACCGACCCGACCGTCGACGACCCGAGCAAGAGAGAAGGAGAGCGCCCATGTGTGGTGTCGCCGGGGTCCTGAGCGGCCCGCGTGCCGAGCCGCCCGATCTGGAGGAGCTGCGGCGGATGATCGCCATGCTCGGCCATCGCGGGCCCGACGGCTACGGGCTGTACCGCGACGACCATGCCGGCCTGGCCCACGCGCGCCTCAGCATCGTCGGCCTGGCGGGCGGCTTCCAGCCGATCCGGAACGAGGACGGCACGGTGTGGATCTCCTTCAACGGCGAGATCTTCAACCATGTGGAGCTGCGCCGCGACCTGCAGGGCCGCGGCCATCGCTTCTACACCGACACCGACACCGAGGTGATCGTCCACGCCTACGAGGAGTGGGGATCGGGCGCCTGGGCGCGTTTCAACGGCCAGTACGCCTTCGCCCTGTGGGACACCATCGAGCGGCGGATGTGGCTGGTGCGCGACCGCATGGGCATCCTGCCCCTGCACTACGCCCATGTCGGCGACCGCGTGGTCTTCGGCTCCGAGGTCAAGGCGCTGCTGGCCGGCGGCCATGTGGCGCCGCAGTTCGACGGGGGGCGGCTGGCCCAGGTGTTCGCCCACTGGTCGGTCGCCCCCCATGGCAGCGTGTTCGCCGGGGTGCAGGCGGTGCCGGCGGCGACCGCCCTGTGCATCGACGAGACCCTGGCGATCCGCGCCGAGCGCTACTGGACCCCCAACCTGGAGAGCGACCCGTCGCTGGCCCATTTGTCCGTGGACGAGGCGGCGGAGGCCCTGGGTGAAACGTTGTACGATGCGGTTCGCCTGCGCCTGCGCGCCGACGTGCCGGTCGGCGTGTATATTTCGGGGGGCCTCGATTCCTCCGTCATTGCCGGGCTGGTGCGCTGGGGCAAGACCGGCGGCGTCCACAGCTTCGGCGTCCGCTTCGCCGACCCCGCCTTCGACGAGACGCCGCAGCAGCGCATGGTGGCCGGCGTCACCGGCACCGACCACCACGAGATCGTGGTCGGGCCCAAGGAGATCCAGGAGGCGCTGCCCCAGGTGGTCTGGCACGCCGAGACGCCGCTGCTGCGCACCGCACCGGCGCCCATGTTCATGCTGTCGCGCCTGGTCCACGACAACGGCATCCGCGTCGTCCTGTCGGGCGAGGGCGCCGACGAACTGCTGGCCGGCTACGACGTCTTCAAGGAGGACCGGGTGCGCCGCTTCTGGGCGCGCCAGCCGGAGTCCCCCATGCGCGCCAAGCTGATGAGCCGGGTGCACGCCTTCACCGCGATGGGCGGCAACAAGGGCAGCGGCCTGTGGCAGAGCTTCTTCCGCCGCGGCCTCCAGGACCAGGACGATCCGTTCTACGCCCACCGCATCCGCTGGACCAACACGGCCTGGACCCAGCGTCTGCTGTCGCCCGACGTGCGCGCCGCCTACGACGGCGCCCGGGTCGAGGCGGCCATCCGCGCCGGCCTGCCCGAGGAGTGGGCGCGCTGGACGCCGATGTCCCGGGCGCAGATGGTCGAGATGGACACCTTCCTCACCCCCTACCTGCTGGCCAGCCAGGGCGACCGGGTCGCCATGGCCAACAGCATCGAGGTCCGCTACCCGTTCCTCGATCCCGAGGTGGTGGAGCTGTGCAACGCCCTGCCGGAGCGGGTCAAGATGCTGGGGCTGCGCGACAAGCTGGCGCTGCGCCGGTTCGCCGGGCGCCTCCTGCCCAAGGAGATCGGCAACCGGCCCAAGCGGCCCTACCGGGCGCCGATGACCACCGCGCTGTTCGGTGCCGACGCCCCGGACTACGTGCACGACCTGCTGTCGCCGGAGGCGCTGGACCGCTTCGGTCTGGTCGACAGCGCCGCCATCGCCCAACTCGCCCAGCGTGCCCATCGCCAGGACGGCCGCATGGCCGGGGAGCGCGAGGAGATGGCCCTGGTCGGCGCGCTGACCCTGCAGATGCTGGCCCAGGCCTACCGCGAGGACTTCCGCCACCACGCAGCCCTGGCCCGCGGCCGGCTCGAGACGGCGCCGGTCCACGTCCTGGAAGACCGCGCGGCGGGCGGCCGGGCCGCCCGGGGGGGCCCCCCCCCCGCCTGACCACCGCAACCACCACCTCCGACCACCACCGCACACGCGAACCGGGGAACCACACCCATGTTGAACGACCTGCACCCCTTCGACCGTCGCGTCCTCGACCTCGACTGCGCCGCCGCCGCCCGGGCGATCGAGCAGTCCATCCGCGACGCCGTCGCCGTCGACCTGCGCCGCCAGGGCGTCGTGCTCGGCGTGTCCGGCGGCATCGATTCCTCGGTGTGCGCGGCGCTGGCCGTCCGTGCGCTCGGGGCGGAGCGGGTCCGCCTGCTGCTGATGCCGGAAAAGGAATCCTCCGACAGCAGCACCCAGCGCGGCCGCCTGTTGTGCCATCAGCTCGGCGTCGAGCCGGTGATGGAAAACATCACCGCCCCGCTCGAGGCGCTCGGCTGCTACCAGCGGCGCGACGCCGCCATCGGCCGGCTGATCCCCGGCTTCGGCCCGGGGTGGAAGCAGAAGATCGGGTTGGCGGGTGGCCTGCTCGACCATGACCGGGTCAACTACTTCACGATCACCGTTCAGTCGCCGGACGGCGAGATGACGACGGTCCGCATGCCGGTCGACGTCTATCTCGAGGTGGTGGCCGCCACCAACCTGAAGCAGCGCGTCCGCAAGACCATGGAATACACCCACGCCGACGCCCTGAACCATGCGGTTCTGGGCACGCCCAACCGGCTGGAGTACGAGCTGGGGTTCTTCGTGCGCGGCGGCGACGGTCTGGCCGACCTGAAGCCGATCGCCCACCTCTACAAGAGCCAGGTCTACCAGATGGCGGCGTGGCTGGAGCTGCCGGAGGACATCCAGAACCAGGCGCCCAGCACCGACACCTACACCCTGCCGCAGACCCAGGAGGAGTTCTACTACGCGCTCCCCTTCGACAAGCTGGACCTCGCCCTGTTCGCCTTCGGCAACGGCGTCTCGGAGGAGGCGGCCGCCCGCGGCCTGGGCATCGAGCCCAAGCAGGTGCACCGCGTCTACCGCGACATCGTCGCCAAGCGCCGCACCTCCGCCCGCATCCTGCGCGACGCCGTGCTGGTGCAGGCGATCGACATGCAGGGGGCGCTGGCATGAGCATCATCGCCTCGGCCAGCCGCGGGATCGGGCGGTGCCAGCCGCACGACCGCCCGGAGCTCGAGGACTTCCACCGCCGCTTCTTCGGGGCCGGGTCCCTGCAGGCCGACCCGGCGTGGTTCCGCTGGGTCTACGAGGAGGTGCCGCACCCCGACGCCGAGGGGTTGCAGCTCTGGCTGTGCCGGCGCAAGGACGCCATCGTCGGCCAGCAGGCGGGCATCCCCTTCCGCCTGAAGGCCGGCGACCGGACGGCCCGGGCGTCGTGGGGCATCGACCTCATGGTGGCGCCGGAATGGCGCCTGCGGGGGGTCGGGCCGGCCCTGACGGAGACCCACGCCAACACCGGCGAGGTCACCGTCTCGCTGGGCATGACCGACCCGGCCTACAAGTCCTACATCCGGTCCGGCTGGTACGACCTCGGCGCCATGCCGACCTGGCTGCGGGTGCTGGACGCGCCGGCCGCCCTGGCGGCGGCCGGGCACGACCGGCCGGCCCGGCGCCTCGCCGCCCAGGCGGCGCGCCCGGCCCTGGGCCTGGCCGCCGCCGGCTTCGCCGCGGCGGCGCGTCTGGGCGGCGCGCGCCTGGTCGAGGTCGACGGCTTCGACGAGCGCTCCGATGCCCTGTGGGCGGAGGCGGCGCCCCACCATCCGGTGATCGCCCAGCGCGACAGCGCCTTTCTTCGCTGGCGCTTCGACCGCTGCCCGGCGGCGGCGCGCCACCGCCGGTTCTACGTCACCCGGCGCGGCCGGACGGCGGCCCATGCGGTGGTCCGGCTGGACCGCTGGAAGGGGGTGACCGTGGCGGTGGTGGTCGACTATCTCGCCGTGCCCGGCGCGCTGCGCCCGGCCTTCGCGCTGCTGGTCGACTGGGCCCGCCAGGAGGGGGCGGCGGCGCTGCTGTGCCGCACCGTCAACGCCGCGGCGGCCCCGGCCCTGCGCCCCATGGGCTTCCTCTGCCTGAAGGAGGGACTCAACAAGGCGACGCGCGTGGTCGCCCGGGCCAGCCCGGGCCGCGAGGACCTGAAGCCGCTGCTGGACGATCCGGCCAACTGGTTCCTGACCACGGCCGACAGCGACATCGGCTTTCGCGAGCTGGGCCGTGACTAGAAGGGGGTGGCTCCGGCCGGCCTCATCCGGCCGGGGCACCTCCGCCACCCCGCATCCCCCGTCCGGCGTGTTCGAACGCGGCGCGCTCCGCCCTTCGAACAGCGGCGATTCATCCGGGTCACCCTCCGCCCGCGCCATGGCGGACGTCCGGCGGCCCATCCTAGATGTCCTTGCCGAGGCCGGCCGCACCCGCGGTGACGCGGCCACGCCGGCAACAGCGAACTGGCGGTGATCCCGATGACCATACGCGCCCCCGACGGCCTGACCGTCTATTCGACCTGCCCGCAGTCCAAGGACGTGCCCCAGGCCGACTACCTCCGCACCGCGGTGCGGCACGCGCAGTGGAGCGAGGAGGCGGGCTGCGCCGGCATGCTGCTCTACACTGACAACGGCCTGGTCGACCCGTGGCACGTCGCCCACGCGCTGATCACCGAGACCGATTCCCTGGCGCCCCTGGTGGCGGTGCAGCCGGTCTACATGCACCCCTACTGGGTGGCCAAGCAGATCGCCACCCTGGCCCACCTGCACGGCCGCAAGGTGGCGCTGAACATGCTGGCCGGCGGCTTCAAGAACGACCTGGTGGCCCTGGGCGACGACACACCCCACGACGACCGCTACCGCCGCACCGTGGAGTACACCGCCATCGTCCGCGGCCTTCTCGAGGGGCGCCAGCCGGTGACCCTCAAGGGCGCCTACCACGACGTCGCACATCTCACCCTGGCGCCGGCGTTGCCCGAGGCACTGTTTCCCGACCTGCTGATCTCCGGCTCCTCGGCGGCGGGGATGGAGGCGGCGCGCGCCATCGGCGCCACCGCCGTGCGCTATCCGAAGCCGGCCGAGCAGGAGGCCGGCGAGGCCGAGCTGGCCGGCGTCCGCTGCGGCGTGCGTGTCGGCATCGTCGCCCGCGACAGCGCCGACCGCGCCTGGCGGGTGGCGGCGGAACGCTTCCCGTCGACCCGCCAGGGGGAGCTGATGCACCGCCTCGCCATGAAGGTGTCGGACAGCGTCTGGCACCGCCAGCTCTCCGACCTGGAGGAGCGGCCGGCCGGGCCCGACAGCCCGTACTGGCTGGGACCCTTTCAGAGCTACAAGACGTTCTGCCCCTACCTCGTCGGCACCCACGAGGATGTGGCGGCGGAGCTGGCCCGCTACATCGCCAAGGGGCATCGGACCTTCATCCTCGACATCGCCCCCTCGGCGGCGGAGTTCGAGCACATCAACATCGCCTTCGACCTAGCCATGAAACAGGTGAGCCATGCCCAAGCTGCTGCATGAGCTGGTGAGCGACGCGGCCGCCCGCCATCCCGCCGCGACCGCCGTCGTCATGCGCGACCGGCGGCTGACCTACCGCCAGATCGACGACGCCAGCACCCGCCTCGCCCGGGTCCTGCGGGACGCCGGTTGCCGCGACGGCGACCGGGTGGGGCTGATGCTGCCCAAATCACCGGACGCCGTGATCGCCATGCTCGGCGCGCTGAAGGCGCGCTGCCTCTACGTGCCGATCGACGTGCAGAACCCGGCGCCGCGCGCCGCCCGCATCGTCGACGCCTGCCGGCCGCGGGTGCTGCTGGCCGGCAAGCCCGCGGGCCCCCTGCTGGAGGCGGTGCGGGCCGCCAGCCCCGCCGCCGCCGCGGCCATCGTGGGCTGGCTGGGCGACGACGCGCCGGCCGGTGCGGCCCTGACCCAGGACCACGCGGACGCCCAGTCCGCCGCCCCCCTGGTGCTGTCCGGCGCACCCCAGGCCAACGCCCACATCCTCTTCACCTCCGGCTCCACCGGGCTGCCCAAGGGCGTGGTCATCCCCCACGCCAGCGTCGTCGCCTTCGTCGCGTGGGCCACCGCTCACTTCGGCTACCGCCCGGGCGACCGGGTGTCCGGCCACGCGCCGTTCCACTTCGACCTGTCGACCTTCGACGTCTACGGCGCGCTCAGCACCGGGGCGGAGCTCCACCTGGTGCCGCCCGAGCTGAACCTGCTGCCGGCCAAGCTGGCCGCCTTCATCCGCGAGCGCGCGCTGACCCAGTGGTTCTCGGTGCCGTCGGTGATGAATTTCATGGCCCGCATGGACGCCGTGCGGGACGGCGATTTTCCCAGCCTGAAGCGGGTTCTGTGGTGCGGCGAGGTGCTGCCCACCCCGGCCCTCATCCATTGGATGCGCCGCCTGCCCCACGCCAGCTTCACCAACCTCTACGGTCCCACCGAGGCCACCATCGCCTCGAGCTTCCACACGGTGGCGGCGGTTCCCGAGGACGCCGGCCAGACCATCCCCATCGGCACGCCCTGCGCCGGCGAGCGCATGTTCGTGCTGGACGACGCCGGCCGGCCGGCCGCCGACGGCGCGACCGGCCACCTCTTCATCGCCGGGTCGGGGCTCGCGGAGGGCTATTGGGAGGACCCGGAGAAGACCGCGACCGCCTTCGTGCCGGCGGTCGACGGCGACGGCCGCATGTACCGCACCGGCGACCTCGCCAGGCGCGGCGCCGACGGGGTGATCCACTTCGTCGGCCGCGCCGACACCCAGATCAAGAGCCGCGGCTACCGCATCGAGCTGGGCGAGATCGAGGCGGCGCTGGGCGCCGTCGACCGCCTCAAGGAGTACGCCGTGGTCGCCGTCGACCGCGATGCCTTCGAGGGGGCCACCATCTGCTGCGCCTACGCGACCAGGGACGGGCTGGAGCTGCCGCCGGCCGAGCTGCGCACCCTGCTGGCGGCGCGGCTGCCCGCCTACATGCTGCCGACGCGCTGGCACGCCATGGACCCCCTGCCCAAGAACGCCAACGGCAAGATCGACCGCCGCCGCCTGCAGGACGAGGTGTTCGCGCCGGCCGCCCCGCGGGGTGCCGCCCCGGTCGCCGCCCCGGTCGCCGCCCCGGTCGCCGCCCCGGTCGCCATGGCCGAGCGGGGTGCCGCATGACGGGCCCGCGCACGGCCTTGAACCTGCTGCTGGCGGTGGAGGAGGCGGCCGGGCTGCAACTCCTCCAGGCGCTGGCCCGGACGGAGCACCGCATCATCGGCGTGCTGGCGTCCCCGGGCGGCACGCCGTCGGGCGGGCCCAGCGTGTGGCAGGCGGCCCGGCGGCTGGGCATCGCCACCTGGCCGGCGGCGTTCGTGCGGCGGCCGGAGTTTGCCGAAGCCGTCCGCGCCAGCCGGGTCGACGTCCTGCTCAACGCCCACTCCCTGCACCTGGTGTGCCCGGAGGTGCTGGAGGCGCCGGCGCTGGGTGCCTTCAACCTGCACCCCGGCCCGCTGCCCGCCTACGCCGGCCTCAACGCGCCGAGCTGGGCGCTGTTCAACGGCGAGGCGGAGCACGCGGTGACCGTCCACCGCATGGTTCCGCGGGTCGACGCCGGCGCGGTGGCCTATGTCGAGCGGTTCCCGATCGCCGCGCGCGACAGCGCCCTCACGCTCTACGTGACGTGCACCCGTCTGGGCGTGCCGCTGATGCAGCGTGTGGTGGAGACGCTGGCGGCCGACCCGGCGGCCCTGCCGGCGATTGCGCCGGGCGAGGCGGGACGCCGCGTCCACGGCCGCCGCCCCCCCAACGACGGGTGGATCGACTGGACGTGGCCGGCGGCCCGGGTGGCGGGCCTGGTGCGCGGTTGCGACTTCGGCCCCTTCCCCGGCGCCTGGGGACTGCCGCTCGCCGACCTCCGCGGCCAAACCGTGATGCCCACCAGGGTGGCGCTGACCGGGGAACCGGCGGCGGCCCCGGCGGGGCTGGTGCTTGCCGTCGACGCCGCCGGAGCCCGCGTCGCCTGCGGTGACGAGGCCCTGCTGGTGGAGAAGCTCGCCGTCGACGGGCGCCGCGTTCCCGCGGCGACCCTGCTGCGCCCCGGCGACCGTCTGTCCGCCGCCACGTCCCTTTCCTTCCAGGCTGCCTGAGGTGTCAACGATGGCGACGTCCCAATCCATCGAAACCGATCTGATGGACATCTTCGCGACCGATCTCAACGTCGCGGTCCCCGATCCCGAGACCGACCTGATCGACAGCGGGCTCATCAACTCCGTGACCTTCGTGGAGCTGGTGATGGTCGTCGAGGAGCGGTTCCACGTCACCGTGCCGCTGGACGAGCTGGAGCTCGACCAGCTCGGCTCGGTGCGCCAGATCGCCGGCCTGGTGGCCTCCCTGGTCCGCCACAGCGACGCCGCGGCGGCCTGACGCCCGCCCCGCCGCCGGCCCCTCCCTCACCTCAGCAGCTTCGTCCCCAGGCGCGGATCAGCGGCCCGTCGCTGCCGAACACCGGGTCGGCGGCGGGCAGCGCCACCCGCGGCACGGTGGCGCGGGCGCGGGCGTGCTCGTCCGCGGTGCCGGTGTTCATGTCCGGGTGCTGCCCCGCGGGGTAGGCCCCGACCACCAGGAAATCCGGCGTGGCCCCCAGGTTCTTGTGGCCGACCCCGGCGGGGATCACCACCACGTCGCCCGCCGCCACCTCCACCGTCACCCCGCCCTCGCCGCCGAAGCGCACGCTTGCCCGGCCGGCGGCGATGCCGAGCGCCTCATGGGCGGTGGCGTGGTAGTGGTGATGGCCGAAGATGCCGTTGCGCCAGCCGCCGCGCCAGCCGTTGCGGGCGAACGCCTCCTCGAACGCGGCGGCGAGGTCGCCGCCGGGCCCCGGCACCAGGGCGCGGCGGTGCAGCACCAGGGGCAGCTCCGGGTTGTTGGGAATGCGGCCATCGTCGGCCAGCAGGATGGTGTCCGTCCCGGTCATCGCCCGCGCCGGTCGGTCCGGCGGCCGCGCCATGGTCATGGTTCCTTCTCCTCGCTGGCGGCCCCCCTTGGGGGGATCACCAGGAAGGTGGGGCGGGGGCGGCGCGCGGCAAACCCGCAGCGGCTACTCGAACTCCTCCAGCACCTTGGGGCTGCGCTCCAGCAGCGTGTCGATCATCTTCAGGATCTCTTCGATCTTGCCGCGGGTGGCGTCCAGCTCGTCGGCGGTCTTGTCGTCGATGCCCGCCTCCATCAGCATCTGGTCGAAATAGCCGAGCACCTCGGTGAAGGCGTCGTGCTCCGAGCGCAGGACGTCGAAGGCGCCCAGCGACTGGGTGAGCGCCAGCGGCGGGTCGCCGATGAAGCCGTGGCTGATGTCGGTGAAGGCCTGGAGCTCGGTCAGGGTCTGGCGCACCAGCCACTGCGCCATGTTGTCCGGCACCAGCGAGCCGGCCAGGGGAATGCGCTCGCCGATGGAGACGATCAGCCCCTGGATCTCCAGGTGCTTGGTGCGGATGTCGCGGAACTGCGGCAGGGTCTTGGGCGGCCCGGCGTCGCGGTGACGGCGCATGTCGATGATGTCGGCGACGAGCTTGCGCGCCATCTGCTTGGCGATGTCCGCCTCGCGCGGATCCGGTCCTCTCTTCGGCTGGGCCATGAACGATCCCCTTTCCGCGCCTTCCGCGCTCGATACTCTACAGGAGCACTCCTGCAGCATGGAACCTCAAAGAGAGCGGGGTCCATGGAATTTCGCGCAAAATTATGGTGAATACGAACAATCGCTGCCGGCGTGCACCGGCCAGGGGGGCCTCGTGGAGTCGCCAGGGGGGCGGCCACGCCCGGCCCTCCAGCGCCGCACGCGACGAATCGCCGCGGACGCCCCGATCGGCGCGGCCCCGGTCTATGCTGGTGCCATCCCGTCGTCCCGTCCGCGAGGCCCCGCCCATGCCGCCGACCGCCGCCACCGTCACCGAGGCCGCCATCGCCGAACTGGTCGACCGCTTCTACGACCGGGCGCGGCGGGATCCGCTGCTCGCCCCGGTGTTCGCCGACGCCATCGACGACTGGGACGGACACCTCGCGGTGATCCGCGATTTCTGGCGCCGCCATCTCCCGGTCGACGGTCATGCCGGGGATGGGGGCGGCCATGGCGGTGGGCATGGCGGCGGTGGTGGCGGCGGCGGCGGCATGTTCATGCGCCACGCGGTGCTGCCGCTGGAGCCCGCCCATTTCGACCGCTGGCTGGCGCTGTTCGACGCCACCGCCCGCGAGGTGCTGCCGCCGGCCATGGCGGCGCGCGCCATGGCCCGGGCCGAGCACACCGCCGCCAGCCTCCGGGCGGGCCTGTTCACGGTGCCGGGCCACCGCTTCGGTGGACCGCCGCGCTAGGCGCCGGGCGTTCAGGGTTGGCGGGCGCCGGTGGCGGCGAGGTACTGGGCGGCGGCGCGCAGCAGGAACTCCACCACCGCAAGATCGCCGGCGGAGCGGTCGACGCCGCCCAGCAGGCCACGGCGCTCGGCGTCGGCCAAGCCGGCGGCGATCGCCTCGGCGGTCAGGGCGGCGCGGCGCCGACGGGCCGGCGTCGTCGCCAGCCGGGCGAGCTGGCCGCCGCAGGCGGCGTCGATGGCCACCAGGTCGGGCAGGTCGTCGGCGAGGTAGGCGGCCTCGCCGTCCGGCGGCGCCGAGCCGGTGTGGGAATGGGCCAGCAGAGCCGTCTCCACCGTCTGGCGGAACACCGTGCCACGCGGCGCGGACCGCCGGCGCAGCCGCAGCGCCATCACCGAGAAGAGCTGGGCCACCGATTCCGCGGCGTCGGCCGGCACCTCGTCGACGATGTCGAGGATCTCGGCGCTGACGGCGTTGCGGGGCACCACGCCCGGCCGCGCGATCGAGGTGGCGAAGACGGCGATCAGCGTGCGCAGGGCGTCCGCCTGTTCGTCCGGCGTGATCTTGCCGAGGTCCCCGTGCTCGAACATGGGCGCTCTCCTGTGGTGGGCCGGCGCGGCCCCGTCTAGGGAGAATGGGCGCCGGGGGGCCGCTCGTAAACCGCTCGTTCGGCGATCGTGGCGTGGCTCAGGTGCCGCCGGTGGCGTCCGGACCCAGGCCCTCGAGGGGGCCGGGCAGGGTCGCCGGGTCGGTGCGGTCCCAGCCCTGACGGCGTTCCGCCACGCCGGGTCCCGCCGGCCCGCCATCCGCGACGCCCGGCGCGTCGGGACGGGCCACGGCGGCGGCCGGTGGGGCGCCGGCGTCGGCGCGCGGGGTCTGGCCGCAGGCCGCGGCCAGCAGCAGGGCGGCGAGCGGCGCGGCGGCTTTGGCCACGCCTCGGACGGGGCGGATCATGGGCGGCGTCCTTGTGGTGATCTCCCGGTGCAACAGCGTCGGCGCCCCTTTCGTCGCGCCGGAGGCGGCGCTACAGTCGCCCATGCCCCGCACCCCAGCCCATCCCCCTCCCCATCCCCATCCCCCGGCATCGCCTGTTGCCGCCGCCCCGGACCCGGTGGCTCCCTCGGGGGCTCGCTCGGTGGACCACGCGGGGGGCAGGGTCGTCGCGGCCGCCGTCTACGCCGAGGGGCGGCGGCTGGCGGACATCGCCGTGGCCGACGGGCGGGCCTGGACCGAGCGGCCGGGGCACCTGGTGTGGATCGGCCTGTACGAGCCGGGGGAGCCGGAGCTGGAGGCGCTGCGCCAGCAGTTCGGCCTGCACCCGCTGGCCATCGAGGACGCGCTGCACGCCCACCAGCGCCCCAAGATCGAGCAGTACGGCGACGGGCTCTTCCTGGTGCTGCGCACCGCCGGCCTTGCCCACGGCCGCGTCGTCTTCGGCGAGACCCACGTGTTCGCCGGCAAGAGCCATGTGGTCACCGTGCGCCACGGCGCGTCGGCGTCCTACGCCCCGGTGCGGGCGCGCTGCGAGGCCTCGCCGGCCCTGCTGCGCCACGGCGCCGACTTCGTGCTCTACGCGGTGATGGACTTCGTGGTCGACAGCTATTTCCCCATCCTCGACACCCTGCAGGCGGAGGTCGAGCGGCTGGAGGGCCGGCTGCTGCGGCGCCCGCCGACGGCGGCGGAGGTGGAGCGCATCCATCAGGTGCGCCGCGACCTGGAGAGCCTGCGCCGCGCCGCCTCGCCGCTGCTGGAGGTCTGTCTGCGGCTGGAGCGGTTCCACATGCCGATGATCGACGCGGAGGTGGCACCCTACTTCCGCGACGTCCACGACCACGTGACCCGGGTCAACGAGGCCATCGATTCCCTGCGCGAGGTGCTGCGCTTCGCCTTCGACGCCAGCATGATGCTGGCGACCATGCGCCAGGGCGACGTCACGCGCCGGCTGGCCGCCTGGGCGGCGATCCTGGCCATCCCCACGGCGGTGGCCGGGATCTACGGCATGAATTTCGACCACATGCCCGAGCTGCACTGGCGCTACGGCTATTTCGCCGTGCTTGCCGGTGTCGCCGCGGTGTGCGGCATCCTCTACGTCCGCTTCCGGCGGACCGGTTGGCTGTAGCTGGAGTCCCGATCGATGCCCCGTCCCGACGCCCCACCCTCCCCCGACGCCCTGCGCGCCCTGGTGGAGACCTTCCTGCGCTGCCCGACACAGGACCAGCTCGACGCCGTCCAGGCGGCGCTGCGCGCCCACCAGACCGCGTGGATCCGCGCCCGCGCCGGGCACGACGCCCCGGCGGCCACGGCCGGGGCCGGCGCGGCCGCGCCGGCCGCCGTGGCCAAGCCCCGCTTCCGCATGCCGGACGGCGAGCGGGCGGTGCTGGAGCGGATGGCCGACGGCTGGCAGCCGACCACCGCCGAGGTCGGCCGCTGGGCGTGGTTCGAGGACCGCGAGCTGGTGCGCCTGGAGCCCAACCCCGCCGGGCAGGGGCCGGAGGTGCTGTGCCTCACCCCCGCCGGGTGGAACGCCGTCGGCCGCCCCGCACCGGCGGGGACGCCCTGACGGACCAGCATCCGCAAGCGGTGGGCCGCCGCCGGGGTCACGTCCCTGGGCGTGGCGTTCCGGTTCGGCGACCGGATGGCACCGACAGAAGTCCGCCGCCGACGATCAGAGCCATCCCGAACAGAGAGACGACGTCGGGAACCTCGGCGAAGAAGAGAATGCCGAACAGGACGGCGAACCCGACATAGGCGTAGTCGAACACCCCGACCATGGCCGGCGGGCCGTTCTGGTAGGCGATCCCCGCGCCGACGCTGCCGACCAGGATCGCCGCCGCCAGGATGGCCATCGACGTCCACTCGGACGGTCCCATCGGCGACCACCCCGCCAGGAGGAACCCATCCCGGGCGGCGTCCGGCACCATCGCCACCACGGCGGTGGCGACGCCGCCGACCAGGACGAAGGCGAGGTGCAACGCCAGCGACAGAACAACCGGGTGCTCGTTCCGGCAGCGGACGCGCGTCAGGATCATCGCCGCCGCGTACAGCATCGCCGACAGCAAGGGCAGGATGGCGGCGATGCCGACGTCCCCGGCGTCCGGCCGGAGGATCAGCAGCACGCCGAGGAACCCTCCGATCACCGCGACCCAGCCGAGGCCGGTCACCCGCTCGCCGCCGAAGACGGCGGCGAACACGGTGATGAAGATCGGTGCGGTGTAATAGGCTGCCGCGGCCGCGGCCAGCGGCATGAGCGGCAGCGCCGCGTAATAGGCGATCCACATCGCCGCCAGCAGGAGGCTGCGCAGGACCACCCACGCCGCCGCGCGCGGTGCCCTCCGCCCCCGCGGCACCGTCCGGACGAGGACCGGCAGCAGGACGGGAATCACCAGGAGGGAACGAAGAACGAAGATCTGCCAGATGGCGAAACGGCCGCTCGTCAGCTTGATCAGCGCGTCCCCCAGGGACAGCGACAGAACGGTCAGCAGGATCGCGCCCACCGCCAGGGGAATGTTGTCCGCCGCCTCGCCCGGTGGTCGCCGCGCCACAGCCACTCCCTCACCACACCCGGATCCGGAAACGCCGGCGGAACACGCCCGGCGCCACGACGATGAACGCCCGCGCTCCTTGCCCAGCAGCGCGGGCCCCCATCACGGCTCGCGGATGCTCTCGTCCAGGCCGCGCAGCAGCGGGTAGAGGAAGTAGCTGAGCACCGTGCGCTTGCCGACCGAGATCTCCGCCGACAGGGTCATGCCCGGCAGCAGACGGGAATCGGCGCCGACCCCGCGCAGGGCGATGCCGCCGAGGTCGAGGCGGCCCATGTAGTAGGCCTCGCTGCCCTGCTCCGCGCCGACGGCGGTGCGCTCCCGGGCGAAGGCGTCCTCGGAGATCGTGCGCAGGGAGCCCGGCACCGTGCCGTGCTTCTGGAAGGGAAAGGCGTCGATCTTGATCCGCGCGGTGTCGCCGGCGCGCAGGTAGCCGACGTCGCGCGCCTCAATCTGCACCTCGGCCTCCAGCGGGGCGTCCAGAGGCACCAGGGTCACCAGCGGCTCGGCCTCGCGCGCCACCGAGCCGCGGGAGCGCTTGGCCAGCTCCAGCACCACCGCGTCGGACGGGGCGGTCATCACCACCAGCTCCGACCGGCGTTCCGCCTTGGCGAGCTGCTCGGACATGCTGTCGCGCTCGCGCTTGGCGGTGACCAGCTCCTCCAGCGCCTTCTGCTGCCACTCCTGCTCGAAGCTCTGGCGCTCGGCCTCGACCACCGCCAGCTCCTGGCGCAGCTCGAAGTCCTTGTTGAGCGCGCGCTGCAGCTCCTGCTCGACCTCCAGGCGCTGCTCGCGGCTTTCCAGCATCAGCAGCTTGGAACCGGTCTGGCGCTGGTGCAGCTCCTCGCGCATGCTCTCCACCTCGGCCATCGCCTGGACGCGCTCGCGCAGCACCGCCTGGTCGCGCACGTTGCTCTGCTGCAGCGCGCCGATGCGGCCCACGTTCTCGTCGTAGAGCTTGCGTTTGGCGGCCCGGAAGGCCTGGCGCTCGCGGTAGAGGGATTTCTGCAGCCGCTCGTCGGGGGTGTCCTCCGGCAGCGCCGCGTCGCCGCCGCCGGCCAGCTCGGCCTCCAGCCGGGCGACCTGGGCGTCCAGGCTGTTCAACCGGGTCTTGAGCTGGGAGACGTCCGACGTGGTGAAGGTGCTGTCGAGCGTCACCAGGAGGTCGCCCTTGCGCACCACCTGCCCGACCTTGACGTTGATGTCGCGCACCACCGCCGTCTCCAGCGGCTGGATGACGATGGTCGCCGGGGTCGTGACCAGCTTGCCGCGCGCGGTGACCACGCGGTCGATCTCCGACACCGCGGCCCAGGCCACGCCGGCGGCGATCAGCGCGACCAGCGCGTACAGGGTCATGCGGGCCAGCAGCGGCAGCGGGCGCGCCTCGATGGCGTCGGCTTCCGACAGGAACTCCAGCTCCAGCTTGCTGGGCTTGTCGGACCGGGTCAGCCGTGGCGGTTCTGTTGAGCCCATAGGTGCCTGTAGGTGGAGCAGCGGGGGAGAAGATCGGCGTGGTGGCCCTGATCGATGATCTGGCCGCCTTCCATGACGATGATGGTGTCGGCGCCGGCGATGGTGGACAGGCGGTGGGAGACGATCAGCACCGTCCGCCCCGCCGAGATGGCCTGGAGGTTGTCGAGGAAGATCGCCTCGCTGTCGGGATCGAGGGCGCTGGTCGCCTCGTCGAGGATGAGGATGCGCGGGCGCGGCAGCAGGGCGCGGGCGATGGCCAGGCGCTGGCGCTGGCCGCCCGACAGGTTGGCCGCCGCCTCCTCGATCACCGTCTCGTAGCCCTGGGGCATCTTCTCGATGAACTCGTCGGCACCGGCCAGCCGGGCCGCGGCGACCACCTCCTCGAACGGGGCGTCGGGGCGGGTGACGGCGATGTTCTCGCGCACCGTGCCGCGGAACAGGAAATTCTCCTGCAGCACGATGCCCAGGGAGCGGCGCAGGTGCGGCAGGTCGATCTCGCGGATGTCGACGCCGTCGAAGCGCACCACCCCCTGCTGCACCGGGTACAGACCCTGGATCAGCCGGGTCAGGGTGGTCTTGCCGGATCCGGAGCGGCCGACGATGCCGACCACCGAGCCAGGGGCGATGTCGAGGCTGACGGCGTCCAGCGCCGGCACCGGGTTGAGGCCGTAGCGGAAGGTCACGCGGTCGAAGGCGAGCGCGCCCTTGAGCTGCGGCGTCAGGCCGGACTGGCCGGAGCGCCGCTCGGGCGGGCGGCCCATGACCTGGGCCAGCATGCGCACCGACAGCGCCGTCTCCTGGTACTCCTGGACCAGGCCGACCACCTGGACCAGCGGACCGACCACCCGGCCGGCCAGCATCTGGAAGGCGATCAGGGCGCCGACGCTGAGGCCGCCGGTGAACACGTCCTGGGCGCCGATGGCGACCACCGCTACCAGCATCAGCCGCTCCAGCAGCGTGGTCACCGCCTGGGCGCCGTTGGAGATCTGGCCGACGCTGAGGTGGAGCTGCACCGCGCGTGCGGTGCGGTCGTCCCACTTGCGCCGTTGCACCGGCTCGATGGCCGAGGTCTTGACCGTGCGCATGCCCTGGATCGTCTCGACCAGCATGCCCTGGCGCTGCGCCTCGGCGTCGTAGAGCGCCTGGAGGCGGCGGCGGAACGGCCCGATCAGGGCCACCACCACGGCGGCGATCAGGACGCCGAACACCAGGACCACCGCCGACAGCTTGCCGGAGTAGAGGAACAGGATCGGCACGAAGAGGAACAGCGCCGTGCAGTCCAGCGCCGTCAGGAACAGGCGGCCGGTGAGGAACTGGCGGATCTTTTCCACCTGCTGCATGTGGCGCAGGGTGACGCCGGCGGTGGTGCTCTCGAAATAGTCGATGGGCAGGGCCAGCAGGTGGCTGAAGGTGCGCCGCGACAGCCGCATGTCGATGCGGTTGGTGGCGGCCAGCAGCAGGTAGCGGCGCAGGAAGCTGAACACCGCCTCGAAGGCCAGCGCCCCGGCGACGCCGGCGGCCAGCACCCACAAGGTGGCGATGGCGTGGTGCACCAGCACCTTGTCGATCACCAGCTGGAAGAAGATCGGCACCGACAGCGCCAGCAGGTGCAGGACCACGGCGGCCAGGGCGATGTCGCGGAACGCCGTCTTCTGCTTCAGGATCTCGGGCACGAACCAGGCCAGGCCGAAGGGCTGGTTCTCGTCGGTCAGGCGGTAGGCGCGCTTGAGCAGCACCACCTCGCCCGTCCACTGGGCGCAGAACTGGGCCTCGTCCAGGAAGAAGATGTTGCGCTTGTCGGCCAGCGGGTCGAGCACGCCGACCTTCACCACCTCGTCCTGGAGGGACGGGCCAACCACCACGACGGTGTTGCCGTTGGCCAGCCGGGCCAGCAGCGGGAACACCTTGCCCAGCCCCACCAGCGCCTTCCAGGTCAGGGTCCGGGCCTTGGCCTGCAGGCCGATGCTCCGGGCCAGGCGCAGCAGCGCGTGGGTCGGCGGTTCGGCCGCCGGCAGAACATTGTCGTGGACCAGCCGGTCGACGGTGGTGGAGACGCCGTGGTGGCCGGCCACCGCGACCAGGCATTGCAGGGCGCTGTGGGGGGGACGCTCCAGCTCGTCCACGACCACCGTCAGCGGGGGCGTTGCGGCGGCGGCCGGATCGCGTTCGGCCTCCAGTACGTTGCTGTCTGCCATGACCTCGGTTTCGCGGATTGGACCCTTGGCGGGATCACCGTCCCCGCCGCGCTTCCCGTTCTAGCGACAATTGGTTAAGTTTGGTTAATGGGCGCGCATCTAATTCGCCCGCGCCCGTCGGGCCGAGGGGCCGCCGAGGGGGCATGGCACCGCCTTGTCCCGGCGTGCGCCGGCGCGTCACCGGATGACGAGGCTTTCCAGCAGCACGTCTCGCACCCTGAGCGGCCGGATCTCGCGGTCGACGACGGCGGTCACCGTGCTCTTGATGAGCTTGGCGCCCTCCGCGCCGCGCAGGCGGTCGACGTCGATCAGCCGCATGCGGTCGCCGAGACGGTCGGCGATGCGGGTGGCGAAGGAATCGGTCACCGCGGGATCGATGGCGGCGTCGAGCTCGATCTTGACCCGCAGGTCCATCGCCCGCGCCCCCGGCATGACGAAGGACATCTCGGGAAGCGTGGCGTAGTTGGGGCCGGCCTGTCCGGGGGGTGCGAACATGCGGTGGGCCTGGACCGCCTTGACCACCGCGGCCCCGGTGCCGCCGACCAGCACCAGCACGGCCAGCATGCCGGCGACCAGCAGGGGCACCCTCAGCTCGGCCTCATCGCCGTTGCGGCGGCGCCAGACGATGCGCACCCCACCCTCCTCCGCACCCCGATGCCACGCAACCTGTCGCCACGCAACCTGTCGCCACGCAACCCGGCGCCCGCGATGCGGGCGTGCGGGGTGCCGGAAGCGCATTGCCGGCATTTTAGATGGATAACCGGAGGCGGTCAAATCCCACGCGCGGCGCGGCAAGGGTACCGACACCGACGTCGGGGGCGCGTGCCCCCGCCCGTCGCCCCGCGCCCGCCGTCAGCGGTCGACGCCGCCCATGCACAGGTACTTGATCTCCAGGAAGTCGTCGATCCCGTACTTGGAGCCCTCGCGGCCGGTGCCGCTCTCCTTCATGCCGCCGAACGGCGCCACCTCGGTGGAGATGATCCCCTCGTTGATGCCGACGATGCCGTATTCCAGGCGCTCCGCCACCCGCCAGACGCGGCCGACGTCGCGGGCGTAGAAATAGGCCGCCAGCCCGAACTCCGTGTCGTTGGCCATGGCCAGCGCCTCGTCCTCGGTGGCGAAGCGGAACAGCGGGGCGACGGGGCCGAAGGTCTCCTCGCGGGCCACCGTCATGGCGGGGGTGACATCGGCCAGCACCGTCGGCTCGAAGAAGGTGCCGCCCAGGGCGTGGCGCTTGCCGCCGATCACGACCCGCGCGCCCTTGTCGAGGGCGTCGCGGATGTGGTCCTCGACCTTGGCGACGGCGGCCGCGTCGATCAGCGGCCCCTGCTGCGCCCCCTCGGTGGTCAGGCCGGGGCCGACGGTGAGGGCGGCGACGGCGGCCGCCAGTTTCTCCGCAAAGGCGTCGTAGACGCCGTTCTGCACCAGCAGCCGGTTGGCGCACACGCAGGTCTGCCCGGTGTTGCGGTACTTCGAGGCCATGGCGCCGGCCACCGCGGCGTCGAGGTCGGCGTCGTCGAAGACGATGAAGGGGGCGTTGCCGCCCAGTTCCAGCGAGACCTTCTTCACGGTGCCGGCGCACTGGGCCATGAGCTGCTTGCCGATCTCGGTGGAACCGGTGAAGGACAGCTTGCGCACGGTCGGGTTGCCGGTCATCTCGCCGCCGATGGCCCGGGCGGAGCCGGTGACCACCGACAGCACGCCGGCCGGCACCCCGGCGCGGGCCGCCAGCTCGGCCATGGCGAAGGCCGTCAACGGGGTCGCGGTCGCCGGCTTGATCACCATGGGGCAGCCGGCGGCCAGCGCCGGCCCGGCCTTGCGGGTGATCATGGCGGCGGGAAAGTTCCAGGGGGTGATGGCGGCGGTGACGCCGATCGGCTCCTTGAGCACGAGGATGCGGGTGCCGGGCTTGTGGGTGGGGATGGTGTCGCCGTAGACCCGCTTGCCCTCTTCGGCGAACCACTCCAGGAACGCGGCGGCGTAGGCGATCTCGCCGCGCGCCTCGGCCAGCGGCTTGCCCTGCTCGGCCGTCATGATGCGGGCAAGGTCCTCCTGGTTGGCCATCATCAGGTCGTGCCAGCGCCGCAGCACCGCCGCCCGCTCCTTGGCGGTGCGCGCGCGCCACGCCGGCCAGGCCTGCGCCGCCGCCGCGATGGCCCGGCGCGTCTCCGCCGCGCCCATGTTGGGCACGGTGCCGATGGTGGCGCCGCCGGCCGGGTCGGTGACCGGCACCGTCTCCCCGCTGTCGGCGTCGACCCAGCCCCCGTCGACGAAGGCCTGGAAGCGCAGCAGCGACGGATCCTTCAGCCCGAGGCGGGCGGCGCTCTCGGCGGCGTCCAGCGGCATCTCGATTCTCCCCGTGTTGACCGGTTGGTTGGCGCGAGTATAGGCCGCCGCGGCCGCCTGGCAATGACGCGGGAACCGGCGTGCGACCGAAGGTCATGCATCGTTGGCTTGCATCGCGCCGGGGGCTGCCCTACGAAAGGGATGTCCGCGCGCCGGAGCCGGCGTGCGGACGACGAGGACAGGCGGCGATGCCCGACGACGACGACGGTGCCAACCGCGCCCGCTCCCGCGGGCAACCGGAGCCGGCGGCGCCCGCCGCGACGGCCGGTGCGGCCGTGTACGCGGCCACCCCTCACATCGTCGTCGTCACCGACGAGACGGGAATCATCGTCGACCTGAATCCGGCGGCCGAGCGCGGTCTCGGCTACGCCCGCGGCGAGCTGGTCGGCCGCGCCGGCCTGCTGGCCATCCACGACCCCGCCGAGATCGCCGCCGAGGCCGCCCGGCTGGGCCGCGAGTTGGGCACCCCCGTCGCCGCCGGCGTCGAGGCCGTGCTGGGGCGGGCGCGGCGCGGCCAGCCCGACCGGCGCGACTGGACCTATCGGCACAAGGATGGCGGTCGCTTGCCGGTGTCGGTGACGGTGATGCCGCTGCACGGGCCGGGCGGCGACCCGTCGGGCTTCGTCACCATGGCGGCCGACCTGTCGGAACGGCGTGCCCACGAGCGCGCGCTGGTCGGCGCCCGGGCGGAGGCGGTGGCGCGCCGTGCCGCGGAAGGCGACAGCCAGGCCAAGACGCGCTTCCTCGCCGCGGCCAGCCATGACCTGCGCCAGCCGCTGCAATCGGCGGTGCTGTTCGCCGAGGCGCTGGTCCCCCACGTCACCGTCGGGCGCGGGCTGGAGGTGCTGATGCGCCTGGAGAAGAGCCTGGAGTCGCTGCGCAGTCTGCTCGACCGTCTGCTGGACATCTCCAAGCTGGACGGCGGGGCGGTGCTGCCGCGCACCGTCGCCTTTCCCATCGCCCGGCTGCTGGACGAGCTGGACGAGGCCTACGCGCCGCGGGCCGCCGCCCGCGGCCTGGGCTGGAGCGTGGCGCGCTGCGACGCCGTGGTGGCGAGCGACCCGGAGCTGCTGGGGCGCATTCTGCGCAACCTCGTGGAGAACGCCCTGCGCTACACCGAGCGGGGCGCGGTCGCGGTCACCGTGGCGGAGGAGGAGGACGCCGTGGCGCTGGCGGTGCGCGACACCGGCATCGGCATCCCCGAGGGCAGCCTGGAGACCATCTTCCACGAGTTCCACCAGGTCGACCATGGCCAGCCGCCGGAGCCGCGGCCGGAGTCGGCGCCGGATCCGGGTGCGGCGGGCGGACCGGCGGGGGCGAGGGAGGACCGTGGCGTCGGCCTCGGCCTGGCCATCGTCCGCCGCCTGTCGATGATGCTCGACCACCCCGTCGGCGTGCGCTCGCGCCTGGGCGAGGGCTCGACCTTCACCGTCCGGGTGGCGCTGGCCGTCTCCGGCATGGCGCCGCCCGTCCCGCCGCCGCCCCTGCCGGCGGATCCCGAGGGGGCCGGGCGCCTGGTCCTGGTGGTCGAGGACGATCCCCTGGTCTGCGCGGCCCTGGTCGCCATGCTGGGCCGGTGGGGCTACGCCACCCTGGAGGCGGCGTCGGCGGCCGACGCCCGGGCGCGGCTCGACGCGATGGCCCCGGACCGGCCGCACGTGGTGCTGGCCGATCATCGCCTGCGCGACGGGGCGACCGGGGCCGGGCTGCTCTACGCGGTGCGCCGGCGTTTCGACCCGCCGGTCCGCACCATCCTGCTGACCGGCGAGACCGGCGCCCTGCCCCTCCAGGACGCCGCCGTGCCCGGCTGCCTGGTCCTGCACAAGCCGGTGTCCGCGGCGGCGCTGCGCCGGGCCTTGCTGGGCGAGCCGGCGTGACCGCCCGGGCCGCCCGGACGGGCACGGTTCAGGCCGGCCGGACCGGCACGTTGTCGATCAGGCGCGCCTTGCCCATCCAGGCCGCGGCGAGCAGGCGTGCCGGCCGGTCGGCACGGTCGAGCGGGGCCAGCGTGGCCGCGTCGCGCAGGTCCACGTAGTCGATGGCGCCGAACCCGGCGGCGGTCAGGCGGGCGCGCACGGCGTCGAGCGCCGCCGCCGCCGGGCCGCCGCCGGACAGGACGGTGGCGGCGTCGGCGAGGGCGCGCTGCAGTTCCGGCGCGCGGGCCCGCTGGTCGGCGTCGAGATAGGCGTTGCGCGACGACATCGCGAGCCCGTCGGCCTCGCGCACCGTGGGCATGCCCTCCACCCGCACCGGGATGTCGAGGTCGCGGGCGAAGCGGCGGATCACCTGGAGCTGCTGGTAGTCCTTCTCGCCGAACACGGCGACGTCGGGCAGCGCCTGGAGGAACAGCTTCGTCACCACCACCGCCACGCCGCCGAAGAAATGGGGCCGCACGGCGCCGCACAGGCCCTGCGACGGACCGCCGACGCTGATCGCGGTGGCGAACCCCTCCGGGTACATCTCGCCCGCCGAGGGGGCGTAGAGAAGGTGGCAACCGGCCGAGGCCAGCGTCGCCGCATCGCCCGCCTCGTCACGCGGGTAGCGGTCGAAATCCTCGTGCGGGGCGAACTGGGTCGGGTTCACGAAGACGCTGGCGACCACGCGGTCGGCCAGGGACCCGGCATGCCGCACCAGCGCCCGGTGGCCATCGTGCAAGGCGCCCATGGTGGGCACGAGGGCGACGCGCAGGCCCTCGCGCCGCCAGGCGGCGACGGTGGCGCGCAGGTCGGCGACGGTGCGGACGACGGGAAGGGCGGTGTCCATGGCGGCCTCCGGAGGGACCAGTCGGGGGGCGGATCGCGGTGGCCGCTGTCTATCGCCCCCCGGGCGTCCTGTCCAGCCCCGGCGCCGGGGCCACGGGGATCAGACCGGGCGGCCGATGGTGACGCCCAGCAGCCAGGCGAGGTTGGCCCAGGCACCGGCGGTCGCCAGCACCACCAGTGCGGTCGGCGCGGCGAACACCAGGCCGCCGAGCACGGCGAGGACGGCCACCAGCAGGCCGAGGGCCATCAGGGTCACGCGGGTATCTTCCATGGTCGATCACATCCTGGCGTCAGGGGGGCGGGGCGCCTCTCGTAACCGATCCGCGCAGCGGTGTCGCGCGGCAACCCACCGCACCGCATCCTTGCGACCACATGTCGCGGCTGGCGGCACCGCGCCGCCGGGGCTATGGTCGCGGCGCGGCGGCGGCCAAGATGGGGACCATTCGTGAGCGCAAATCCACGCCTCGGCCTGACGGTGGTGATCGTGGCGGTGGCCGGCGCCGTTCCCCGGGTGGTCGAGGTGCGCAGCGGGTTCGAGGCGCCGCCCGGCGTCGGCGGCGGCACCCTGCCGCCGCCCCACCGTGACGCCCTGCCCGGCGCCCCCTTCGATCCCGCCGCCTTCCGCACCCTGCAGGACGGGGTGCGCGCCGTGGCCGAGGGGCTGTCGGGCCTGTCCCTGCGCTACGTCGAGCAGCTCTACACCTTCGCCGACCGCCACCGCGACCCGCACGAGCTGTTCGGCGGGCCGCGCGCCATCACCGTGGGCTATCTGGCGCTGGTGCGCGACGGCCCGCTGGGCGGCGACGCGCAGGCGCAGTGGCGCGACCTCTACGATCACTTCCCGTGGGAGGATTGGCGCGAGGAACGCCCGCCGGTCCTCGACGCGGTCGTCGTGCCGGCGCTGCGCCGCTGGATCGAGGCCGCCCCCGACGCGGGTGCGCGCGGGCGGCGGGCGGAGCGCGCGGGCCTGGCGTTCGGCCTCGACGACGCGGAATGGGACGGCGAGCGCGTGCTCCAGCGCTACGAACTGCTCTACGAGGCGGGGCTGGTGGTCGAGGCGCACCGCGACCGCCAGCTCGAGGCGTCGGCCGGCGGGCCCGGTGCCGCGACGCCCCGCGACATGCCGCGGGCGCTGGGCCGGCCGATGGCCCGCGACGGCCGGCGGGTGCTCGCCACGGCGCTGGAGCGGCTGCGCGGCAAGCTGAAGTACCGGCCCATCGTGTTCGAGCTGCTGCCCCCCACCTTCACCCTGCACCAGCTCCAGCGGGTGGTCGAGGCCCTGTCCGGCACCCGGCTGCATAAGCAGAACTTCCGCCGCCTGATGATCGCCGGCGGCCTGGTCGAGCCGACCGGCACCTTCGAGAGCCAGACCGGCGGCCGCCCGGCCGAGCTCTACCGATTCCTGCGCCGGGCGGTGCTGGAGCGCACCAGCACCCGCGCCGGGTTGCCCGGCGACCCCTGACCGCCACGCGTGGCGGCCTTGACAGGCCGTGGGCATGCATTATGCTCGTTGAGAGAATAACCGCTTTTCCTCAACGGGAGCATAATGCCATGGACACCGCGCTGCCCCGTGACGACACCGTCGCCCTCGCCTACACCGACGAGGTCCGCGCCGCCACGGCGCCAATCTACGAGCGCGTGCGCCGGGTGATCCCCGAGATCGAGTGGCCCTTCCATGCGCCGCTGGTTCACGCGATCCAGCGGCTCAAGCGCGAGCGCAACGCGGTGATCCTGGCCCACAACTACCAGACACCGGAGATCTTCCACGGCGTCGCCGACATCGTCGGCGACAGCCTCGCCCTGGCGGCCCGCGCCGCCGAGAGCGACGCCGACGTCATCGTCATGGCCGGCGTGCACTTCATGGCGGAGACGGCGAAGCTGCTCAACCCGGGCAAGACCGTGCTGATCCCCGACGCCGCCGCCGGCTGCTCGCTGGCGGAGTCGATCACCGCCGCCGATGTCCGGGCGCTGCGCGCGGTCTACCCCGGGGTGCCCCTGGTCGCCTACGTGAACACCGCGGCCGCGGTGAAGGCGGAGGTGGACATCTGCTGCACGTCGGGCAACGCGGTGGAGGTCGTGGAGAGCCTGAACGCGCCGCGGGTCGTCATGCTGCCCGACGAGTACCTTGCCAAGCATGTGGCGACCCAGACCGACGTCGAGATCATCGCCTGGAAGGGCCACTGCGAGGTGCATGAGCGCTTCACCGGCGCCGAGATCGCCGAGTTCCGGTCCCGGTTCGACGACCTGGTGGTCATCGCCCATCCCGAATGCCCGCCCGACGTGCTGGCCGCGGCCGACTTCGTCGGCTCGACCGCGCGGATGGTCGACATGATCGAGCGCGACCGCCCGCCGCGGGTCTTCATGGTCACGGAGTGCTCGATGAGCGACAACATCGCCGCGTCGGTGCCGGAGACCGAGTTCGTCCGCCCCTGCAACCTCTGCCCGCACATGAAGCGCATCACCCTGGCCGCCATCCACCGCGCCCTGGTCACCCTGGAGCCGCGGGTCGAGATCGCGCCGGCGCTGGCCGACCGGGCCCGCCGCTCGGTCGAGCGGATGCTGGCGGTCAAGCCGCGCTGAGCCCCGCCCCCCCCGCCGCGGAGATCGCCCATGCCCGCCCTCGACGACGCCGACGTGGTGGTGGTCGGCTCCGGCCTCGCCGGCCTGACCGTCGCCCTGCGGCTGGCCGAACCGCCCGGCGCCGGCCGGGTGCTTCTGCTGACCAAGACCGCCGACCTGCCCGGCGGCTCAAGCCTGCACGCCCAGGGCGGCATCGCCGCCGCGATCGGACCCGGCGACTCGCCGGCCGCCCACGCCGCGGACACCGTGGCGGCCGGCGCCGGCTTCGTCGACCCCGGCGTCGCGGCGATGCTGACCGGCGAAGGCGCGCGCCGGGTCGGGGACCTGCTGGCCGCCGGCATGCCCTTCGACCGCGCCGCCGACGGCACCCCCCTGCTCGGCCGCGAGGCGGCCCACGGCGCGGCGCGCATCGTCCACGCCGGGGGCGACGCCACCGGGCGCACCCTGGTCGCGGCGCTGGCCGCGCGGGTGCGGGCGTGCCCGGCGATCAGCGTCATGACCGACGCCTTCGTGACCGACCTGGTGGTGCGGGGCGGCCATGTCTGCGGCCTGCTCGCCCACCATGACGGCGCCGGCTGGGTGTTCCACCGCAGCCGGCGGGTGGTGCTGGCCACCGGGGGCATCGGCGCCGCCTTCGCCCGCACCACCAACCCGCCGGAGGCCACCGGCGACGGGCTGGCCCTCGCCGCGCGCGCCGGTGCCCTGCTGGGCGACGTGGAGTTCGTGCAGTTCCATCCCACCGCGCTGGCGGCGCCCGCGGCGGCGGCGGATGGTGCGGGCGACGGGCCGGCGCCCCTGCTGACCGAGGCCCTGCGGGGCGCCGGGGCCCTGCTGCTCGACGCCGCCGGCCGGCGCTTCATGGCCGCCGAGCATCCCTTGGCCGAGCTGGCGCCGCGCGACGTGGTGGCCCGGGCCATCGGCCGCCGCGTCGCGGCCGGCGAGGTGGTCCGCCTCGACCTGCGGCCGGCCCTGGCGGCCCGCCCCGGCGGCTTCCCCACGGTGCTGGCGCTGTGCGCCGCCGCCGGAGTCGATGCCCAGGCCGGGCCGGTGCCGGTGGCCCCGGCGGCCCACTACCACATGGGCGGCGTGTGGACCGACGGGCGCGGCCGCACCACCGTGCGTGGCCTGTGGGCGTGCGGCGAGGTCGCCTGCACCGGGGTGCACGGCGCCAACCGGCTGGCCAGCAACTCCCTGCTGGAGACCCTGGTGTTCGGGACCCGGGTGGCGGCGGACCTCGCCGCCAGCCGTCCGCCGCCGCCGCCGCCGGTCGCCCTGCCCGATCCGCCGGCGGTGTCCGGCGGCGGCGGACTGGCGGCGATGATCGTCGCCGCGGCCCGCCGCGGCCTCTACGAGGCGGCCGGGCTGGTGCGCGACGGCGCCGGACTGCGCCGCGCCGGCCTCCGGCTGGACCGCCTCGCCGGCGACCTCGACCGCCTGCCGGCGGACGGCGCCGCCGGCGCCACGGCGGTGCGGGCCTGGGGGGAGGCCCGCAACCTGCTGCTGGTGGCACGGCTGGTGGTGCACGCCGCCCTGGCCCGCCGGGAAAGCCGCGGCGCCCATTTCCGCAGCGATTTCCCCGCCGCCGACCCCCATGCGGTCCGCCATTTCTTCACCCTGGACGAGCTGGACGGCCAGCCCGCCGAGTCCGTTTCCGGAGACAGCGCATGCTTCAGCCTCTGATCTACGAGCCCATCGTCCGCGCCACCCTGCTGGAGGATCTGGGCCGCGCCGGCGACCTCACCACCGACGCGGTCGTGCCCGCCGACGCCATGGCCACGGCCCATATCGTCGCCCGCAAGGACGGGCGGGTGGCCGGGCTGGAGGTGGCGCTGTGCGCCTTCCGCCTGCTCGACCCCGACGTGGCGATGGCGGTGGAATGCGGCGACGGCGACGACGTGCCCGCCGGCGGCCGCATCGCCACCCTGCACGGCCGCGCCCGCGCCCTGCTGACCGCCGAACGCACCGCGCTCAACCTGATGGGCCGCCTGTCGGGCGTCGCCACCGCCACCCGCGGCCTGGTCCGGGCGGTGGCGGGCACGCGGGCCCGCATCGTCTGCACCCGCAAGACCACGCCCGGGCTGCGGGCGCTGGAGAAGGCGGCGGTGCGCATGGGCGGGGGCGCCAACCACCGCTTCGGCCTGGACGACGCCGTCCTGGTCAAGGACAACCACGTGGCCATCGCCGGCTCCATCGCCGCGGCGGTGGAGCGGGTGCGTGCCGCCGTCGGCCACATGGTGAAGGTGGAGGTCGAGGTCGACACCCTGGACCAGCTCCGCGAACTGCTGGCCCTTCCGGTGGACGCCGTGCTGCTCGACAACATGGCGCCCGCGGCGATGCGCGAGGCGGTCGCCCTGGTCGACGGACGCCTGCTCACCGAGGCGTCGGGCGGGGTCACCCTCGACGGGGTGCGGGCCATCGCCGAAACCGGCGTCGACATGATCTCGGCGGGATGGGTCACCCACAGTGCGCCGACCCTCGACATCGGTCTCGACATGTAGGGGGCTTGGACAGGCCGGCCGGCGCTCCCCATCTCCCGGGTCCGGAGCGAGGGCGGAGGGACGGATGCGGTGGGTGTGGGTGTTCCTGGCGACCAGCGCCGTCCTGACCGGGGCGGCCCTGGCGGCCCTGTGGGCGTTCGGCGGTGGCGGACCGGGCCTCGGCCTGCACGGTGTGCTGGCGCTGGTCCTGGGCATCGTCCTGACCGCCGCCCTGGCGGTGGGTCTGATGGCCCTGATGTTCCACAGCGCGCGCAGCGGCCACGACGAGGCCGCCGCGACCACGCCGCCGGAGGAACGCGGCGGTGGGTGACGGCGGCGGGTGACGGCGGTGGCTCCCGGAGCGGGGCTAGCCGGGGCCGTCGCCGCGCAGGCCGGCCAGCCCGGCCGCGTAGGCCTCGTCGAACTGGGCCTCCAGACGCGCGTTGGTGCCGCGCAGGCCGGCGACGACGGCGGCCGCCCACTCGAAATACTCGACCTTGCGGCGTTGCGACCAGTTGGCCGGAGGGCTCACCGCCATGGAGCGCAGGTTGCTCACCTTGTCCGCCAGCTTGACCAGCTTGGCCGGCCGCGACGCGTGCGGGGCATGGTCGATCTGGCGCTGCTTGCGCTCGTCCTTGCCCAGGCGCTTGTCGTCGGTGACCTCGACGACGATGCCGGCGATGGCCTCGCCGAAGGCGGCGGCGACCTCCTCACGGGTGGCGTCGGTGTCCTCCAGGGCGTCGTGCAGCAGGGCCGCCACAACGGCGTCGGCTTCCGTGCCGTCGGTCGCCTCGGCGACCAGGCGGGCCACCTCGGCGAGGTGGTTGAGGTAGGGCTCCGCCCGGACCCCTTTGCGCCGCTGGTCGGTGTGCTTGTGCGCGGCGAAATCCAGCGCCCGCGTCATCACGATCAAAACGTTCAAGGGCAATCCTCCGCACCTCCTCCTCATGACCCGCCATCTTCGGGCCACCGGCCGCCCGGCACAAGATGCAAGTCCCGCACAAGCCGCCGCCCCCCGGGTGGACAGCCCCGGACGACGCCCCTACTGTGACGCGGCCCCACCGCCGCCGCCGCCGCGAGACCGCGCCATGTTCACCGGGTTCTTCTTCTCCCTGCGCCAGGCCGGCGTGCCGGTCTCCCTGACGGAGTACCTGACGCTGATGGAGGCCATGGCGCGGGGCCTGGCCGCCTACGACGTGGAGACGTTCTATCACCTCGCGCGCGCCTGCCTGGTCAAGGACGAGCGCCACCTCGACCGCTTCGACCGCGTGTTCGGCCAGGTCTTCAAGGGCCTCGGCGACGGCGAGGGGGCGGACGGCGCGGCGGTCGACGCCGTGACGCTGCCGGAGGAATGGCTGCGCAAGATGGCGGAGCGGCTGCTCAGCGACGAGGAGAAGGCGCAGATCGAGGCCCTGGGCGGCTGGCGCGCGCTGATGGACACCCTGGCCCAGCGGCTGGCCGAGCAGAAGGGGCGGCACCAGGGCGGGTCCAAGTGGATCGGCACCGCCGGCACCTCGCCCTTCGGCGCCCACGGCTACAACCCGGAGGGCGTGCGGATCGGTCAGGAGGCGTCACGCCACCGCCGGGCCGTCAAGGTGTGGGACCGCCGGGAGTTCCGCAACCTCGACGACACGGTGGAGCTGGGCACCCGCAACATCAAGGTGGCGCTGCGCCGGCTGCGCCGCTTCGCCCGCCAGGGCGCGGCCAGCGAACTCGACCTGCCCGGAACCATCCGCGCCACCGCGCAGAACGCCGGCTGGCTCGACCTCAAGCTGGTGCCGGAGCGGCACAACGCGGTCAAGCTATTGCTGTTCCTCGACATCGGCGGGTCGATGGACGATCACGTCCGGCTGTGCGAGGAGCTGTTCTCGGCCGCGCGCAGCGAGTTCAAGCACCTGGAGCACTACTACTTCCACAACTGCGTCTACGAGGGCGTGTGGCGCGACAACCGCCGCCGCCACGCCGAGCGCATCGCCACCTGGGACGTCCTGAACACCTACCCGGCCGACTACAGGCTGGTGTTCGTCGGCGACGCCGCCATGAGCCCCTACGAGATCGTCCACCCCGGCGGCAGCGTGGAGCACTGGAACGAGGAGCCCGGCCAGGTGTGGCTGGAGCGTCTGCTGGCGGCCCACGCCAAGGCGGTGTGGCTGAACCCGGTGCCGGAGGCGCGCTGGGGCCACACGGAGAGCACCCGCATCCTGCGGCGCCTCATGGGCCAGCGCATGTTCCCGCTGACCCTCGCCGGGCTCGACGCCGCCACCCGCGAGCTCATGCGGTAGGCGGAGGCGTCGCCCCGTCGAGGCGGCGGGTCTAGCCCGACAGCACGGTGATGTCCGTGTGGCTGAGGGAGCGGGTGTCGATCCTGGCGATCACCACCGCGGCCCCCTCGCCCGACCCGTCGGCGTCGAAGGACAGCACCCCGGTGGTGGTGTCGAAGACGAACCAGTCGTCGCCGTCGCCGGGCGCCCCCAGGGCGAAGTGCTGCGCCGCCAGCACCCCCGCCGTCAGCTGGCCGAAATTCGGGCTGAGCACCGCGATGGCGTCCTCGCCCGAGGTGAAGTCGGTGATGGTGTCACCGCCCTCCTCCGCGCTGTCGTAACGGAACTGGTCCGCGCCGCCGCCACCGGTCAGGGTGTCGGCCCCCAACCCGCCCACCAGCGTGTCGTTGCCGAGGTTGCCGTGCAGCGCGTCGGCGTCCCGGTTGCCGTAGACCCGGTCGTCGCCCTGGCCGCCGAACAGGGTGTCCGCCCCCTGGCCGCCGAACAGCGTGTCGGAGCCGAGCTGGCCGTACACCTCGTCGGTGCCGAGCTGGCCGTAGCCGGTGTCGCCGTCCTGGCCGCCGAACAGGGTGTCCGTGTCCTGGCCGCCGAACAGGGTGTCGGCCCCCCAGTTGCCGTACAGCGCGTCGTTCTGGCGGTTGCCGAACAGCAGGTCGGCGCCCTCGCCGCCGGTCACCGTGTCGTCGCCGCCGTCGCCGTACAGCAGGTCGGCGCCGCCCTCGGAGCCAACGAAGTCGTTGCCGTCGCCGCCCCGCAGGGTGTCGTCGTCGGCGCCCAGCACGATGTACTGGGCGCCGCTGTCGCCGACCACCGACTGGGACCCCGCCCCCCCGGTCACCCGCACCGCCCCCACCACCGCGGCGAACGACACGTTGTCGAGCTGGATCACCGTGCCCGAGGGAAGCGCACTGGCGTCGATCACCAGGGCCTCGCGCGCCGTCGCCCCGGTGGTGGAGGTGCCGGTGATGGTCAGCGGCGTCGTCGGCGACGCCCCGGCCGCGGCGGTCGGCACGATGGTCCGCACGGTGAGCTGGGCGTCGGCCGGCAGGCCGGCCAGGAAGCTCTCGCCGACCTCGGCCATCTCGGTCTGGGCCGCTGGCTGGCTGGTGGTGCGCGACCGGATCGCCTGGATCAGCCCGGTCAGCGCGGTCGCCGGGGTCTGCGCCGTGGTCACCCCCTCGACCCGCAGGCCGATCCCGGTCGGCACGCTGGCCTGCAGCACCGTCTGCCCGGTGGCCGCGTTCGTGGCCAGCGGGATGTCGGCCCCCGTGGTGATCCCGTTCGCATCGGTGCGATCGGCCGTCACCGTCGCCACCTCGATGATTTCGACGACCGCACCGCTGGCGGTGGTCAGGCGCTGTTCCTGCACCGTCGCGCCGTCCACCGTGGTCGTCGTGTTCGTGGTCGACACCACGGTCACCTGCTCGCCCACCACCGGGGTCGTCACCGTGGTCGTGCCGCCCCCGGGGTCGGGAGGGGGCGGGGGGGCGGCGAGGGTCGTGAAGGTCAGGCTGGTGGTGTCGGCGACGCCGGCATAGGCGTTGCCGGCCAGGTCGGTCACCGCGGTGGCCGTCACCTGGACGTGGTAGAGGGTCGCATAGGACAGGCCCGCGGCCGGGTTGAGGGTGACCGTGGTTCCGCTGACGGTCGCCGTTCCACCGCCGGTGCCCGTCCCCGAGGACAGGTCGAAGGTCTCCACCGCCGTGCCCGGCGTGTCCGAGCGGTAGAGCGACACCGTCGCCGCCGTGGTGCCGGCCACCACCGCCTCGCCGAAGGTCAGCACCAGATCCTGGGCGAGCGCGACGCCGGTGGCCCCGGCGGCCGGCGTCGACTGGGCCAGCGTCGGCGCCGTGGTGTCGATGGTCAGCGTCAGGTCCGACGAGGCCACCGAGGTGTTCCCGGCCACATCGGCGACCCGCGCCGTCAGGGTGTGCGTTCCCGCCGCCAGGCTGGCCGGGGTGATCGTCCACGCCCCGGCACCCGCCGCCGCGACCGTGCCCACCGCGGTGGCGCCGTCGTACAGCACCACCGTGCCGGCCTCGGCCACCGTCCCGGCGATCGTCGGGGTGGTGTCGGTGGTGACGCGATCGCTGGACGACGCGCCGGTGTCCGAGGCCGCCTCCAGCGCCAGCCCGGTGGGGGCCGCCGCCGTGGTGTCGATGGTCACCGCCAGCGCCGACGCCGCTGCCGAGGTGTTCCCCGCCGCGTCCAGGGACACCGCCGTCAGGCTGTGCACGCCCGCCGCGAGGCTGGGCGCGGTGATGGTCCACGCCCCGGTGCCCGACGTCGCGACCGCGGTTCCCAGGGCGGTGGCACCGTCGTACAGCACCACCGTGCCGTCGGCCTCCGCCGTCCCCGTCACCGTCGGCGTGACGTCCGCCGTGATGCCGTCCCCGGTCGTTCCGGTGTCGTCGGTGAAGCCGGTCAGGGTCGGCGCCGCGGGCGCCGTCGTGTCGACCGTCACCACCAGGGCGGTGGACGGTGACGAGGTGTTTCCGGCCGCGTCCACCGCCACCGCGGTGACGCTGTGGGCCCCTTCCGCCAGCGACGCGCTGGTGAAGCTCCACGCCCCGCCGCCCGAGGCCGTCACCGTGCCCGCCGCGGTGCCGCCCACCGACACCACCACCAGGGCGCCGGCCTCGGCGCTGCCCGACACCGTCGGCGTCGTGTCCGACGTGATGCCGTCCCCGGACGACCCGGTGTTGTCGGTGAAGCCCGACACGGTCGGCGCCGTCGGCGCCGTCGTATCCACGGTCACCACCAGGCCGGTGGAGCCCGCCGAGGTGTTGCCCGCCGCGTCGATGGCGCGGGCCGCCAGCGTGTGCGTTCCCTCCAGAAGCGTGCCCGGCGTGATCGTCCACGCGCCGGCACCCGCCACCGCCACCGTGCCCACCGCGGTGGCGCCGTCGTACAGCACCACCGTGCCCGCCTCGGCCACCGTCCCGGTGACCGTCGGCGTCTCGATCCGGGTGACGCCGTCGCTCGACGACGCGCCGCTGTCCGCGCCGACGGCCAGCCCCACGCCGGTCGGCGCCGTCGCCGTGGTGTCGATGGTCACCACCAGCGCGGTCGAGGCCCCCGATGTCCCGGCCCCCACGACGGTCCGTGCGGTCAGGGAATGGGCGCCGCTGCCCAGGGACGCCGCGGTGACGGTCCACAACCCGTTGGCGTCGGCCGTGGCCGTGCCGACCGCCGCGGCGCCGTCGTACAGGATGACCGCGGTGGCCGGCACCGCGGTGCCGGTGATCGTCGGGGTCGTGACGTTGGTCAGCGCGTCGGCGGTCGACCCGCTGTTCGACGCCGCGGCGAGGGCCAGCCCGACGGGCGGTGCGGTGACGCCCTGGAACAGGAGGGTGTTGCCGTCGACCTCGCCGATCAGCGCGTCGAGCAGGCCGTCGCCGTCGATGTCGACGAGCACTGGTCTGGCGTAGCCGTTCCCCGACTTCGCCAGGCCGAAGGGATTGGTGCCGGCCAGCGTGAAAGTTGGCGCACCCGACGCGCCGACGTTGCGGAAGACAACGGTGTCGCCGTCGCCGGTGCCGACGACCAGGTCGAGGTCGCCGTCGCCGTCGATGTCGACGGTCGACGGGGTCGCGTAGCCGGGGTTGGATGGACCGTCGACGTTCGCCAGGCCGAAGGGGTTGGTGGCCACCAGGGTGAAGCTCGGCGCCGCCGTCGTGCCGTCGTTCCGGAAGTGCAGGAGGTCGCCGGGCTGGGTGCCGACCAGCGCGTCGAGATCGCCGTCGCCGTCCGTGTCGAGGAAGGCGACGGCGGTCAGCTCCGTGTCGTGGGCGAGCCCGAACGGCTCGGTGCCGACCAGCGAGAAGCTGGGCGCGGCCGTGGTGCCGACGTTCTGGAAATAGACGGGATTGCCGATCGTCGCTTGGGTGATGAAGACGTCGAGGTCGCCGTCCGCGTCGAGGTCCTGGAAGTTCCCCGTCGCGTAGTTGCCGATGTCCGTCAGGCCGAACGGGTTGGTGGCCACCAGGGAGAAGCTGGGCGCCGCCGTCGTGCCGTCGTTCCGATAGAAATAGGTGTTGCCGTCGGCGGCGCTGACCATCGCGTCGAGGTCGCCGTCGCCGTCGATGTCCACGACGTCCGGTCGGGCGAAAGGCTGGGTGGTCAGGCCGAACGGATTGGTGGCGGCCAGGGCGAAGTAGGGATCGCCCCGCACGGTCACGGCCTGCCCGTTCAGCGCGGCGGCCGCATTGCCGGCCGAATCCCCGGTGAGCGCCCCGGATCCCGGCGGCGTGTAGCTCACGGTGGCGCTCTGGTAGGGCGTCGCCCCGGCGTCGAGGGTCAGGGTGACGGTCCGGCCGCTGGTCGCCACGGCGGTCACCGTGCGCGGCGCGCCCCCCACCAACACCGTGAAGGCGGAGGTCGGCGCCGCGGCCCCGTCCAGAGCCTCCGAATAGGTGAGGACCAGCCGCGTGCCGCCCAGCACCGCCGAGGTCAGGGTCGGAACGGCGGTGTCGATGGTGACCGACAGCGCCGACGACGCCGACGATGTCTCGCCCCAGGAGACGCTGGCCGCGGTCAGCGCGTGGGTGCCGTTGCCCAGCGACGACGAGGTGATGGTCCACAGGCCGGACCCGTCGGCCGCTGCCGTGCCCAACGCCGTGGCCCCGTCGTAGAGCACCACAAACGTCCCGGCATCGGCCGTGCCGGTGATCGCCGGCGTCGTCACCTTGGTCAGCGAGTCCGAGGTCGACCCGCTGTTCGACGCCGCCGCCAGCGCAAGGCCGGTCGGTGCCGACAGCACCGTGGTGCCGTTGCGCAGCAGCACCGTGCCGCCGGTGCCGAAGCCGATCAGCGCGTCGAGATCCCCATCCCCGTCGAGGTCGCCGAAGGCAAGGGTGATGTAGGTTTCGGTGGAGACGAGGCCGAAGGAATCGGTGCCGGCCAGCGCGAAGGTGGGCGTCGTCGACGTCCCACCGTTGCGGAAGAGCAGGATCCTGCCCTCGGAGTTGCCGATCAGCGCGTCGAAATCGCCGTCCTGGTCGATGTCCACCAGCGCCGGTGCCGCATACTGGCCGACGGCGGCGAGACCCAGCGGGTTGCCGCCGGGCACCTGCGAGAAGCTCGGTGCCGTCGAGGTGCCAATGTTGCGGTAGAACGTCTGGAGGCCGGAGGCGCTGCCGATGATCGCGTCGAGCAGGCCGTCGCCGTCGATGTCCACCATCGACGGCGACGCAAAGCCGTCGATACCGCCCGAGCCGGTCAATCCGAACTGGCCCGCGCCCAACAGCGAGAAGCTGGGCGCCGTCGAGGTGCCGACATTCTTGTAGATCGTGAGATTGCCGATTTGGTCGCCGATGACCGCGTCGAGCAGGTCGTCGCCGTCGATGTCCTTGAACTCTGGAGCGGCGTAGCCGCCCACCGAAGCCAGGCCGAAGGGGTTGGTGCCGATCACGGAGAAGCTGGGCGACGCGGTCGTGCCGATGTTCCGGTAGACCGTGATGTCGCCGTCGGCCGCGCCGATCGCCACGTCGAGGTCGCCGTCGCCGTCGATGTCGACGAGGGTGGGGCTGCCGTAGGCATGGCCGCTGCCGCCGAGACCGAAGGCGTTGGTGCCCACCAGGGTGAACGTCGGGTCGCTCATATCTCAACTCTCCCCTGGGTCGGCAACTCTGCACTGGCCGGCGTTGGCAGAACGGGATTGCGCGCCTCGGGCCGGCGGGCGCCGGCCAGCACGGCCACGTCGTACAGCTCGTCGATGGTGTGGTGGATGGTCAGGGCGTGGGCCATCGTGCCGCTGGTGGTGTCCACCACGGCGAGGCCGCAGCGCGCGCCGACCCCCTTGGCCGCGAGGCGCTCGTCCAGGGGCAGGCCCTCGAAGGTGCTGTTGCCGGACCGCGGCCGCGACAGCCCGACCACCGCCCAGCGGCCGACGAAGGCCAGGCCGCGGGCGTAGCCAGGGCAGAAGCAGACGGGTTCGAAGCGGCCGGCGGCGGCATCGATGGTCCCCAGCTCCCCGGTCCCGGAGTTGAGCACCCAGAGCCGGCCGTCGTGCAGCCGCGGCGAATGGGGCATCGACAGGCCGCCGCAGACGGTCTCGCCCGAGGCCACGTCCAGCAGGATGCCGCCCGACAGCCGGTGCTCGCGCCAGCCTTCCATCGCGTCGGTGCGGGCGAACGCGGTCACATAGGCCGGGCTGCCGTCGCCGCCCAGCGCCAACCCGTTGAGGTGGCAGCGGTCCTCGGCCTTCACCTCGGTGATGAAGGGCGGCCGCCACAGGGGCCGGAAGCCGCCCCCCGCGTCGGGAACGGCAAGGCAACTGTAGGCGGTGTTGACGAACACGGGCGGGCCGTCGGCGCCGACCGCGATGTCGTGGATGTCGACGTCTCCGGTGGCCAGGCATTGGCGCGGATCGTACAGCCGGTCGCATCCGTTCGCGGCCGAAGCCCCGCCGCGAAGGGTGTTGTCGAAGCGCCAGAGATGGGCTTCGCCGCCGACCCACAGCGTCTGGCCGTCGCTCCACAGGCCTTGGCAGCGGGGAACCCGGCGGACCTGGGCGCGCAGCCGGTCACCCGCGCCCAGCCCGAGCAGGACGAGACGCCCGACCTGATAGGTGGTGAAAGCCAAGGCCGCGCCCTCGTCCGCCATCCAATCGCGGAAGCGCGGGCTGCCCTCAATCATCGGCTGCAAAAGGACCAGCCGGACTGCGAAATCGCGGCGGGCTGCGAATGTTGATCGGTCATGTTGCCACCAAAGATCGAACCACGTGCCGAACTTGGAATTGAGCGGACTAATATTTCTTTAACAACTCACCATTCCAGCGGCATCAGAGATCGGTCCTGCCGCGGCGCTGCGGAATCCGCAGCGCCGCGGCAATTGCCGGGCCGATGCCGAACGGGACGATAGCCGCGATCATTCGTCCACACCATACCATGACTGTGGGATGGGGGCGTCGCCGGGGAGACACCAGAGGCTGCGGCGGACAGCGCGGCCCGTTCCCCCCGGAACGGGAGAGGGCCGTTCCTCACGCCTCGTCGAGATACCGGATTTCAACGACCTCGATCGATTCCGGGCCGGCCGGGGTGCGCAGGATCACCTCGTCCCCCTCCCGCGCCTTCAGCAAGGCCCGCGCGACCGGAGAGATCCAGCTCACATGGCCGCGCCCGGTGTCGACCTCATCGACGCCGACGATGGTGACGGTGTTCTCCTCGCCGCTCTCGCGGGCGTAGGTCACGGTGGCCCCGAAGAACACGCGGTCGCGGGTCTTCTGCAGGGCGGGGTCAACCACTTCAGCGGCTTCCAGGCGTTTGTTGAGAAAACGGATGCGCCGATCGATCTCGCGCAGACGCTTCTTGCCATAGAGATAGTCGCCGTTCTCCGAGCGGTCGCCGTTGCCGGCGGCCCACGACACCACCTCCACGACCTTGGGGCGCTCGACCCGCAGGAGGTGCCGCAACTCGCCCCGCAGGCGCTCGAATCCGGCGGGCGTCATGTAGTTCTTGCTGCCGGCGGGCAGGCGGGCGGCGCCCTCGGGGGCGTCGTCGTCGGCGTCGCCGGTGTCCTCTTTGACGAAGGCCTTGCTCATGCTCGGGCTCGGGCTCGCGTGGTGCCGGAGCGGTCCTTTATCGGCCATCGCCGGCCGCCCGGCAACCCGGCCGTTGGTGACGGGCGGCGCGGCGGCGGCGTCAGCTTCCCTCGGCGAGGCAGGCGATCAACTGCTCCAGCACGGGGCCGCACGCCCTGAGGTCCTGCCCGACCAGCCAGAACGGCACGTCGGGTGGCGGGGTCGGGGTCAGGGCGACGAGGTCGCCGGGCAGCGCCAGCGGCGGCAGGATGGCGGCGCCCAGCCCGGCCTGGACATAGGCCACCTGCGTGGCCAGGGTCGGCGCGGTCAAGGCCCGCTCCAGCGACAGCCCCAGCGTCCGGCAGTACTCGGTCACCACGGCGTGACGGTCGGTTCCGGCGGGGGGCAGCACCTGGGGAAGCGCCCACGGGTTTCCCTCCTGACCGCGCGGGACCACCAGCCGGTAGGACACGCGGCCGACCCGCCGGGCCTGGAACTCCTGCTGCTCCAGGGGGGCGAGCAGAAGCGCCAGGGCGCCGGCGTCCGCGGCGAGGCGCGCCGCCACCTCGGCGCGGTGCGGCGCCGGCACGAGATCGAAGGTCACCTCGGGATGGTCGGGCCACAGCCGGGCCAGAGCCCGCGGCAGCAGCGTATCGAGGATCTCGGAACAGACCAGCAGGGTGAACCTGGTCCGCCCGCCCCGGCGCAGCCACGCCGCCTTGTCCTCGAACTCGGCCACCGCCTCGAACAGCAGGGCCACCTCGGCGGCCAGCAGCCGGGCCTCCTTGGTCGGCACCAGGCGCCCTTTCACCCGGGTGAACAGCGGGGCGGGAACCGCCGCCTCGAGGGCGGCCAGCAGCTTGCTGGCCGTCGGCTGGGCGATGTTGAGCGCCCGGGCGGCGGCGGAGACGCTCCCTCCGGTGATGACGGCATCGAACACCTGGAACAGGCGGGCGCTCACGGGGCGCCGTCCCGGGCGGCGAGCGCGGCGCGGAAGCGGGCGATGAAGCGATGCGCCGCCTCCGACAGAACGGCGGCCTCGCGCTTGCGGGCGACCACGGCGTAGCGGATGGCCGGCCGCAGCCGCACCACGGCGACCCGGTCGGTCCGGGCGTTCATCGCGGCGATGCGGCTGGCGAGGACCGGGGCCACACCGCGTTCGCACAGCTGCACCCCCAGGTCGAAGGCGTCGACGATCATGGAGGGGCGGTAGGGCAGCCCCTGGCTTTGAAACCCGCGGACGATCAATTGCCCCACCGGCCGGTGGTCCGGCACGCCGATGTGGGGGTGGCCGGACAGCTCCGACACGTCGATCTCCGCACGCTCGGCCAGGGGATGGTCGCGCGGCGTGAGCAGCAGGACCTCGTCCATGGCCAGCGGCTCGTCGACCAGCCCGGGCTCCTCGCGCGAGCCCACCGCCAGCCCGAAATCGACCCGCTCCGCGCGGATCGCCGCGTTCAGGTCGTCGGTGGTCATGGTCTGGATGTCCAGGGCGATCTCCGGCATGTCGCGGTTGAACCCGGGGATCACCCGCGGCAGCACCCCCAGCGAATAGCCCGGGGCCGCCGCGATGCTCAAGGCGCGCCGGTCGCCGAGGCCGCGCGCGACCCGGCGCACCCGGTCGCTCTGGTCGAGCACCCGCTGGCCCAGCGCCGCGAGCCGTGCCGCCGCCTCGGTCGGCACGATCCGCCCGCCGGCCCGGGTGAACAGGGCGAGGCCCAGGCGCTGCTCCAGATACGCCATGGCCTTGCTGACGGCGGGCTGGGACACGCCGAGCCGGCGCGCCGCGGCGGAATGGGAGCCCCGGGCCAGCACCTCCATGAAGATCTCGATGTAGCGCGGAGCGAGCATGGGCGGATCTCTCGCGAATGGCGCCGCACAGCCACGGCTTCCATAACCTACGTCTATGGTATGTCGATGTTTCTCCATGGGACAGGGAAATCCGCCAGCCCTATAGTCGGAGCCGCTCTTGTTGCAATGCAGCGTGCGGAACCGAGGTATGAACGCTTTGATACTGTCTGCCTTGCCAACACCTTCGGCGGAAAACGCGGAGCGGACGCGGCTGGTGATCTGGGGCGTCGTGTGCGCCGGCATGGCCATCGCCTTCTGCGCGCTGCCCGCCGTCACGGTGACCACGTCATACCTGTTCTACATGGCCTTGGCGGTGACCCTGGCCACGTCCTTCAACTTCGTGGCCGGTCTGACGGGCTACATGCCGTTCGGTTACGTGGCCTTCCACGGGGTCGGCGCCTACGCGTTCGGCGTCCTGGTCCGCACCTACGACGCGCCGGTGGCGGTCGCCTTCCTGGTCGCCTGCGCCGTCGGCGCCGCCCTGGGCTTGCTGCTGGTGCCGACCCTGCGTCTGCGCGGGGTGTATTTCGGCATCGTCAGCCTCGCTCTCGCCATCATCTGCAAGCTGGTGGTCTCGCTGCTTCCGGAGCGCATCACCGGCGGCAGCATCGGCCTGGTTCTGGCCTCCGCCAACGACCCGGTGGCGGCCTACTACTCCATGGTCGCCCTCATGGTGACGGCGCTGGTGGTGGCGGGGGCATTGACCCATTCGCGCCTCGGCGTGGCGCTCAGGGCGGTGCGCGACGATCACGAGGCCGCGGCGATCCTGGGCATCAACGTCACCCGGAGCCGTGCCAAGGCGTGGCTGCTGGCCAGCGTCTTCCCGGCCGGCGTCGGCGCGCTGGAGGCGTGGTACAGCAACGCCATCGACCTGGATTCGTCCTTCAACCTGCTGATCACCACCAAGACCATCGTCTACGCCATGGCCGGGGGCCTGGGCTTCGCGCTGGGTCCCGTGGTCGGGGCGGTGGGGCTGTACGTGGTCGACCAGATCGTGTGGGACCTGTTCCCGTCCCTCAACCTGCTGTTCCTCGGGCTGATCATCATCATCCTGGTCATCCGCCTGCCCCGCGGCGTGGTCGGCCACATCGCCTTCAAGCGCTCCCACCTGCGCAAATACATCCCCTGACCGAGAGCGCCGCCATGGAATTCCTTGTCGTCCAGGGGCTCATCAACGGCCTCGTCATCGGCATCATCTACGCCCTCATCGGCGTGGGGCTGAACATCATCTTCGGCGTCCTGCGCGTCGTGAACTTCGCCCACGGCGAGGTGATCATTCTCGGGGCGTACCTCGCCTATTTCCTGTCGGACCTGTTCGGCCTGTCGCCCTTCCTGGCCATGCCGATCGGCTTCGTGCTGTTCGCCGCCCTGGGCTACCTGGCGTTCTTCGTCCTGGTGAAGCCCCTGCAGGCCTCCGACGATCCCGAGCACGCCTCGCTGCTGGTGATGTTCGGCCTGTCCCTGTTCCTGGGCGCCGGCATGCTGCTGGCGTTCGGCGCGGACACCCGGTCGATCCAGGTTCCGATCGAACCGATGTTCCTGCGGGCGGGGACCGTCATCGTGCCCACCATCCGGCTGATCGCCCTGGCGATCTCCCTGGCCATCGCGGTGGCGGTGTTCGTGTTCCTCTACCGCACCCTGGCCGGCAAGGCCTTGCGGGCCATCGTCATGAACCGCGACGCGGTGCGCATCGTCGGCATCGACCTCGACCGGATGTCGGCCCTGGCCTTCGGCACCGGGTTGGGGCTGGCCGCCGTGAGCGGCATCCTCATGGCCATGATCTTCCCCGCCTTCTCCCCCTTCGCCGGCCAGGACTACACCCTCATCGGCTTCATCATCGTCGTCCTGGGCGGCCTCGGGCATCCCGTCGGGGCGCTGGTCGGCGGCGTCCTGTTCGGCTTCGCCGAGCAGATGACCACGATTTTCGCCAGCGGCACGGTGGCCATGCTGGCCGGGCTGGTGCTGCTGGTCGCGGTCATCCTCTTCAGGCCCACGGGCATCTTCGGCGTCGCGGGGGGGCGGTGATGGCTCTTCTTACGGTGTTCGACCTGCAAAAGTCCTTCGGCGGCCTCCACGCCCTCAAGGGTGTCTCGTTCGACGTGAAGGACCGCAGCATCCTCGGCGTCCTGGGCATGAACGGCTCGGGGAAGACGACCATGCTGAACTGCGTCAACGGCATCCACGCGGCCAGCAAGGGCGACATCTTCTTCGACGGCGAGAAGATCGACCAGCTCGCCACCCACGAGATCTTCCGCCGCGGGATCGGCCGCACGTTCCAGGTGCCCAAGCTGTTCCACAAGCTGACCCTGCTGGAAAACCTGAAGGTGCCGCTGCTCAGCAGCGGGCTGGGCGACGCCGAGATCCTGAGCCGTTCGGAGGCCTGGCTGAAGCGCGTCGACCTCTGGCGGCTGCGCTACAACTTCGCCGAGGAGCTGTCCGGCGGCCAGCAGAAGCTGGTGGAGATGGCCCGGGTGATGATCGCCGAGCCCCGTCTGGTGCTGCTGGACGAGCCCTTCGCCGGCGTCAACCCCTCCCTGGCCCTGCTGCTGATCGACGTCATCAAGGACATGCCGGAGAAGCAGGGCTGCTCGGTGATCCTGGTCAGCCACGACCTGACCTCGGTCTACCGCCTGTCGGATTCCATCCTGGTGATGCACGAGGGCCGCAAACTGGCGGAGGGCTCCGCCGAGGCCGTCAAGGCCAACCCCGACGTCATCGAATCCTATCTCGGCGCCTGAGGATCGGCGGACCCATGACCAGCAGCACCACGCCCGCGAACACCCTGACGCTCGACGCCGGCGTCGTCGCGTACAACGGGGACATCACCGTCCTGAACGGGCTGTCGCTGACCGCCCGCCCCGGCAGGGTCACGGGGATCATCGGGCCCAACGGGGCCGGCAAGTCGACCGCGCTGAAGGCGCTGGCCGGGCTGCTGCCGCTGAAGAGCGGGGCGATCCGCCTCGGCGACCGCGACCTCACCCGCGCCAAGGCCCACGAGCGGGCGCTCAACGGCATCGCCTTCGTGCCCCAGAACCGCTCGACCTTCGGCGACCTCAGCGTCGACGACAACCTGCTGCTGGGGACCTGGCCGTTCCGCCGCGACACGGCGCGGGTGGCCCGGATGATGGACAGCGTCTACCGGCGCTTTCCCGCCCTCTACGAAGCCCGCCAGTCGCCCGCCCGCGCCCTGTCCGGCGGCCAGCAGCGTTTCCTGGAGATCGCCCGCGCCCTGCTGCTGGAACCGGCGGTCATCCTGCTCGACGAGCCCACCGCGATGATCGCGCCGAAGCTCTCGAAGGAGATCTACCGGCTGACCGAGGAGCTGGCCCGGGAGGGCGCGACCATCCTGCTGGTCGACCAGAACGTCCGGCAGTGCGCGGCGATCTCCGACTACCTCTACATCCTGGATCTCGGCCGCAACAAGGCCGAGGGCGACCGCTCCAGCTTCGCCTCCGACGCCCAGCTCCGCGGACTGGTCGCGGAATGGGTCGACTACAAGATCGACGTCGCCTGAGCCCTCCCCCTCCTCCACCGTCACCCGAAGGAGCCTCCCCATGCGCCTCAACGCTCCCCTCTCGCGCGTCGTCGCGGCCGCGCTCGCCGCGGCGGCCGTGGCCGCGCCGGCCTGGGCCGCGGACCCCATCAAGATCGGCATGACCGTGTCGTCGAGCGGCACCTTCGCCCTGGCCTCCCAGTCCGGCGAGCGGGGGGTCGAGGTCTGGGTCAAGGAGGTCAACGACAAGGGCGGCATCCGCGTCGGCGGTGAGACGCGCCTGGTCGAGCTGATCAAGCGCGACGACCGCTCGGACAAGCAGATGGTCGCCCGCGTGTACGAGGACCTGATCAACGACGACGGCGTCGACGTCCTGATGGCGCCCTTCGGGTCGACCCTGACGGCCGCCGCGGCGACCGTGTCGGAACGCTACGGCAAGTTCCTGGACGTCTGGTCGGCGTCGTCCAACGCCGTCTACGAGCAGGGTTTCAAGTACGTCGTCTCCACCACCCAGATGCCGGTGTCGCTGATGCCCAAGGCGCCGGTGGAGCTGGCCGCGCATCTCGGCCTGAAGAAACTGGCGGTCGTCCACGTCGAGGAGCCCTATCCCGCCGGGCTTGCCCGCGAGGCCGTGCGCATCGCCAAGGAAAAGGGCATCGCGGTGGTCATGGACGAGGCCTACCCCAAGGGGACCAAGGACTTCTCGTTGATGATCCAGAAGGCCCAGGCGCTGGGCGCCGACTTCTTCTTCCCGGCCGCCTACGAGGGCGACCAGATGAGCATGGCCCAGCAGATGCGGCAGATGGGGCTGTCGTTCCCCTACACCTTCATGAACTACGCGGTCCAGCCGCAGTTCGACGAGGTGGGCGCGGCCGGCGACTACATCTTCAGCAACACGAACTATCACAGCAGCGTCACCTGGCCGGTGAACGCGGGCATGAACCGCGACCAGTTCACCGCCGCCTACACCGCGCTGTTCCCCAACGCCGAATACGCCCCGGACTTCCAGACCGTGCTGGCCTACGGCGCGGGCGTGGTGCTGGAGAAGATCATCGAGACGGCCGACAGCCTCGATCCCGCCGCCATGAAGCAGGCGGCACTGGCTCTCAACAACCAGCTCGTCGTCCTCGCCGGCCCCTACGAGATCGCCGAGACCGGCATGCAGCTGCAGATGCCCTGGGTGGTCGTCCAGCGGCTTCCCGGCAACGCGATCGTCTCGGTGTGGCCGGAGAGCGCGGCCACCGACACGCCGGTTCTCACCCCCGGCAACTGACGCGGGACGGGGGTGCCCGGCCCGCGCGCCGGGCACCCCCTCCCTTTCCCTTCCCCGTCTTAGTGGACTCCGGACCGTGGGACACGTGGACCCCTTTTCCTCGCTGACGGCGCTGGGCGCCGCCCTCGCCGAGCGCACCGTCTCCTGCCGGGAGATCGCCCAGCTCTACCTCGACCGCATCGCCGCGCTCGACCCGGCGCTGTCCGCCTTCGTCACGGTCCAGGCCGAGACCGCGCTGACGGCGGCCCGCGGCCACGACGCCCTGCTGGCGGCCGGTGTCCGGCTGGGCCCCTTGCAGGGACTGCCGATCGCGGTGAAGGATCTGCTGCACGCCGAGGGCACGCCCTGCGGTGCCGGGTCGGCGCTGCTGGCCGGCGCGGCCGCGTCGACGGCGGACGCCGATGCGGTCGCCCGCCTGAAGCGGGCCGGGATGGTCCTGCTCGGCCGCACCCATCTCGTCGAGTTCGCCTTCGGCGGCTGGGGTACGAACCACGCCCACGGGACGCCGCGCAACCCGTGGGACGGGGCGCGGCACCGGGTGCCCGGCGGCTCCTCCAGCGGCTCCGGGGTCGCCGTTGGGGCGGCGCTGTGCCCGGCGGCGATCGGCACGGACACCGGCGGCTCCGTGCGCATCCCCGCCAGCTTCGACGGCGTCGTCGGCCTGAAGCCCTCGTCCGGGCGGGTGAGCACCGCCGGCTGCATCCCCCTCTCCACCACCCTCGACTCCATCGGGCCGCTGACGCGCACGGTCGCGGATGCCCGCCTGATCCACCGGGTGCTCAGCGACCAGCCGTGGAGCGGCACGCCCGGCACCGGACGGACCCTCGCCTTCCTGCCGTCGGAGGCGATGTCCCCGGTGACGACGCCCGAGGTCGAGGCCCATTACCGGGATGTCCTGCACGGCCTCGCCGCCGAGGGCTGGTCCCTCGCGCCCTTGCGCCTGCCCTTCGCCTTCGACGACCTTGCCGCGGCCAGCGGGGAGATCATCGCCGCCGAGGCCTACGCCTACCACCGCGACACCATCGCTGCCCACCCCGACCGCTACGGCCCGCACACCCGCGCGCGCATCCTCTCCGGTGCCACGCTGGGCGCCGCGGACTACCTGCGCCGCCTCGACGAGCGGACCGGCCGGATCGCCGCCTTCGCCGCGGCGATGGCGCCCTTCGACGCCCTGCTCACGCCGACCACCGGCTTCACGGCGATCCCGCTCGCCGACGTCGACGAGGACCGGCCGCTGATGTCGACCTACACCCGTCCGGTGAACTACCTCGACGGCTGCGCGATCGCCCTGCCCTCGGGGCTGGACTCGGCCGGCCTTCCCCTGTCCCTGCAGCTCGTCGCGCTGGCCAATCGGGAGGAGTCCCTGCTGGACGTGGCCGAGCGCCTGGAGCGGTTCCTGGGTTTCACGGCGCGGCCGGCGCCGACCCTCCCCGCCTGACGCCCCACCCGGCCCCCCACCCACGGCCCCCACCCGGGCCGCCCCGCCAGAACCACCGCACCCCGTCGTCCGGAGCGACGGCGCCGGCCGACGCCGGCCGCCGCCGTCGCGCGCCGCCCGGCCTTCTCCGGTGCCCGGTCCCGTCCGGGTTTCCCCTCGAGTGCCCCATGGACCTTCGCACCCTCGTCGACGTCTTCTTCCCCGTGTACTTTGCGCTGGCGACGGGCTTCGTCTTCGCGCGCACGGGGCTGGCCAGCCCCGCGACGCTGTCCGGTGCGACCAACTTCGTCTTCTGGGTGTCCCTACCCGCCCTGGTTTTCGACGCCCTGCGCACCAGCGCCCTGCCCGCCCCGGAGGTCGGGCTTCTGCTGCTCGCCTACTTCACGGTGGCGGTCGGCGTGTTCCTGGCGGCCTTCGTCCTCGGCCGGCGGCTGGGGCTGCGCGATGCCGACACCACCGTCTTCGCCATGGGCGGCAACTACTCGAACACGATCCTGGTGGGGTTGCCGATCATCTCCCACCTGATGGGGCAGGAGGGGGTGGTGACGCTGTTCTGGATCGTGACCTTCCACGCCGCGATCCTGTTCACGCTGGCCGCGCTGAGCCTGCGCGTCGGGGCGGCGGGGAGCGGGCCGGCGACCCTCGGGGCGATGCTGAGGCGCAGCCTGGGCGAAAATCCGATCACCCTCGCGGTGGTGGCCGGGCTGGCCGTCAACCTGACCGGCATCCCCGTCCCCGCCTTCCTGGACTCGTCGTTCGCCCTGGTGGGCGGCGCCTCGCTGCCGCTCGGCCTGTTCCTGGTGGGCGTCAGCCTCGGCGCCTGCAGGGGGCTGGTGATGCCCGGGACGGCCGTGGTGGCCTGCGCGCTGAAGCTGGTCGTCATGCCCCTGCTGGTGGCGGGACTGGCCGGGCGCCTCCTGGGCCTGCCCCATGACTGGGTGCTGGCGGCCGTGCTGACTGCCGGTCTGCCGGCGGGCGTGACCGTGGTGATCTTCGCCGAGCGTCTGAACGCCACCCCGGGGTTCGGATCGGGGACGTTCTTCCTTTCGACCGTGCTGTCGATGGTGACCATCCCCGGCCTCGTCTTCCTGCTGGCCTGAGCCGGAGTTCCGAGCCCACCCCTGGGCGAACTCGGACATCCGGCTCAGGGTGGTGCGAGCCGCTGGCGGGTCCAGGCGACCAGGGCGCCGGTCGGCATGGCGCCGCTGGTGCGCGCCACCTCCTGGCCACGGTGCAGGAGGAGGAGGGTGGGAATGCCGCGGATCTGGAACCGGCCCGCCAGGGCCTGCTCCCGGTCGGTGTCGATCTTGACCAGCCGGACCTGCGGCTCCAGCGCCTTGGCCGCCTGCTCGAAGGCGGGCGCCATGACCCGGCACGGCCCGCACCATTCGGCCCAGAAATCGATCAGCAGCGGCAGGTCGCCGTGCTCGGCGTGGCGACGGAACCGCTCGGCGGTGAGGGAGACCGGGCCCCCCTCGAACAGGGCGCCGTGGCAGTGGCCGCATTTTCCGGCCAGCGCCGGCTTGTCCGGAGCCACGCGGTTGATGGTGTCGCAGTGGGGGCAGACGATGTGCATCGGGCGTCTCCGCAATCCCGAACTTTAGTGATGTCTTATGTGGTGCGGGCCGGGCGTGGGAGTCAAGGTGGGGGTCAGGCCCTGTGCGGGTCAGGACGGCCGGTCGAAATGCGCGTTGACCATGACCCGCGCCAGGTCGTCCAGTCCCACCGGGACCGTCAGCACCGCGAAGCCGTAGGTGGCGCCGAGGTGCGCCGCCACCGCGCTGTGCCCGTCGTCCAGCAGCGCCAGGGGCACGCCGAGGAAATGGCGGTAGAGGGTTTCCACCGCCTCCTCCCCGGTCGGCCCGTCGGAGAAGTCGCAGCCGGCGAGCACCGCGTGCACCTCCGGGATCCGTGCCGTCGGGAAGGACGCGGCCTGACGGCACGAGGCGAACCGCTGCACCGTGAAGCCCATGGCGGTCAGGCCGTCCGCCACCGCCCCCGCGCCCGCGTCATTGCCGGTTCCGTCGCAGACGAGGATGACGAGGCTGCGTTTGAACACCGCGGCCGCCATGAGCGTCTCCCTTTCCCGCGCACGAGAAAGGATCATAAGCAACACCTAATCCGTCAACTCTATTTTCGATCTATTGCCAATGATCTGCGGTGCATCGAGATGTGCCGCACCCCCTTTTGATCCAAAAATGATGCATGGAATCCACGGAAATACAATGAACGCGAACCTATCATGGCGACTCTATGCGACAAATACACGAAAAATTGCTCAAAGGACTGTGGTCTCCGCGCCGGCCATGAGCGCTTGATCGCCGCGGCACGTCAGGCGGCGGCGGCGGTCATCACTTTTTTCAGGTCATTGGGGAAGACCGGCTTGTGCAGGACGCGGTAGCCGTTGCGCTGGGCCTCGGCCAGGCGCTCCGGCGTGGTGTCGCCGGTCAGGATGATGCCCGGCAGCGTGCCGCCGAGGGTCGCCTGGATGGCCTGGAGCGCCTGCGGCCCGGTCTTGCCGCCCTGGAGCTGGTAGTCGGACAGCAGGAGCTGCGGGCGTCGCCCGTCCTTCTCCAGGAGCGCCAGGGCGTGCTCCCCGGAGCGGGCGGCGATGACGTCGTAGCCCCACCCCTCGAGCATCGCCTTGAGGCCGAGCAGGACGATCGCCTCGTCGTCGATCACCAGCACCAGTCCCTTGCCCCCCTCGGCCGCCGGTTCGCCGCTGTGGACCACCTTCGGGCGCGCCGGCGGCGCGAGGCGCTCCACGGCGACGGCGAAGGCGGAGCCCCGCCCGGGAACGGAGCGCACCGACACGGTGTGGCCGAGCAGGCGCGCCAACCGCTTGACGATGGCCAGGCCGAGGCCCAGCCCGCGCTCACCGCGGGCGTCGTCGAGCTGGGTGAACTCCTCGAAGATCCGTTCGAGCTGGTCGGGGGCGATGCCGATCCCGGTGTCCCACACCTCGAGGCGGGCCCCGTTGCCGCTGCGGCGGGCCCCCACCAGCACCCGCCCGGACCGGGTGTAGCGCAACGCGTTCTCGATGAGGTTGCGCAGGATGCGCTCCAGCAGCGCCGGGTCGCTCTTCACCCACAGGCCGCTGCGCACGGTGCGCAGGTCGAGCCCCTTCTGCCGTGCCCGCGGCGCGTATTCCGCCGCCAGCCGGCCCAGCAGGTCGTCGACCCGCACCGGCATCGCCACCGCGGCGATCTTGCCGGATTCCAGGCGCGACATGTCGAGCAGGCTGTCGAGCAGCGACTTCAGGGTGCCCAAGGCCTGGCGCAGGTTGTCGAGGAGCGGCCGGGACGGATGGTCCTGAAGGCGGTCGGACAGGGTCGCGGCGAACAGCAGCAGCGACTGCACCGGCTGGCGCAGGTCGTGGCTGGCGGCGGCCAGGAACTTGGACTTGGCGACGTTGGCGGCGTCGGCCTCCTCGCGGGCGGCGCGCACCGCGTCGGCGTCGCGGCGCCGGCCGGTGACGTCGACCGCCGCGCAGGTCACGCCGACGATCGCACCCTGCGGATCGCGCAGCGGCTCGGCGGTGAGGTCGTAGAACCGCTCCTCGCCACCGAAGCGGACGCACACCTCGGTGCTCTCGCCCTCGCCGGACGCCAGCACCCGCTCCTTGAGCGCGGTCAGCCGCGCGATGTCGGCAGGGTCTGTGCCCGTGCTTTCCAGGGCCTCGCGATCGGTGCGGCCGATGGCCTGGTCGGCGCCGGCGGTGGCGTTGTGGATCCACGTGTAGCGCAGGTCGCGGTCCTGGTGCGACACCACCACGCCGGAGTTCTTCAAGGCGACGCGGAAGCGCTCCTCGGCGACGCGCAGCGCATCCTCCGTGCGGGTGCGCTCGGTGATGTCGATGCCCGACGCGATGAGATGGGTGACCCGGCCCCGGCCGTCGGTCATCGGCGCCAGGGTGAAGTCGAGGGTGCGGGTCGACAGGACGCCGCGGAAGGATGTGTCGAAGCGGGACGGGGTGCCCCCGGCCGCCAGGGCCACCGCGGCGCGCAGGCGCGCACGCGCGTCGCCCGCGGCCCACCAGGCGACGGCGTCGAGGCGCCGGCCGACCACCGCGTCGAGGTCCAGGCCGGACATCTCCAGCGCCGCCCGGTTGACCTCCTGCACCGACCCGTCGGGAGCGAGCACCAGGGTGAAGGCCGGCAGGCTGTCGAGCACGTCGCTGAGATGCCGTTCCTTGGCCCGCAGCTCCGCCTCGCGCGCCTCCAGCGCCTCGGCCATGCCGTCGAAGGCGAGGCCGAGCTGGCCGATCTCGGAGCGCCGGTCGCCAAGCGCGGCGCGCGCCGAGGAGCGGCCGTCGCGCCAGTCGCGCGCGGCGACGATCAGCGCCTGGACCGGCCGGCGGATGAACAGCGTGCCGCCGATCCAGGCGGCCAGGGCGGCGACGCCGAAGCCGAGCATGGTCATGGCGACACCGCGCAGCGTGGTCTGCTCGGTCTCCCGCATCGCCGAGGCGTGGTCGAGCCCGACGCTGCTGAACAGCCCGGTGTCGCTGTCCTGCGCGGTGCGGAAGGCGAGCACCCTCAAGGTGCCGTCCACCCCGGGCGCCACCGTGACCGTGGTTCCCGGATGGTCGGCGCCGACATGCGCCCGTTGGGTGGCCGGCACCTCCGCCAGGGCGCGGTGGCTTTCGGGAAGGCGCCCGCCGGTCCAGCCGCCGGTGTCGGGCAGGCGGGCGAGGATGACGCCGTTGCGGTCGGCCACCACCGCACTGGCCCCGGCCGGCAGGGTCGAGGCGTCGAGCGCCCGGGCCAGCCAATCGAGGTCGAGGGTGACGGCGACCACCCCGACCGGATGGCCGTTGTCGTCGCGGTAGGGCACCGCGAAGGGAAGCACGGGGCGGCCGTCGGGCGGCCACCGGGTGAACACGCCCACGGTGAAGCCGCCGCCGTCGACGGTGGCCCGGAACAGGCCTGTGTCGATCACGCTGCCGACCGCGGCCGGGTCGCCGCTGCACACGATGCGCCCCGCCCCGTCGGAGACGTAGATCGTCTGGTGCCCGGGCGACAGGCGCGACAGCCGCTCCAGATAGGCCTGGCAGCGATCGTCGTCGCCGGTCCGCAGGAACGACGCCTCGGCGACCGCGACCGCCGCCTGGCGGGCCCCCTCCACCAGACGGGCCTCTTCCCCTTCCACCAGGCGGAGCAGGCGCTCGGCCTGGTCGGCGACCTCGGCCTCGCGCTCGGCACGCAGCTCCGCGACGCCATGGACCTGAATGGCCAAGGTGGGTGCGACGGCGAGCAACACCAGAAGAAAAAGCCGCGTGAGAAGGGTCATGGCTGATCCAACCTCAGCAAAGATGCCGGTAAGGTCGTCCCGACGGTTGGGAGTGTCGGCATGCCATGGTTAAATTGTCGTTAATGTCGCGGAACGCCGATGATCAATGAAGTTCATTCTCTGTCGTCTAGGAAATCGAACGGGGTAATTTGCGAGTTTGAGGTTGCCACTTTCGCGCAGGTCGCAAAGTTGTACTTCCCGCTACAGGGATCTTTGGGATGAGATACAGCCGCGACCGCGCCGGCCGGGTTCCGTTCCGGCCGCCGCCGCCGCGGGCAATGGACGGTTGCCGGTGCTCCCGGCCGCTTCTATGATGCGCCGCCCGGCCGCGCCCCGGGGTTTCGTCCGCCGCCATCGCCAATCGGGTCCCATGCTTCAGTTCATTCGCAGCGTCGCCGGCTCGTGGGTCGTCAAGATCCTGTTCGTTCTGCTCATCGCCAGCTTCGCCGTGTGGGGCATCGGCGATGTCTTCCGCAACGCCGGACCCAGCGAGACGGTGGCGGAGGTCGGCCCGGTGGAGCTCGGCCGGGGGGATCTGGACGCCGAGGTGCGGCGCCAGATGGAACGCCTGCGCCCGCTCTTCGGCGGCTCCCTGACCCTCCAGCAGGCGCAGCAGTTCGGCCTCGTCGACCAGGCCGTGTCGACCCTGGTGCAGCGCGCCCTGTACGACCTGGCGGCGCGGGACGCCGGCATCCGCGTCGGTGCCGACGTGGTGCGCCAGCGGATCGCCGAGGAAACGGCGTTCCGCGACGACCTGGGCCAGTTCGATGCCAACCTGTTCCGCGCCGTGCTGCGCCAGAACAACCTGAGCGAGGACGGGTACGCCGCGCTGCTTCGCCAGGAGATCGCCCGCGGTCTGGTCGCCGGGGCGGTGTCCGGCGGGGCGGTGGCGCCGCCGCCCCTGGTGGCCGACCTCCACCGCCACCGCGGGGAGAAGCGCGTCGCCGAGGTGGTGACCCTGCCGAACGCCGCCGTCGGCGACGTCGGCCTGCCGGACGACACGGCGCTGCGCGCCTATTACGAGGACCACCCCGTCCGCTTCACCGCGCCCGAGTACCGTGGCATCACCGTCGCCCAGCTCACCCTCGACGCGCTGGCCAAGGAGATCGCGGTCCCCGACGAGCAGCTGCGCGCCGCCTACGAGGACCGCGCCCACGACTTCCGCGTGCCGGAGCGCCGCACCCTGCAGGTCGTCCTGGTCGACGACCAGGCGGCGGCCCAGACGATCGTCGACGCGGTGGCCGGCGGAACCGCGTTCGAGGAGGCGGCCCGCGCCGCCGGCACCGAGCCGCTGGCGCTCGACGCGGTGACCCGCGACGAGCTTCCGGAGATCGGCGACGCCGCCTTCGCGCTGGACGAGGGGGCGGTCAGCGCTCCGGTGCAGAGCGCGCTCGGCTGGCACGTCGTCAAGGCGACCGAGGTGGTCCCGGGCAGCGACAAGAGCTTCGAGGAGGCGCGCGAGGAGCTGCTGCCGCAGCTCCGCCGGGAGCGGGCGGTGGACCTGATGTTCGAGGTGTCGAACCGCCTGGACGACGCCCTGGCCGGCGGCCAGTCCCTGGCCGAGGCCGCCCAGTCGCTCGGCCTGACGCTGACCACCATCGACGCGGTGGACGCCACCGGCCGCACCCCGGCCGGTGAGCCGGTGAGCGGAGTGGCCGAGCTGCCGGAGATCCTGCAGACGGCGTTCCAGACGCCGGCCGGCCAGACCTCCCCGCTGACCGAGACGCAGTCCGGCAACTCCTTCGCCGTGCGCACCAACGCCGTCACCCCGCCGACCCTGCGCCCCTTGGACGCGGTCCGCGACGAGGCCGTCGCGGGGTGGCAGGACGAGGAGCGGGAGCGCCGCGCCGCGGCCGCCGCGACGGCGCTGGCGGAGCGGCTGGAGGGCGCCGGCAGCTCGGCCCAGGCGCTCGCCGGGGAGGCCGGCGCCAGCTTCGCCCTGACCGCTCCCTTCACCCGTGGCGGCGACTCCGTCGACGGGCTGCCGCCGGCGCTGGTGACCCGGCTGTTCGATGCCGAGCCCGGCGCGGTGGTGGTGGGCCAGACCGGCGACGCCCAGGTGGTGGCACGGCTGACCGAGGTGATCCCCGCCGATCCTGCGGCCGCCGGCGACGCCCTGGCGGCGGTCGAGGACGCCGTGGCCCGCGGCATCGAGGGCGACCTGATGGTCCAGTTCGCCGAGGCCCTGCGCCAGCAGTACCCGGTCGCCATCCACCCCGACCGCATCGCCCAGATGTACCCGGCCGAGTAGGCCGGGCCGCCCCCGCCGTCCGCCCGCCGTCCATACGCCGCCGCCCGTCCGCCAGAGACCCGGAGCCATCCCCGTGAAGGTCCACCCCGACGCCGCCGCCTTTGCCGACACCTACCGGGCCGGCCGCCCCCAGGTGGTGTGGACGACGATGGTCAGCGATCTCGAGACGCCGGTGTCGGCCTACCTCAAGCTCGCCGACGGGCGGCCCTTCGGCTTCCTCCTGGAATCCGCGGAGCGCGGCGCCGGCTCGCGGCGCGACCGCTACTCGGTCATCGGCTTCAAGCCGGACCTGGTGTGGCGGTGCCGCCGGGACGGCGCCGAGATCAACCGCCACGCCCTGTCCGACGGCGAGGCGTACGAACCCTGCGGCGGCGCGCCCCTGGCGTCGCTGAAGGCGCTGATCGACGAGAGCCGCATCGACCTGCCGGCCGAGCTGCCGCCCATGGCCGCGGGCCTGTTCGGCTACCTCACCTACGACATGGTGCGGCTGATGGAGCGGCTGCCCGACGCCAACCCGGACGAGCTGGGCATCCCCGACGCGGTGATGACGCGTCCCTCCATCGTCGCGATCTTCGACACTGTCACCGATTCCGTGACGCTGGTGACGCCGGTGTGGCCGGTGCCGGGGGTCGACGCGGCGGCGGCGCGGGAACACGCCTGCGAGCGCCTTGCCGACGCCGTCGCCGACCTGGAGCGGCCCCTTCCCTACCGGCGCGAACCGCGCTCCGAGGTCGGGCTGCCGCTGGCCTGGACCAGCAACACCTCGCGCGCGGAGTACCACGCCATCGTCGAGCGGGCCAAGGAGTACATCCGGGCCGGCGACATCTTCCAGGTGGTGCCGTCGCAGCGCATCCGCATCCCCTTCAAGCTGTCGCCGCTGGCGCTCTACCGCGCGCTGCGCCGCCTGAACCCGTCGCCCTTCCTCTTCCATCTCGACTTCGGCGAGCTGGCGATCGTCGGCTCCAGCCCCGAGGTGCTGGTGCGCGTGCGCGACGGCAAGCTGACCATCCGGCCCATCGCCGGCACCCGCAAGCGCGGCGCCACCACCGAGGAGGACGCCGCGCTGGCCGACGACCTGCTGTCGGATCCCAAGGAGCTGGCCGAGCACCTGATGCTGCTCGACCTCGGCCGCAACGACGCCGGCCGGGTCGCCCGGGTCGGCACAGTGCGGGTGACCCAGAAGATGATCGTCGAGCTCTACAGCCACGTCATGCACATCGTCTCCAACGTGGAGGGCGAGCTGGACCCCGCCCACGATGCGCTCGACGCGCTGATCGCCGGCTTCCCCGCCGGCACGGTGTCGGGGGCCCCCAAGGTCCGCGCCATGGAGATCATCGACGAGCTGGAGAAGGCGCGGCGCGGCGTCTACGCCGGCTGCGTCGGCTACTTCGGGGCGTCGGGCGCCATGGACACCTGCATCGCCCTGCGCACCGCGGTGTTGAAGGACGATGTGCTGTACGTCCAGGCCGGCGGCGGCGTGGTCGCCGACAGCGATCCCGAGGCGGAGTACCAGGAGACGGTCAACAAATCGATGGCGCTGATCCGCGCCGCGGAAGAGGCCGTGCGGGAAGCCGCCCGCCGCTGATCGCCCGTGCCCGCCGCCACCGCCCTGCTGTCGCTGCTGACCAAGGCGGCGACCACCGCCGTCGTCGTCGTCGCGGCCGCCCGCGTGGCCGAGCGCGTCGGGCCGTTCGCCGGCGGCCTGATCGCCACCCTGCCGGTGTCGGCTGGCCCGGCCTACCTGTTCGTCGCCCTGGCCAACGACGACCGCTTCGTCGCCGCCAGCGCGCTGGCCAGCGCGGTGACCAACGCCGCCACCCTCGCCTTCCTGACGCTGCTCGTGCGGCTGGCGCCGCGCCACGGCCGGCCGGTGACCCTCGGCGCCGCGGTGCTGCTGTGGCTCGTCGGCGCCGTCGCGCTGCAGGGGGTGTCCTGGAGCGTTCCGACGGTGCTGCTGTTGAACGGCGCCGGGTACCTCGCCGCCTGGGGCCTGACCCGCGCCGTGCCGCCGCCGGAGCGCGGCGGCGGCGGCGCCGGGCGGTGGTACGACACGCCGCTCCGCGCCGCGCTGGTCGCCGGGCTGGTGGTCGCCGTCGCCACGCTCAGCGGCCTGGTCGGCCCCGCCGCCACGGGCATCGCCGCGGTCTTTCCCATCGTGCTCTCCAGCGTCGCCGTGATCGTCCACGCCCGCCAGGGCGGCGCGGCGGCGGCGGCGGCCATGGCCGGGGCGCTGGCCGCCAATCCCGGATTCCTCCTGGGGCTGCTGACGGTGCACGCGCTGGCCGAGCCCCTCGGCCGCGGGCTCGCCCTCATCGCCGCCCTGGGGGTGACGCTGGCGTGGCCGGCCGCCCTGCTGGCCTGGCGGCTGCGCCGCCGGCCCACCTGACAGGGCGCGGCTGCGCCGCCGGCCCGCCTGACAGCGCGGCCGCGCAGCGGCGAATCGCCGCGGCGCGGTGGCGGCGAATCGCCGCGGCGCGGCGGCGGCAACCCTGCCGTGGCGTGACCAGCGCCGGAAACGATCGCCATCGACCGCCGAAGGACAAAGGTGCAATGTTCCGCTGCCGTCAAGGTGCGGTAACATGGTGTTGCGGCCACGGCACCGGACCACCGCAGCGCCCCCACCCGGAGGAGGATGCCAGCCATCCCATGACGATCGACATCGTGGTTGCCGACAAGAGCCCGCTGGTGCTGCGGGCCATGGTCAAGCTGTTCGAGGACGATGAGCGCTTCAACCTTCTCGCCACGGCGAGCGACGGGGAGCGGTTCCTCGAGGCCGTGCGCCGCTTTCCCTTCGAGGTCGGGGTGATCGGCTGGGAGATGCCGTTCCTCAGCGGCCAGGGGGCGTTGGAGCGCCTCAAGGCCAACCCGCGGGCGCCGCGCATCGTGGTCTACACCGGGTCGGGCGATCCCGCGGCGTCACGGACGGCGATGATGCTGGGCGCCGCCGGGTTCTGCCACAAGTCCGAGCCGCCGGAACGCCTGCTCGACATCTGCGCATCGGTGGCGGCCGGGCGCATGGCCTTCCCCTTCGTCGACGTGTCCCGTCTCGCCGAGGATCCCATGGGGCGGCTGACGGCGCGCGAGCGCACCCTGCTCGAATCCCTGACCACGGGACGCACCAACGCCCAGCTCGCGCGCGAGCTGGGGATCTCCGTGCACACCGTGAAGTTCCACCTGAAGAACCTGTACGACAAGCTGGGGGTGGGCAACCGCGCCCAGGCCGTCGCCATATCGATGTCGCGGCGGCGCGCCGTCTAGCACGCGCCGTTCAGGCGGCCGGCCACTGCCGCCACAGCTTGCGCGCGCACACCGCCAGCGGGACCGCCAGCCCGGCCCAGCACAGCCAGTCCCACACGCCGTCGCCGAAGATCGCCGCCGCGAGGCCGGCGAAGGTCGCCGTGCCCAGCAGGACGGGCATCCGCCACACGGCGGTCACGCCGCGTGCTCCCGGGGGGGCGCCGTTCCCCCGGCGGCGGCCGGGACCTCGCGCGCCCGCGGCCGCTTGAGCCACACCACGAAGCCGGTGACGGTCACGGCGCCGGTGACGAGGGTGAACAGCGCCCACAGGATCTGCAGCGGAAGCCCACCGTAGTCGCCGAAGTGGAACGGCCCGGACAGCATCAGCGCGGTGATGTACCAGGGCATGCCCACCGCCTCCGCCACCGCCCCGGTCTCGGCGTCGACGAGGGCGACGCTGAGCACCCGCTGGGTCAGTTCGCTCTTGCCGCGCACCAGGACGCTGAAATGCCGGCCGGTGGCGTAGTCGTGGCCGGGATAGGCGATGAACGCCAGGTCCATGTCGGGGAAGGCCTGCCGGCCCGCCGCGGCGATGCGGTCGACGTCGATCGTCGGGCCGGCGATCGGCGCCTCGCCGTGGCGCGCGGCGATCGCGGCCAGCTCGGTGGTCTGCCAATAGCCGAGGATCAGCGGCGAAAAGGACAGGATCGCCCCGGTCAGCCCGACCACCACCGCCCACACCAGGGTGGCGACCCCGAACAGGTTGTGCAGGTCGATGTTGGCGATGCGCGGGCCGCGGCGGAACCGCAGCAGGCCAAACGCCAGCTTCTTCATGAACGGGCCGTACACCACCAGCCCGCTGATCGCGCTGGCGACGAACAGCAGCCCCACGACCCCGATGAACATCTGCCCGGCGAACCCGGCGAACAGGTCGAGGTGGAGCTTCAGGATGAAGCCGACGAAGGTTTCGGTGTGGTCGCGCAGCACCTCGTTCTCGCCGGTGTAGGCGTTGAGGACCACCCAGCGGCCGTCCTCGAAATCGCGCGCGTCCGGCTCGTCGAGGTAGATGTAGGTGGCGCCGGGCGCTTCGGGATCGAAGGAGAAGAAGCGCGGCACCAGGGCGGGATCCTTGGCGTCGGCGATGTCCGCCAGGGCCTGCAGCGGCAGGCGCTCCTGCCCGTCGACGACGGCGGTGTCGAACCCGTCGTTGCCCAGCAGGTGGTCGATCTCGTGATGGAACACCAGGATCAGGCCGGTCACGCACAGGATCAACAGGTTGATCGAGCAGATCAGACTGGTCCAGCGGTGGGTCACGCGCCAGGCGCGCAGGGTCGCGGGGGTCATCGGGCAGAGCCTCCAGGCGTGGCGGTCGCGGGTCGGTCCTGGGCCGGCGGCCGGCCGGGCAGCACCCGGACGGCGTCCCGTCGCGAATGCAAACGATTGTCGCTCGCGCCCGTAGGTATCGCGAGTGAGTGGCGCTTGCAACGGTTATGAGCGGGCCGGGCCCGGCGGTTATGAGCGGGCCGGGCCCGGCGGTTATGAGCGGGCGGGGCCCGGCGCCCGCCTTACAGGCCGAGATAGGCCTGGCGCACCGCAGGATCGTCGAGCAGCTCGGCACCGCTTCCGGTCAGCACCACGCGACCGTTTTCCAGCACGTAGCCGCGGCTCGCCAGGGCCAGCGAGGCGGCGACGTTCTGCTCGACCAGGACGATGGTCAGCCCCTCCTCGCCCAGCGAGCGGATGGTGCGGAACAGGTCCTGGACCAGGGCGGGGGCGAGGCCCAGCGACGGTTCGTCGAACATGATGAGGTCGGGTTTCCCCATCAGGCAGCGGCCGATCGCCAGCATCTGCTGCTCGCCCCCCGACAGGGTGCCGGCGGCCTGGGCGAGCCGCTCCTCCAGGCGCGGGAACAGGGCCAGCACACGCGCCAGGCTGTCGGCGGCGGCGCCCCGGGCGCGGGGGATGACGGCGCCCATGGCCAGGTTCTCCCGCACGCTCAGCGACGGGAACACCTGCCGCCCCTCGGCCACCTGGCCGATGCCGAGGTTGCAGACGACGTGGCTCGGCAGCCCGGCGATGTCGCGGTCGCGCCAGCGGATGGCGCCGCGGGTCGGCTTCAGGATGCCGGCGATGGTGCGGATCAGGGAGGTCTTGCCCGCCCCGTTGGCGCCGACGATGGCGGTGGTGGTGCCCTCGGGCACGCTCAGGAACACCCCGTCGAGGGCCTGGGCGTCACCGTAGTGGAGGTCGAGGTCGCTGACCGAGAGCATGGGAACACCGGGGCAGGCGCGTGGCGGCGCGGCGGGCGGGAACGCCACTCTAGTCCGCCGCCGGGGTGTTGTTAACCCCTGCCCGGCCGGCCCGGCGCGCCGGCACGGATGCGAAAGCAAGGGCTCTGCCCCTACGAAATTTGCCTCGCTTCTTCGCAGTGGGGACGGTAAGTAAAGGGTCCCGGTTTCGCTGGCCCTGTCACACCTCGTCGCAGCCGGACAGGCTTCGGAGCGTTCATGAGCGATCAGTCCGAGTTCCACCGAATCAAGCGTTTGCCGCCCTATGTCTTCGCCGAAGTGAACGCCATGAAGGCGCGCGCCCGCGCGGCCGGCGAGGACATCATCGACCTCGGCATGGGCAATCCGGACCAGCCGACCCCCCAGCACATCGTCGACAAGCTGGTGGAGACGGTCCGCAACCCGAAGACGCACCGCTACTCCAACTCGCGCGGCATTCCCGGCCTGCGGCGGGCCCACGCCGCCTATTACAAGCGGCGCTTCAACGTCGACATCGACCCGGAAACCGAGTGCATCGTCACCATCGGCTCGAAGGAAGGCCTGGCCAACCTCGCCAACGCGATCACCAGCCCGGGCGACACCATCCTGGTGCCCAATCCCAGCTACCCGATCCATCCCTTCGGCTTCATCCTCGCCGGCGCCTCGATCCGCCACATGATGGTCGGCCAGAGCGACGGCCCACCGGACATCGCCCAGTTCATGCAGGGGCTGGAGCGCGCCGTCCGCCATTCCGTGCCCAAGCCGCTGGCGCTGGTGCTGAACTACCCGTCGAACCCGACGGCGCAGGTGGTCGACCTCGACTTCTACCGGCCCATCGTCGAGTTCTGCATCCGCGAGAACATCTACATCCTCTCCGATCTCGCCTACGCCGAGATCTACTTCGATGGCGTGCCGCCGCCGTCGATCCTCGAGATCCCGGAGGCTCGCGAGATCGCCGTCGAGTTCACCTCGATGTCCAAGACCTACTCGATGGCGGGCTGGCGCATCGGTTTCGCCACCGGCAACAAGCGTCTGATCCACGCGCTGGCGCGCATCAAGTCGTATCTCGACTACGGCGCCTTCACGCCGGTCCAGGTGGCCGCCGCGGCGGCCCTCAACGGGCCGCAGGAGTGCGTCGACGTCATCCGCAACACCTACAAGCAGCGCCGCGACGTGCTGATCGAGGGGCTGGCGGCCGCCGGCTGGAAGGTTCCCAGCCCGCCGGCCTCCATGTTCGCCTGGGCGCCGATCCCGCCGGAGTTCGCCCATCTCGGCTCGCTGGAGTTCTCCAAGCTGCTGCTTCAGGAGGCTCAGGTGGCCTGCGCGCCGGGCATCGGCTTCGGCGAGCACGGCGACGGCCACGTCCGCCTCGGCCTGGTGGAGAACGTCCACCGCATCCGGCAGGCCTGCCGCAACATCAAGGATTTTTTCCGGTCCAACGCGGCCGGCGCGGCGCAGAGCAAGGACCCCGAGGCGCGGGCCCAGTTGCTGGAACCGATGAAAGCGAAAGCGTCGTGACGGAGCCTTTGAAGATCGCCGTCGCCGGCCTCGGCACGGTCGGCGCCGGAACCCTGAAGCTGCTGGCCGCACAGGCCGACCTGATCGCCCAGCGCTGCGGCCGCCGCATCGTCGTCACCGCCGTCTGCGCCCGCGACCGCACCAGGGACCGCGGCGTCGACCTGTCCGCGGTGCAATGGTTCAGCGACCCCGCCGCCATGGCCGCCGAGGCCGACGCCGACGTGGTGGTGGAGCTGATCGGTGGCTCCGACGGCGCCGCCCGGGTGACGGTGGAGACCGCCATCGCCCGCGGCCGCCACGTGGTCACCGCGAACAAGGCGCTGATCGCGCACCAGGGCACCGCGCTGGCGCGGGCCGCCGAGGAACGCGGCCGCACCCTCGCCTTCGAGGCGGCGGTGGCCGGCGGCATCCCCATCATCAAGGGGCTGCGCGACGGGCTGGCCGCCAACCGGGCCAGCGAGGTGCACGGCATCCTCAACGGCACCTGCAACTACATCCTCACCGAGATGCGCACCACCGGCCGCGAGTTCGCGGACGTGCTGGCCGAGGCGCAGCAGCTGGGCTACGCCGAGGCCGACCCCAGCTTCGACATCGACGGCGTCGACGCCGCGCACAAGCTGGCGATCCTGACATCGGTCGCCTTCGGCTGCCCGGTCGACTTCGCCAACGTGTACGTCGAGGGCATCCGCCACGTCGCCGCCTCCGACCTCGCCTACGCCGAGGAGTTGGGCTACCGCATCAAGCTGCTCGGCATCGCCCGCCGGACCGAGGGCGGGGTCGAGCAACGGGTGCACCCGTGCATGGTGCCCAAGGACGCGCCCATCGCCGCCGTCGACGGGGTGTTCAACGCCGTGGTGGCGCAGACCGACTTCGCCGACCGGGTCTGGCTGGTCGGTCGCGGCGCCGGCGCCGGGCCGACGGCGTCGGCGGTGGTCGCCGACCTCGTCGACATCGCGCGCGGCTGCGCCGCCCCGACCTTCGGCGTCCCGGCATCCCGGCTGGCCGCGCTCGCGCCGTCGCCGATGGCGGCGCGGCGCGGCGCCTACTACGTCCGCCTGTCGGTGGCCGACCGTCCGGGGGTGATCGCCGACATCGCCGCGGCGATGCGCGATCACGACGTGTCGATGGAGAGCTTCCTGCAGCGCGGCCGGGCCACCACGCCCGGCGAGGCGGTGTCGGTCGTGCTGACCACCCACGAGACGGTGGAGGCGTCGATGCGCCGCGCCCTGGAGGGCATCGCCGCGCAGAAGGCGGTGCTCGAGCCGCCGCGCATGATCCGTATCGAGCAGTTCTGAGCCCTTCTTGAGCCGCGTCGCGGCAAAACCAACACCGAGTGCATCGGGGGAACTCCAACATGGAAGTGCATGTCGATCTGTCCGGTATGGACCGGAACCTGGCGCTGGAGGCCGTCCGCGTGACCGAGGCGGCCGCGCTGTCGGCGTCGCTGCTGATGGGCCGCGGCGACGAGAAGCTGGCCGACCAGGCGGCCGTCGACGCCATGCGCCAGGCGCTCAACACCCTGTCCATCGACGGCACCGTCGTCATCGGCGAGGGCGAGCGCGACGAGGCGCCGATGCTCTACATCGGCGAGAAGGTGGGCTCGGGCGGCCCCAAGGTGGACATCGCCCTGGACCCGCTGGAGGGGACGACCATCTGCGCCAAGGGCGGCCCCAACGCCCTGGCGGTGGTCGCCATGGCCGACGGCGGCGGCTTCCTCAACGCCCCCGACGTCTACATGGACAAGATCGCGGTGGGGGCCGGCCTCCCCGACGGAGTCGTCGACCTCGACGAGACCCCGGTCAACAACCTCCGGGCCCTGGCCAAGGCCAAGAACACCGACGTCGAGGAGCTGCTGGTCTGCATCCTCGACCGGCCGCGCCACGCCGAGCTGATTGCCCGCGTCCGCGAGGCCGGCGCGCGCATCATGCTGATCTCCGACGGCGACGTCTCCGGCGTCATCGCCACCAGCCAGATCGGCGCCGGCGTCGACATGTATGTGGGCTCCGGCGGCGCGCCCGAGGGCGTGCTGGCCGCGGCGGCCCTGCGCTGCATCGGCGGCCAGTTCCAGGGGCGGCTGCTGTTCCGCAACGACGACGAGAAGGCGCGCGCCGCCCGCTGGGGCGTCACCGACCTGACCAAGAAGTACTCGATGACCGAGCTGGCCAGTGGCAATGTCATGTTCGCCGCCACCGGGGTGACCGACGGCGCCATGCTGCGCGGCGTCCGCCGTTTCGGCGGCGGTGCCATCACCCACTCGGTGATCATGCGCTCCAAGTCGGGCACCGTGCGCTACATCGAGGCGCACCACAACCTGAAGCGCAAGCCGGTGCCCGGCACCGTCTGAGAGCGCCGCTTCCCTCGTGACACGCCCGCCACGGCCCGCCGTGGCGGGCATTCGCGTCTCCCGCCCGGGGGTGTCCCGGCGGGCCGCCGTCGGCTACGCCTTGCGCACCGCCGCGGGCCGGCCGCCGGTCATGCTGACGAGCTGGTCCGGCGTCAGCCGGAACACGGCGTTGGGGGTTCCGGCGGCGGCCCATATGGCCTCGAACACCAGGAGGTCGTCGTCGATCACCACCAGCGGCGCCACGGCGTGGCCCAGCGGCGGCACGCCACCGATGGCGAAGCCGGTGGTCTCCCGCACGAATTCGGGATCCGCGCGCTCGATCCTCTCGCCGATCAGGGCCGCCACCGCCGTCTCGTCGACCCGGTTGGCGCCGCTGGCGACCACCAGCACCGGGCGCCCGGTGTCCCGGGTCCGGAAGATCAGCGACTTGGCGATCTGGCCGACGGCGCAGCCCACCGCGTCGGCGGCCTCCTGGGCGGTGCGGGTGGTCTGGGCGTGCTCGACCACCGCGTGCCCGAGGCCGATGGAATCGAGGATGCCCTGCACGCGGCGGGCGGAGGGGCTGAGGGGGCTCATCGGCGGCCTCGTCCTGGTTGATCGATCCCGATCGCGGGCCGGAGGGGTGACCGAGGCCGCGGCGGTGGCGTCGTGTGTTCCGGTGATGGGCTAACCCGCCAGCTCCCGCGAGCGCCGCGCGGCGGCGTCCACCGCCCGCTCCATCAACGGACCGAGGCCGCCGTCCTCGTCCATCAGCACGTCCAGCGCCGCCCTGGTGGTGCCGCCGGGGCTGGTCACCGCCTCGCGCAGCCGGGCCGGCGGGGTGTCGGAGCGGTGCAGCAGTTCGCCCGCACCCGCCACGGTGGCCCGGGCCAGACGCTCGGCCAGCGCGGCGGGGAGTCCGGCGGCGGCTCCGGCCCGGGCCAGGGTCTCGGCCAGCAGGAAAACATAGGCCGGGCCGCTGCCGGACACCGCGGTGACCGCGTCCATCTGGGCCTCGTCCTCGACCCAGGCGACCTCGCCCACGGCGCCGAGCAGGGCTTCGCACAGCGTCTTCTGGTCGTCGCTGACGCGGCCGTTGGCGCAGGCCACGGTGATGCCCCGGCCGATGGCGGCCGGGGTGTTGGGCATGGCGCGGACCACTGCGGCGGCGGCGCCCAAGCCGCGTTCGAAGAAGGCGATGGGCCGTCCCGCGGCGACCGACAGGAACACGGTGCCGGGGCGGACCAGGGCGGCGTAGGCGGGCACCACCGCCTCCATCACCTGCGGCTTGACCGCCAGCACGACGACGTCCGGGATGAACCCGGGGGGAAGCGCGGCGGCGTCGGCGACCGCGGTCACCGCCGGGCCGGCGACGCCGTCCGGCAGGCCGCCGGGCTCCACGACGACGACCCGGTCGACGCTGCGGGAGCGCAGCCAGCCGTCCAGCATGGCGCCGCCCATCTTGCCGCAGCCGACCAGAAGCAGCGAGGCGCCCATGGCCGGTCAGGCCTCGCCCATGGTGTCGAGAATGGCGGCGGAGACCGCCTCGGACGCCGACTTGCCACCCCAGATCACGAACTGGAAGGCGGGATAGAAGCGCTCGCACTCGGACAGCGCGATCTCCACCAGGTCCTCAAGCTGCTCCACCGTCGCCCCGCGCGACCCGCGCAGCAGGGTCGTCTGGCGGAACATCGGGGTGTGCTCCTCGGTGCAGACGTCGAAATGGCCGAGCCACATCCGCGCGTTGACCTCGGCCAGCAGGTCGTGCACCGCCTGGCGGCGCGCCGCCTGCACCTTCATGTCGAACTGGCAGGAGAACTGCATCGCGCTGACGTCCGACTGCCAGACGAAGTAGAGCCGGTAGTCGCACCAGCGGCCGCCGATCTCGACGACCAGCTCCTCGTCGCTGGAGCGCTCGAACGGCCATTCGTTGGCCGTCACGATCTCCTCGATGACGTCCAGCGGGTTGTGGATGACGACGGGGGTTTCGACGGCGAGTGCCGACATGGTCAGCGTCCTCCTTTGAAGGCGCGGCAAACGGCACCGGCTCACGGAGCTAGGATATGGGGGCCCGGCATCCGCGAGCTACTACCACTATGGAACCTGCCAAAGGACCGGTGCCGGCGCAACTGCTTTCGGGCCGCCCGCGGATCGGTCCTTCACGAGGTTTTAACACGGTGCGGGCGGCGGCCCGGGGCAGCGGCTCAGGCCCGGTCGGCGGTTCAGGCGGACGGGTGGCCGGGGGCGCGCCGGCGCGGCGCCGCGTCCTCGTGGGCGAGCTGGCGGTCGGCCACCAGCGTGGCCACGGTGGCCTCCAGCGCCGTCACACGGTCGGCCAGCGCCTCCTGCTCCTCGCGCGCCTTGGCGGCCATGGCACGGACGGCGTCGAACTCCTCCCGCGACACCACGTCCATGCGCGACAGGATCCGCTCGAACTGCTGGCGCATCTGCGCCTCGGCCTCCTCGCGCAGCCCCGAAAGGGCGCCGAGGGCGCCGCCGGCGACCCGGGCAAGATCGTCGAGAAGCTTGTTGTCAACCTGCATCGCTTCGCATCCGCTGAAAGGGTGGCGCCATTATGGGCGGCGGTTCACCCGATATCAACGGCCGAAGTCCGGCACCGTCACGCGCCCTCGCCCGGAGGCGTCCCCGGGCGGGGGGCCGCCACGGTGCGTGCACGCCGTCCGCGCCGCCCGCTCCGGTTGTCGTGGCCGTCGCCCGGGGCATCGCCCGCGGCAGCCTGCAGCAGGTGAAGGAACCGGCGCCAGTCACGGTCCTCCATCGGCAGCGTGGCACGCGCCACCAGCACGGCCTGGGCGGCGGCGCAGGCCGCATCGAGCACGAAGGCGTTGACCGACAGCCCGGCCGCCGTGGCGGCGCGGCGCAGCGTCTGGCGCTGCGCCGGGGTGGCCCGCACGGGGATGCGGACGCGGGCGGCGGGTGTTGCCAGGGCGGGCGCCGCCATGGCGGGCTCGGTGATGGTGGCGGTGGCGGTGGTCCTTGCGGTCATGCCGTCCTCCGGCGTCCTGTCCACCGGGATGATGCGGGGGCGGTGTCGTGTCGGTCAACCTCCGCGGGTGCGGCGAAGCGTTGCGGCGCTCCGGCGGGCAGCCTATAACGGCGACGACCTCACCGGCGGCGGGAGACGCAGCGCACCATGATCGTGGTCACCGGCGGCGCCGGTTTCATCGGCTCGAACCTCGTGGCGGCGCTGGCCGACCGCGGCATCGTCGATGTCGCCGTCGCCGACCGCTTCCGCGACGGCGACAAATGGCAGAACCTCGCCAAGCGCGAGGTCAAGGCCCTGGTCCGGCCGGAGGAGCTGATGGCCTTCCTCGACCACCACGCCGCCGAGGTCGATCTGGTGTTCCACATGGGCGCCGTCTCGGCCACCACGGAACGCGACGTCGACAAGATCGTCGCCAACAACGTCGCCCTGTCGATGGAGCTGTGGCGCTGGTGCGCCTGGCGCGGGGCACGGCTGATCTACGCGTCCTCCGCGGCGACCTATGGCGGCGGCGACGACGGGTTCGACGACGACTCCTCGGTCGAGGGCCTGGCACGGCTGCGCCCGCTCAACGCCTATGGCTGGTCCAAGCACCTGTTCGACCGGCGCGTCGCCCGCGCCGTGCGCGAGGGCGAGCCGGTGCCGCCGCAATGGGCCGGGCTGAAGTTCTTCAACGTCTACGGCCCTAACGAGGGACACAAGGGCGAGATGATGAGCGTGGTGGCCAAGCTCCACCCGCAGCTCGCCGCCGGCCGCCCGGCGCGCCTGTTCCGGTCGCACCGCGACGGCGTCGCCGATGGCGGGCAGGCGCGCGACTTCATCCACGTGGACGACTGCGTCGCCGCCATGCTGTGGCTGATGGACACGCCGGGCGTCAACGGCCTGTTCAACATCGGCACCGGCCGGGCGCGCAGCTTCCGCGACCTCGCGCTCGCGACCTTCGCCGCGATGGACCTGGAACCGCGGATCGAGTACGTCGACATGCCCGAGGACCTGCGCGGCAAGTACCAGTACTTCACCGAGGCCCGCATCGACCGCCTGCGCGCCGCCGGCCATACCGCCCCCTTCCTGGACCTGGAGGAGGGGGTGCGGCGCTACGTCCAGGGCTTCCTCGCCCGGCCCGATCCGTACCGCTGACGGGATCCCCATGCTCGCCCTCGCCTTTCCCGCCATCGACCCGGTGGCCATCGCGATCGGCCCCCTGGCCATCCGCTGGTACGCCCTCGCCTACCTCACGGGGTTCGTGCTGGGATGGCGCTACTGCCTCCACCTGGCCCGCATCGCCCCGGCGCCCGGCCGGCCCACGCCGATGGATTTCGACGACTTCCTCACCTGGGCGGTGATCGGCGTCATCCTCGGCGGGCGGCTCGGCTACGTGCTGTTCTACAACCTGCCCTACTACGCGGCCAACCCGCTCGAGGCGCTCAAGGTGTGGCACGGCGGGATGTCGTTCCACGGCGGCACCCTCGGCGTGGTCGTCGCCATCCTCCTGTTCAGCCTCAAGCGCGGCCTGTCGCCCTTCGCCTTCGGCGACCTCGTCGCCGCGGCCGCTCCCATCGGCCTGTTCTTCGGCCGCATCGCCAATTTCGTGAACGGCGAGCTCTACGGCCGTCCGGCGCCGGATGCCGCCTGGGCGATGGTGTTCCCCCGCGACCCCCTTCAGGTGCCCCGCCACCCCAGCCAGCTCTACGAGGCGGTGCTCGAAGGACTCGTCCTGTTCGTCGTCCTGGCTGTGCTGGCCCATCGGCCAGCGCTGCGGGACCGGCCGGGAACGATCGCCGGGGCCTTCTTCATCGGCTACGGCCTCGCCCGCATCGCCGCGGAGGTGTTCCGCGAGCCCGACGCCCAGCTCGGCTTCCTGTGGGGGGGCGCCACCATGGGGCAGCTCCTGTCCATCCCGATGGTGCTGCTCGGCCTGTGGATGGCGCTGCGGGCGCGCCGGGCGGCCGCGGCATGAGCGGCGACCTGGCCGGCGCCCTGGCCCGCCGCATCGCCGTGGAGGGACCGATCACCGTCGCCGCCTTCATGGCCGAGGCGCTGGGCCACCCGCGCCATGGCTACTATATGAAGCAGGACCCGTTCGGCGCCGGCGGCGACTTCGTCACGGCCCCGGACGTCAGCCAGATGTTCGGCGAACTGATCGGCCTGTGGTGCGCCGACACCTGGCAGCGGATGGGCGCACCGGGTCTGGTGCGCCTGGTCGAACTGGGGCCCGGGCGCGGCACGCTGATGGCCGACGCGTTGCGCGCCGCCGCCGTGCTCGCCCCGTTCCGCGCCGCCGTCCGCGTGCACCTCGTCGAAACCAGCCCGGCGTTGCGCCGGCGCCAGCGGGACAACCTGGCCGGGATCGAGGTGGCGTGGCACGACCGCCTCGAGGACGTGCCCGAGGGGCCCGCCCTGGTGATCGCCAACGAGTTCTTCGACGCCCTGCCGATCCGCCAGATCCAGCGCACCCCCCATGGCTGGAGCGAACGCCTGGTCGACCGCGCCGACACCGCCGCCACCGGCGATAGCGATGGCGGGCCCGGTGATGGGCCCGGTGATGGGCCCGGTGATGGGCCCGGTGATGGGCCCGGTGATGGGCCCGGTGATGGGAAGGCCGCCGGCGCCGCCTTGCGATTCGTGCTGGAGGCGTTCGCCAGCGCCGGCGCGTCGCTGGTGCCGCCGGCCCTGCGCGACGCGCCGGTGGGCAGCGTGGTGGAGGTGTCCCCCGCCGGCCAGGCGGTGGCCCGCGCCCTTGGTGCGCGCCTGGGTGCCCAGGGTGGAGCGGCGCTGCTGATCGACTACGGCCATGCCGGTCCGGCGGTCGGCGACACCCTGCAGGCGGTGCGCCGCCACGCCTATGCGCCGGTGCTGGAGGCGCCGGGCGACGCCGACCTCACCGCCCACGTCGACTTCACGGCGCTGGCCGAGGCCGCCCGCGACGGAGGCGCCGCGGCCTACGGCCCGGTGCCCCAGGGGGTGCTGCTGGCCCGGCTCGGCATCGTCGCCCGCGCCGAGGCGCTGAAGCGCAGCGCGACCGCCGCCCAGGCGGCCGATCTCGACGCCGCCCTTGCGCGCTTGATCGGCGCGGACCAAATGGGCAACCTGTTCAAGGCCCTCGCCCTCGCCGCCCCCGGCCTCGGGGTGCCGGCGGGATTCGACGGGCAGACCCACCAGGACCGGACCACCCTGTGATCACGCTCGGCGCCCTCAACGACGTCAACGGCATCCGTCATGCCTTCTTCACCCGCGCCGGTGGCGTTTCGACGGGAATCTACGCGTCCCTCAACTGCGGGCTGGGGTCCGCGGACTCGGCCGCCGCGGTGGCCGAGAACCGGCGCCGCGCCGCCGCCAGGCTCGACCGTCCGGCGGACAGCCTGGTGACCTGCCACCAGGTCCACAGCGCCACCTGCGTCGAGGTCGAGGCGCCGTGGGCGCCCGGCGAGGGACCGCGGGCCGACGCCATGGTCACCCGCATCCCCGGCATCGTGCTGGGGGTGCTGAGCGCCGACTGCGCGCCGGTGCTGCTGGCGGACGGCAAGGCGGGTGTGGTCGGTGCCGCCCACGCCGGGTGGAAGGGCGCCAAGGGCGGCGTGCTCGAGGCGACGGTCGCCCGCATGGCCGCGCTGGGCGCCCGCCTCGACCGCATCGTCGCGGTGATCGGCCCGTGCATCGCCCAGCGCTCCTACGAGGTCGGCCCGGAGTTCCCGGGGCCGTTCCTCGATGACGGCGCGCACAACGCCGATTTCTTCGCGCCGGCGCGCCGCGAGGGACACCATCTCTTCGACCTTCCCGGCTACATCGCCCAACGCCTGTCGGATGCCGGGGTCGAGATGGTGCAGCGCAGCCCCAACGACACGGTGGCCGAGGACGGCCGATTCTTCAGCTATCGCCGCGCCCGCCTGCGCGGTGAGCCGGACTACGGCCGCGGGCTTTCGGCCATTCTCTTGCAGGATTGAACGGTGGACACCACGACGCTCCAGCCTCTCCTCCTCCCGCGCACGGTGCGGTGGGGCGACTGCGACCCCGCCGGCATCCTCTACACGCCAAGGGTCTTCGACTACATGGCCGAGGCGGTGGAAACCTGGTTCCGCGACGTCGCCGGCGTCGCCTGGATGACCCTGATCCGCGACGGCCGCCACGGCGCGCCCACGGTGCACACCGCGTGCGACTATCTGCGGCCGATGGCCCCCGACCTGCGCATCACGGTGGCGGTCCAGCTCGAGCGGGTCGGCCGCTCCAGCCTCACCTTCCGGCTGCTCGGCGACGACGCGTCCGGCCATCGCTATTTCGACGGCCGGCTGGTGTCGTGCCTGACCGACCTCAAGGCGGGCCGGGCCGTGCCGATCCCGGACGGCATCCGCCAGCGTGCCGAGGCCTACCAGGCGCTGGACTGCGGCGTCTGAGGCCGGCCCGGTCGGCCCTTGGGCAGACCGGCCGGAAGGCGGGTTGCCCGGGGCCGCCCGGTTGCGTCATTCTGCCCGGGCGGCGGGCCATGCGTCCCCCCGGGGGGTGCCCTGACCCGCCGTCCGTCATAGAACGTTTACAGAGGCATGGGGCTTTGTTATCGTCCGCCGCGATTTCCGGGGCGCCGGCGGTGTGGACCGCAGCGCCCCTGTTCGTTTCCCCATCCAAAGAGAGCCGATTGCGATGAAGGTGCTTGCCGGCAACAGCAACCGTCCGCTGGCCGAGGCCATCTCCACTTGTCTCGGCGTGCCGCTGACGAAGGCGAGCATCCGGCGTTTTTCGGACATGGAGGTGTTCGTCGAGATCCTGGAGAACGTCCGTGGCGAGGACGTCTTCGTGATCCAGTCGACGTCGTTTCCGGCCAACGACAACCTGATGGAGCTGCTGGTCACCATCGACGCCTTGCGGCGCGGATCGGCACGGCGCATCACCGCGGTGATCCCCTACTACGGCTACGCCCGGCAGGACCGCAAGACCGGCCCGCGGACGCCGATCTCGGCCAAGCTGGTGGCCAACCTGATCACCGTGGCCGGGGCCAACCGGGTGCTGACCCTCGACCTCCACGCCGGCCAGATCCAGGGCTTCTTCGACATCCCGCTGGACAACCTGATGGCGGCCCCGGTGTTCGAGAAGGACATCAAGGAGACGCTGGGCCAGGGTGACGAGATCACCATCGTGTCGCCCGACGTCGGCGGCGTGGTCCGCGCCCGCGCCCTGGCCAAGCGCCTGGACGCCGATCTGGCGATCATCGACAAGCGGCGCGAGCGCGCCGGCGTGTCGGAGGTGATGAACATCATCGGCGACGTCAGCGGCACCCGCTGCATCCTGGTGGACGACATCGTGGATTCCGGCGGCACCCTGTGCAACGCCGCGGTCGCGCTGATGGAGGCCGGGGCCAAGTCGGTCAGCGCCTATGTCACCCACGGCGTGCTGTCCGGGGGGGCGGTCGCCCGGATCGCCGTGGCGCCGATCGAGACGCTGGTCTCCACCGACAGCATCCAGGCCACCGAGGCGGTGCGCGTCTCGCGCAACATCCGCCAGCTCACCATCGCCCCGCTGATCGCCGAGGCGATCATGCGCATCAGCGAAGAGCGCTCGGTCTCCAGCCTGTTCAGTTGAGCGCGGGGGCGCGCAGCCCTTGACGCCACCGTTCGTGGGGCGTAAACACCCCCACCTCACCGCCAGCACCCCTGGAGGCTGGCGCCTTATGTTCAGGAGACACCATGACCCAAGTGATCGCGCTCCCCGCCGAGTCGCGCGCCCGGGCCGGCAAGGGGACCGCCCGCCAGGCGCGCCGTGACGGCCGCGTTCCCGCCGTGATCTACGGCGCCAAGCAGGCTCCCGTGATGATTTCGCTGGATGCCATCGCCTTCAAGAAGATCCTGCACCAGCCGGGCTTCTTCACCCACCTGTTCGACGTCACCGTGGACGGCTCCACCGAGCGCGTGCTGCCGCGCGACGTGCAGTTCCACCCGGTCACCGACATCGCCCTGCACGTCGATTTCCTGCGCGTGTCCAAGGACACCACGATCACCGTCATGGTGCCGTGCGAGTTCGTCGACCAGGACAAGTCGCCGGGCCTGAAGCGCGGTGGCGTGCTGAACATCGTGCGCCACGAGCTCGAGGTGACCTGCGCGGCGGACAGCATCCCCGAGCACATCACCATTTCGTGCGCCGGGTTCGACGTGAACGAGACGATCCACATCTCGTCGGTGACCCTGCCGGAGGGCGTCACCTCGACCATCAGCGACCGTGACTTCACGGTGGCCACCGTGGTGGCGCCGTCGGGCCTGAAGTCGGAGGTGGCCGAGGCCGAGGGCACCGCCGAGGGCTGACGCCCTCGCGCAACCGTTCGGATGAACGACGGCACCGGCCCCCGCCCCAGGGGCCGGTGCCGTCGTGTCTGCACGCCAACGCAACGGCACCAGGGAGACGCGCATGCTGTTGCTGGTCGGGCTGGGCAACCCGGGCACGGACTACGCCCGCAACCGGCACAACATCGGCTTCATGGCGGTGGACGAGATCGCCCGGCGTCATGGATTCGGCCCGTGGCGGCGCCGCTTCCAGGGACAGACCGCCGACGGCACCGTCGCCGGCACCAAGATCCTGGCGCTGGAGCCGCTGACCTACATGAACCTCTCCGGCCAGTCGGTGGGCGCCGCGCTGCAGTTCTTCAAGGCGGCGCCGGAGCAGGTGGTCGTCTTCCACGACGACCTCGACCTCGCCCCGGGCCGGGTCCGGGTCAAGAAGGGCGGCGGCCATGGCGGTCACAACGGCCTGCGTTCCATGGACAGCCACATCGGCAAGGAGTACTGGCGGGTGCGCATGGGCATCGGCCACCCCGGCGACAAGAACCAGGTGTCCGGGTACGTTCTCCATGACTTCGCCAAGGCGGACAAGGACTGGCTCGACCCGCTGATCGACGCCTGTGCCGAGGCGTTTCCGCTGCTGGTGGAGGGGCAACCCGAAAAGTTCATGAGCAAGGTGGCGCTGGCCACCCAGCCGCCCAAGTGACGGTCCGTCCCGGCCGGCCCCCCGCCCGCTGAGGCGTCGACCCGGGATGTCCCAGCCCCGCGCCGCCCTTGCGTCGCCGCGGGACGACGGTCACACTCGATCCGCCCCGCCAATGACCGGATCTGCGCGCGCCGTGACCTTGCCCAGCGACACCCTTCGCGCCCCGCCCCCGGCACCGGCAGCGGCGCCCCACGACGACCGGGGCCGGCTGGCTCAGGGCTCCCTGTTCGGCGACGCCGACGCCATGGGCTACGGAGCCGGCCGGGTGTTCGACGAGATGGTCACCGGGCAGGGGCGGCTGCGGCCGCACTGGCAGGCCTTCATGGGAACCCTGGGTCCGCTCGACTCCGACGACATGGCGGCACGGTGGGAGGAGGCGCGGCGCCTGCTCCACCAGAACGGCGTCACCTACAACATCTACGGCGACCCCCAGGGCATGGAGCGGCCATGGCCGCTCGACATGATCCCCCTGCTGATCGAGCCCGCGGAGTGGCAGCGGATCGAAGCCGGCCTGATCCAGCGCGCCACCGTCCTCGATGCGGCGCTCGCCGACCTCTACGGGCCGCAGCGTCTGCTGCGCGAGGGGGTGCTGCCGGCCGCGGCGGTGCATGCCGATGCCGGGTTCCGGCGGCCGCTGCACGGGGTGGCGGTGCCGCACCGGCGCTACCTGCACTTCTATGCCGCGGACCTCGCGCGCGCCGCCGACGGGGCGTGGTGGGTGCTCGCCGACCGCACCCAGGCGCCCAGCGGTGCCGGGTACGCCCTGGAGAACCGGACGGTGCTGGCGCGGGTGCTGCCCGACAGCCTGCGCCACTGCCGGGTCGCGCATCTCACCCCGTTCTTCGGCGCCTTCAAGACGATGCTTCAGGGGCTGGCGCCGTGGTCCGACCGGCCCCGCCTGGTGCTGCTCACCCCCGGCCCCTACAACGAGACCTATTTCGAGCACGTCTATCTGGCCCGCCACCTCGGCATCACCCTGGTGGAGGGCGCCGACCTGACGGTGCGCGACCGGCGTGTCTACCTCAAGACCCTGTCGGGCCTGGAGCCGGTCGACGTCATCCTGCGCCGCCTCGACGGTGAATACGCCGACCCCCTGGAGTTGCGGGCCGACAGCACGCTGGGCGTGGCCGGTCTGGTCGAGGCGGCGCGGGCCGGGCATGTGGCCATCGCCAACGCCCTGGGCAGCGGCCTCATGGAATCCCTATCCTTCCGCGCCTGCCTGCCGGCCATCGCCCGCTTCCTCCTGCGCCAGGACCTGGTCCTGCCGCACATCCCGACATGGTGGGGCGGCACCGCCGCGGGACAGGCGCACATCCTGGGCAACCTGGACCGCCTGACGCTGACCCCGGCCTGCCCACCCTTCGGCTACGGCAGCGCCCACGGCGCGGACCTGTCCGCCGGCGCGCGCGCCGAGCTGTCGCAGCGGATCGCCGCCGCGCCGTGGACCTTCGCCGCCCAGGAGCGGCCGGTCCTCTCGACCGCGCCGGTGTGGATGGGCGACCGCCTGCAGCCGCGTCCGCTGGTGCTGCGGGTGTTCGTGTGCGCCCGGCCGGACGGCGGATTCCAGGTGATGCCGGGGGGGCTGACCCGGGTGTCGGAGGACCCGGGGCGGCCCATGGTGTCGATGCAGCAGGGCAGCGGCAGCAAGGACACCTGGGTGCTGGCCCCGAACCGCGACGGCGGCGCCCACGCCCGCGCCGCCGTGGCCGAGTTCCGGGCCCAGGACCGGCGCGCCGCCACCGGCGACCTGCCCAGCCGCGTCGCCGACAGCCTGTTCTGGCTGGGCCGCTACGCCGAGCGGTCGGAAGGGGCGGTCCGCCTGCTGCGCGGCGTCCACACCCGGATGACCGACAACGACCAGCCCGGGGCGGCGGAGGAGCTGCGCGTCCTGCTCAGGCTCATGGCGTGGCTCGGCATGCTGCCCTGGGACCTGGCGGGACTCGGCGAGATCGGCACCGGCCGCGGCGTGCGGGCGGCGCTCCACGCTTCGGTGTTCGACGAGAACCACCCCAACAGCCTGCGCGCCAACGTGCAGCGCCTGCACCGGGCCGCGTATTCCGTTCGCGACCGCCTGTCCATCGACATGTGGCGCGTCGTCATGCAGATCGACCGCCAGAGCGCGGCGCGGCGCGGCAAGATGGACGCGGCGGCCTTGCTGCTGTGTCTGGACGACCTGGTGACCAGTCTCGCCGCCCTGTCCGGGCTGGAGCAGGAAAGCATGACGCGGGGGCCGGGCTGGCGCTTCCTGGACATCGGGCGGCGCGTCGAGCGGGCGCTGCACGGGGTCTCCCTGGTGCGCGGCGTGCGGATTGTCGACGCCGCACGGATGGAGGACAGCACCGCCGCCGCCGCTCTCGATGTCCTGCTGGAGCTGGCCGAGAGCTTCATGGCCTACCGCGAGCGCCACTTCACGGCCGTGAGCCCCGGTGCCGTGCTCGCCCTGCTGCTGGCCGACGACACCAACCCGCGTGGCCTGGCGTTCCAACTCGTCGCGCTGGAGCGCCATCTCGCGCGGCTGCCGCGCCAGCCCGAGGGCGCGGCCGGCACCGCCAACGCGGTCGCCGCGCGCATCGTCGCCGACGCGCGGGCGGTCGTCACCGGCCCCGGCGCGCTGGAGCCGCCGGTGCTGCGCACCACGCTGGACTGGTTGTCGATCAACCTGCCCGAACTCTCGAACCTCCTGGCCCAGGCCTATTTCAGCCATGCCTTCGTCCGCCGCGCCTGAAGCCCCGACCCTGGCGGTCTACCGCTGCCGCCACGTCACCGCCTACGACTATGGCGAGGCGGTGCCGCTGTCGCACCACCTCCTCCACCTGGTGCCGCGCGCCACCACGCACCAGCGGTGCCGCACCAGCCGGCTCACCGTCGAGCCGTCGGCCGCCGTGCGCCACGACCATGTCGACTGCTTCGGCAACACCGTCAGCTACATCGCGGTGCAGGAGCCGCACCGCCGGCTGACCATCGCCGCCGAGCACGTCGTCAGCGTCCTCGACGCCCCGGCCGGTGATGCCGCCGCAACCCAGCCCTGGGAGATGGTGCGCGACGGCGCGCCCTGGGAGGTGGTGCGCGACGGCGCGCCCTGCCACGACGCGGCGGACGCCATGCTGGACGTGGCGCAGTACGCCTTCGACAGCACGCTGGTCCGCGTCACCGCCGACCTCCTCGCCTACGCCGCCCCCTCCTTCGCGCCCGGCCGGCCGGTGGCGGATGCGGCCTGCGACCTCATGCACCGCATCCACGCGGAGTTCGCCTTCGATCCCACGGCCACCACGGTCGCCACCCCCCTTGCGGAGGCCATGGCCAACCGGCGCGGCGTGTGCCAGGACTTCGCCCACATCCTGGTCGGCTGCCTGCGCGCCCAGCGCCTGCCGGCGCGCTATGTCAGCGGCTATCTCCGCACGGTGCCGCCGCCGGGCCAGCCACGCCTGGTGGGGGCCGACGTCAGCCATGCCTGGGCAGCCGTGTGGTGCGGGGACCGCTGGCTCGACCTCTGCCCGACCAACGACCGGATCGTCGACCGGGACTTCATCACCGTCGCCTGGGGGCGCGACTACGACGATGTCAGCCCGATGCGCGGCGTGCTGGTGGGCGGCGCCGGTCACCGGCTCTCGGTCCAGGTCGACGTCGAGCCGCTGCAGGACGCGCAGCCGGTGGTGGCGGCGGCGGGGTGACGGGAGCGGCCCGCCCTCAGACGGCGCGGACGGCCAGCAGCCTCTGCACGGTGTCGATGATGTTCTGCGGGCTGACCGGCTTGCGCAGCACCTCGGTGTGGGGTGCGTCGATGCCGCCGGCGGCGTCCTGCTGATCGGGGTCCAGCGCGAGGTAGCCGGTCATCACCACCAGAGGCAGCGCCGGATTCATGCGCCGCAGTTCACGGATCAGCGTCTGCCCATCCATCCGCGGCATGCGCAGGTCGGTGATGACCACGTCGGCCGGATCGGCGCGCTGGCATTCCACCGCCTCCACCCCGTCATGGGCAAGCGTCACCCGGTAGCCCTTGCGGGACAGGAAATCCTCGATGGCGCAGGCGGCCAGGGGTTCGTCCTCGGCGACGAGGACATGCACCGGATCAGGCATGGGCGCGTTCCACTTCGTCATGCTGCGGGGGCCGGGCGAGCGGCAGGGTTATGGTGAAGCACACGCCACGGCGGCCGTCGGCGTGGTCGATGTTGTGGGCGGCGATGCGGCCGCCCATGGCGTCGACGATGCCGTAGCCGATCGACAGGCCGAGGCCGGTCCCCTGCCCCACCTCCTTCGTGGTGAAGAAGGGATCGAAGATCCGCATCAGCGTCGCCTCGGGAATTCCGCCGCCGTCGTCCGACACCGTGATGTCGGCGGCGTCCCGCGCCTCCGCCACCCGGAAGGCCACCGCGATGCGGCCGCCGCCGCCGCCGCCGCGGATGGCGTCGCGCGCGTTGGACAGCAGGTTGAGGACGACCTGTTCGAGCTGGACCGGACGGCCGCGCATCGCCACCGGCGCCTCCTCCCCGGCGTCGAGGTCCAAGGCCACGGCGATGTTCTCGACGGCGTACTGGTGGCTCACCAGATCCACCGCGGCGCGGACGCAGGCGGCGGGATCGAACAGCTCGGCCCCGCTGCGGTCGCGCCGGCTGAAGGTGCGCATGTGGTCGATGATGCTCCCCATGCGCACCGTCTGTTCGGCGACCAGGGTCAGCACCTTCTCCAGGCGGGCCTCGTCGAGCGCGCCGTCGCGCAGGCGCGACAGCGCGTTCTCGGTCCAGATGCGGACCACGTTGAGGGGTTGGCTCATCTCGTGGGCCATGCCGGCGGCCAGGGTGCCCAGCGTCGCCAGCTTCGAGGCCTGGACCAACTCGTCTTGAAGGCGCCGCCGCTCGGTGATGTCGCGGCAGCTCCCCAGCAGCTGCACGATCTCCCCGGACGGGCCGCGCACCGGCACCAGAACCGAATGCCAGACCCGCCGCCCCACGGGGAGCTCCAGCGCGTCCTCGAAGTCGATGACCTCGCCCCGGGCGACGCAATCCTCGCAGTGGCGGAGCATGAGCTGCGCGCTCTCCGTCGGCAGCGCCTCGCCGAGAAGCCGGCCGGACACCCGGCTGGGGTCGAGGCCGGTGGCGTGGGCGAGGGCCGGGTTGATCGTAACGAATTCGAAACGACCATTGTCACGCACGGCGACGACGAACAGGCCTTCCGCCAGGTTCTTGAAGAACCCGACGTAGCGGTCCTCGGCGGCGCGCCGTTCGGAGATCTCCCGCTGCAGGGCGCTGTTGGCATCGGCGAGCTGGGCCGGGCTTGGCAGGGCCAACGCCCGCGGCATGAGCACCCACAGGGAAACCGCCGTGACCACGGACACCACCGCGGTCGCCACCTTGACCATGCCCTCCACTCCGTAATCCGGCGTCCACAGGGTCCAGACGCTCACGAAATGGGTGGTGCCGCAGGCCAGGATGAAGGCGGCGAACAGACGGAAGATCCAGCTGAACGCGACGTCGCCGCGCCGCCGCACGAAATAGACCAGGGCGACGGGAATGGAGAAATAGGAGAGCCCGATGAGCACGTCGGTGGCGACGTGCAACGCCAGCAACCCCGGCTGCCAGAGCAGGCAGATGCCGTGGGGCATGTACGCGCTGCTGTCGAACCACGACGCGATCCCGGCCAGCATGCGCCATCCCCCCCGTCGCCCGAGCCAGCGATTCACGCCAACTTCCCTCCCCGAAGGAGGCCTGTCAACCGGCCTTTCGGGGTGCGTCCAACCATCGGGGCGGGGCGTGCGGGGGCCGGCGCCGCGCCGGGATCGCCAAACGAAAGGGGCGGCCGCCTCCGGCGCCGCCCCTTTCGTTCCGGGTCACGGCACGGTCAGGCCGCCGTCTGGACCTTGCGGTTCTGCTCCCGCGTCTTCAGGAAGCGCAGGTCCGGGAAATCCTCCTGCGCGCGGTTGAGCTGCCAGGCGTTGCGGGCCAGGAACACCAGGGCGCCGTCGTGGTCCTCCGCCAGGGCCGAACGGTTGAGGTCCATGAAGGCCTCCAGCTTGACCCGGTCGTCGGTCTCGATCCAGCGGGCGGAATCGAGGCCGGCGCCCTCGAACCGGGCGGCGATGCCATACTCCGCCTCGATGCGGGCGGCGAGCACCTCGAACTGGAGCTGGCCGACCACGCCGACCACCCAGTCCGCCCCGTTGAGCGGCTTGAACACCTGGCTCGCCCCCTCCTCGGCGAAGTGCTCCAGCGCCTTGCGCAGGTGCTTGACGCGCATCGGGTCGTCGAGCCGCACCCGCTGCAGCAGCTCCGGGGCGAAGCTGGGAACGCCGGTGAACCGCAGGTCCTCGCCCTCCGTCAGCGTGTCGCCGATGCGCAGCGAGCCGTGGTTGGGGATGCCGATGATGTCGCCCGGCCAAGCCTCTTCCGCCAGCTCGCGGTCGCGGGCCAGAAAGAGGACGGCGTTGTTGACCGCCAGGGTCTTGCCCGAGCGCATGTGTTTCAGCTTGGCACCGCGGCGGAACCGGCCGGAGCACAGGCGGACGAAGGCGATGCGGTCGCGGTGGTTGGGGTCCATGTTGGCCTGGACCTTGAAGACGAACCCCGTGACCTTCTCCTCGTCCGGCTCGACCTGCCGCGGCTCGGCCGGCTGGGGGCGCGGCGGCGGCGCCTTGTCGGCCAGCCCCTCGAGCAGCTCGCGCACCCCGAAGTTGTTGATGGCGGAGCCGAAATAAATGGGCGTGAGGTGGCCCGCGCGATAGGAGTCGAGGTCGAACGCCGGCATCAGGCCGCGCGCCATCTCGACCTCCTCGCGCAGCTTGGCGACGGCGTGGGCGGGCAGCAGCGAGTCCAGCTGCGGGTCGTCCAGGCCGTGGCAGGCGATGCCGTCCGACATCACGTCGCCCTGGGTGCGGTCCATCAGCACGAGCTGATCGCGGATCAGGTCGTAGCAGCCGAGAAAGTCGCGGCCCATGCCGATGGGCCAGCTCGCCGGGGTGACGTCGAGCTGAAGGTCCTGCTCGATCTCCGAGATCAGGTCGAAGGGATCCCGCGCCTCGCGGTCCATCTTGTTGACGAAGGTGATGATGGGCACGTCGCGCAGGCGGCACACCTCGAACAGCTTGCGGGTCTGGGTCTCGATGCCCTTGGCGCCGTCGATCACCATCACCGCGCTGTCGACCGCGGTCAGGGTGCGATAGGTGTCCTCCGAGAAGTCCTCGTGGCCCGGCGTGTCCAGCAGGTTGAAGGTGCGGCCGTCATAGTCGAAGGTCATCACCGAGGCGGTCACCGAGATGCCGCGTTCACGCTCCACCTTCATCCAGTCGGAGCGCGCACGGCGCTGCTCGCCGCGGGCCTTGACGGCGCCGGCCAGCTGGATGGCGCCGCCGAACAGCAGCAGCTTTTCGGTCAGCGTGGTCTTGCCGGCGTCCGGGTGCGCGATGATGGCAAAGGTCCGGCGCCGGGAAACGGCGTCCTGTAGCGCCGACATGCCCGATCCCTCAACATACGTGACGAACAAACGCGACGCGCGCGGCAACCACCGGGGCTCCCGCGCACGCGTGCCCTTACATAGCAGCGTCGTTGCCGGCGTTCCAGGGCCTTACGGGGCCAGCACCGCTGGACGGCGGGTCCGGTTGGCGGCGATCCGGGACTGCGCGTCGGCAAGCGCAGCGAAAGCCCGGCCGGCCCCGGCCCCGGCCGCGGACCGCCGCTGCGCCGTCCATCACCCGGCGAGCATGGCCACGGGCGCGGCGGTGGGGCGGAGGCTCAGGACCCCGCCGGAGACGGCGGCGGCACCGCCATACCCGGCGGCGTCGATGGACAGAACGCCGTCGCCTGTGGCGAAGACGAACGGACGGTCCCCGTCGTCCGGAGCGGCGAGGGTGGCGCTGCGGGCGGCCGGCACCCCGATCGGGATGGTGCCGAAGTTCGCGCTGTGCACGACCAGGCGGTCCTCCCACGGATCGGCGGCGCCGGCCGCCGCCGCCGCCGGAGCAGAGGCGGGCGCGGCAGAGGCGGGCGCGGCAGAGGCCGTCTCGGCCGCGGCGCTGTAGGTGGCGAAGTCCCAGACCACCCCATCGGAGAACCGCAACGCCTCGACCACGCAATTGTCGTGGGCGAAGACCCTGTAGAGCACGAGGCGGTCGGCGGAGCCGGCGACCTCGATGGTCAGGTCGTCGCCGGACCGGGTCAGCGTCACCTCGCCGGAGGCGATGTCGGTGAACACCACGGCGTCGGCGAGGGAGTCGCCGGCGTCCTCGACGACGATGTCCTGGCCGTAGCCGCGGCCGAAGACGTAGAGGTCGGAGCGACCGCCGCCGACCAGCGAATCGCTTCCCTCGCCCCCGTCCAGGGTGTCGGCGTCGTCCCAGCCGACCAGGGTGTCGGCGCCGGCCCCGCCGATCAGCCGGTCGTCACCGGATTCGCCGTTCAACGAATCGTCCCCCGCCCCGGCGCTGAGCGTGTCGTTGCCACCGCTGCCCTGCAGGGTGTCGCCGCCGGCGCCGCCCTCCAGCAGATCGTCCCCGGCGCCGCCCTCCAGCAGGTCGTCGCCGGCGCCGCTGTCCAGGGTGTCGGCGCCGTCCCAGCCGATCAGCGTGTCATTGCCGTCACCGCCGTCGAGCCGGTCGTCGCCGACGTCGCCGTCCAGCCGGTCGCTCCCGGTGCCGCCGGACACGGTGTCGTTCCCGGCGCCGGCCTGGAGGGAGTCGTCGCCGGCGCCGCCGTCGAGGACGTCGTTGCCGTCGCCGCCCTGCAACGTGTCGTCGCCGGCCCCGCCCTCCAGCAGGTCGTCGCCGGCGCCGGCGTTGATGACGTCGTCGCCGTCCCGCCCCTCCAGCCGGTTGTTCCAGGCGTCGCCGGTGAGGGTGTCGTCGGCGTCGCTGCCCAGGATGGTGAGCATCGAGGTGTAGGTGGCGACGTCCCACACCGTGCCGTCGGCGAAGCGCAGCATCTCCACCCGCGTCGCGTCGTAGGCGTAGTTGTCGCGGATCACCAGGGTGTCGCCGCTGTCGACGATGCGAATGACGAGGTCGTCGCCGCTGCGCGTCATCGACACGTCCGAGGGCGCGACACCGGCGGCGAACGCCACCGCGTCGAGCGCGCCGTCGGCGGCGCCGGCGTCGTCGTCCCGGATCACATCCTGGCCGTCGCCACGGCCGAACGCATAGGTGTCGGCGCCCTGCATGCCCAGCAGCAGGTCATTGCCCGCACCACCGTCCAGGGTGTTGTCCCCGGCGTCTCCGTAGAGGGTGTCGGCGCCCGCCGTGCCGGTGGTGAGGAGGGCGGTGTAGGTGGCGTAGTCCCACACCGTGCCGTCGGCGAAGCGGATCTCTTCGACGACGCAGTTGGGGTGGTAGTAGAGATCGGTGATCACCAGGGTGTCGGCGGTCCCGGCGATGGCGATGGTCAGGTCCTTGCCGTCGCTGCCGGTGCGCGTCAGGGCGATGTCGGCCGGCGCGATGCCGGCCAGGAAACGCACCACGTCGCGCTCGCTGGAGGTGACGAGGCTGTCGTCGCGGAGGACGTCGTGGCCGTAGCCGCGGCCGAAGATGTAGCTGTCGGCGCCGTCGTGACCGACCAGGGTGTCGTCGCCCTCGCGGCCGTCGAGGGTGTTGGCGAACCCGTTCCCCTCCAGGAGCTCGCCGACCGCGGTGCCGGTGATCAGCGCGCTGGTGTAGGTGGCGTGGTCCCACACCGTGCCGTCGGCGAAGCGCAACGCCTCGACCCGTCGCTCGGGATCGCCCATGGCGTCGACCAACACCAGGGTGTCGGCGACTCCGGCGACCCACACCGTCAGATCGTCGCCGCTGCGGATCAGCGTCACGTCGCCGGGGGTGATGCCGGCGGCGAACGCCACCGCGTCGGCGCCACCCTCGTCCTCGACCCTGTCCTGGCCATGGCCGCGGCCGAACACGTAGGTGTCGTTGCCGGCGCCGCCGATCAGCCGGTCGCTGCCGCCCAGGCCGTCCAGGGTGTCGTCCCCGGCGTCGCCGTAGAGCGTGTCGTCCCCCGCCGTGCCGGTGGTCAGCAGGGCGGTGTAGGTGGCGCGGTCCCACACCGTGCCGTCGGCGAAGCGCAGCGCCTCGACCGCCGCCGCGGCGTCGCCGTAGGCGTTGGCGATCACCAGCGTGTCGCCGGTGGCGGCGATGCGGATCGTCAGGTCGACGCCGCCCGGGCCGGTGCGCGTCAGCGCCACGTCGCCCGGCGCCACGTCGGTGGCGAAGGCCACGGCGTCGCCGGCGCCGCCGTCCTCCTCCACGATGTCCTGCCCATAACCGCGCCCGAACACGTAGGTGTCGTTGCCGGCGCCGCCGATCAGCCGGTCGCTGCCGCCCAGGCCGTCCAGGGTGTCGTCCCCGGCGTCGCCGTAGAGCGTGTCGTCCCCCGCCGTG
>NZ_BAAKJB010000024.1:0-110127 GCF_059703765.1 Azospirillum sp. NS33 | reverse complement strand
CCGCGAGGCCGCCGGCCAGGGCGGCGCCGACCAGCGCGGCCGTGACGGGCAGGCCGGACGCGGCGGCGTCGATGGCGGCGGCGAGTCCCGGCGGCGCGGCGGCGCGGGCGACGGCGACGAACAGCGACAGGACGGCCGTCCGCATGACCAGCCGGCGGACCGCGGCGTTCAGCATCGCGCCCCGCCGAGGCGGGACCGGGGGCAGTGGCGGACGGCAAGGGGCATGGCGGCGCGGGCGGGGGCGGACGGAACGGCGATCCGGCGACGGTAAGCGCAGCACGGGCGGCCCGGCAAGGAAATCCGCGTCGCGGGCGGGGCGCCGTGGAGCCGCGGCCCCGTCGCGGTGTTATCCTGCGGTAGCGATCACCACACGCAGCCGCCCATGACCGCCCTTCCCGCCGAAACCACCCCGGAGATCGCGCCGCTTCTGGTGCCGGGTGAGACCTGCTGGCGCCTCGCGCACGCCGACCGCATCGCCGTGGTCGTCGACGCGGCCGAGTACTTCGCCCTGGCCAAGGAGGCGATGCGCCGGGCCCGCCATTCCATCCTGCTGGCGGCGTGGGACGTCGACACCCGCACCCGTCTGATGCCCCAGGTGCGCCACCGCGGCCGGCCCGACCGGCTCGGCACGTTCCTGAACTGGCTCGCGGCGACCCGGCCGGGGCTGGAGATCCGCGTGCTGAAATGGGACTACGCCGAGCTGTTCGCGGTCACGCGCTGGCAGAAGCCGCTGTCGTGGAAGCGCTGGTTCACGCACCCGCGCCTGCAGTACCGCATTGACGGCGACCATCCCGCCGACGGCTGCCATCACCAGAAGATCCTGGTGATCGACGACCGTGTGGCGTTCTGCGGCGGAATCGACATCACCGCCAACCGCTGGGACACCCGGGCGCACCGCGCCGACGAGCGTCTGCGCCGCCAGCCCGACGGCACCCCCTACGAGCCGTTCCACGACACCATGATGGCGGTCGACGGCGAGGCCGCACGGGCTCTCGGCGACCTCGTGCGCGAGCGCTGGCGGCGCGCCACCGGGGTGGCCCCGGCCGCGGTGCCGGTCGGCGCCCGCGGCCCCGATCCCTGGCCGGTCCGCCTGCGCCCGCTGCTGCGCGACCGCCGGGTCGGCATCGCCCGCACCGACCCCGCCCACAACGGACGGCCCCAGGTCAGCGAGATCGAAGCGCTGCATCGCGCCGCCATCGCCGCCGCCCGCCACTGCGTCTACATGGAGAGCCAGTATTTCGCCAGCGACGCGGTGGCCGACGCCATCGCGGCGCGGCTGGCCGAGCCGGATGGCCCGGAGATCGTCGTGGTCAACCCGGTCCGTACCCCCAACGGCATGGAGAACGCGCTGATGTCGGCGGCGCGCGCCCGGCTGGAAGAGCGGTTGCGCGCCGCCGACCGCCACGACCGCTTCCGCCTCTACGCCGCCGTCACCGACGGCGATCGCTGCATCACCGTCCACGCCAAGGTGCTGGTGGTGGACGACCGGCTGCTGCGCATCGGCTCGGCCAACCTGGCCAACCGCTCGATGGGGCTGGACACCGAATGCGACCTCGCGGTGGAGGCGGGGCCGGGCGACGCGGAGGCGCGCCGCGCCGTGGCCGCGGCCCGCGATGACCTGATCGCCGAGCATCTCGGCACCGTGCCGGCCCGGGTGGCGGCGAGGTTCGCGGCCACCGGGTCGCTGATCGCCACCGTTGAGTCGCTGTGTCCCGCCGCCGGGCGTCGCCTGGTTCCGCTGCGGGCGATGGCCGGGACGGAGGTCGGCGCCTTCGCCGACCTGGTGGCGCAGAGCCGGCTGTTCGATCCGGACCGGCCGCGTCCGACGCTGGCCCTGATCGGGCGTGCCCTGCCGTCGACCATTCCGCGGCGCTGGGGGAGGTGGGCCGCCGCCGCCGCCGCCGCGCTGCTCCTGCTCGGCCTGGCCGCGGCCTGGCGGTGGGGCGGCCTGGCCGACTGGGCCTCGCCGGCCAGCGTGCTGGCGGCGGTGCAGGCGCTGGGCGGGTCGACGCTGGCGCCGCTGTGGCTGGTCGCCGCCTTCGTGGCCGGCGGGCTGGTTCTGTTCCCGCTGTCGGTGCTGGTCGCGGCGACGGCCATCGCCCTGGGTCCGCTGCCCGGCTTCGCGACCGCCATGGCCGGCGCGCTGGCCTCGGCGGTCTGCGCGTTCTGGGTGGGGCGGTGGCTCGGCCGGCGGCCGCTGGAGCGGCTCGGCGGACGGCGCCTCATCCGCGCCAGCCGGGGCCTGGCGACGCGGGGAATCCTGGCGGCGGCGACAATCCGGGTTGTGCCGGTCGCCCCCTACACCGTAATCAATCTCGTGGCGGGGGCGACGCGGGTCCGGTTCCGCGATTTCGTGCTTGGCACCGCGATCGGTCTCACGCCGGGCATACTGGCCCTCAGCCTGCTCGGCCACCAGTTCGAGCGCACGCTCACCGATCCGACGGTGGCCGACGTGGCGCTGCTGGCCGGGGTGGGCGCGCTGGTCATCGCCACCGGCTGGCTGGTGGGCCGGCTCCTGGCCGTCTGGCCGATCCGTAAGAGGGAGGCGAAGCAACCGTGATCCGAGTGAACCCAGAGCGCGTCGCCGAACTGGCCGCGGCGTTGCGGGCTGGTCGCCTGCGCCGGCGCGTCCGTCCCCCGGAACGGCGCGACGGGGCGGTGCCCGAGGGAATGGCGGCGTTCAGCACCGCGACCTGGAACATCCATTCCTGCGTCGGCCTGGACGCCCGCTTCGCGCCCGACCGGGTGGCCGAGGTGATCCGCGGGCTCGACGTCGACCTCGTCGGTCTGCAGGAGGTCGGCTGGCACCACCGGGGCGAGACCGGAGTGGACCAGTTCGCCTACCTGGCCCGGGAGACCGGCCTCACCGCTTATCCCGGGCCGACCAAGCACAACGCCCGGGCCCACTACGGCAACTGCATCCTCACCCGGCTTCCGGTCCGCTCCTTCGGCCCGATCGACCTGCGGGTGCCGCGGCGCGAGCCGCGCGGCGGCATCGACATGACGGTGGACGTGGCGGGGCGGCCGGTGCGCATCGTCGTCGCCCATCTCGGCCTGGACCCGTGGGAGCGGGCCAACCAGGTCGCCCGCATCCTGGCGATGATCGCCGACACGCCGGAGCTGCCGACGCTGTTCATGGGTGACCTCAACGAATGGACGCCGAACTCCGCCCGGCTGCGCCGGCTGGGCGCGTTCTTCGACGACTGGGCCAGCCCGCGCAGCTTCCACGCCCGCATGCCGACCCTGCGACTCGACCGGATCTACGTGCGCGGCGGCCTGCAGCTGCGGGCGTTCGAGGTGGTCCGCACCGCCGTCACCCGCCGCGCGTCCGACCATCTTCCCGTGAAAGCCCTCGTTTCGGTGGCGTGACGACGCTTGTTTTCAGAGCATCGTTGCGAGAAGGATGACAAGCAGGCCCAGCCCGGCCGCGACCGCGCCCCAGGCCAGGGCCCGCTCCCGCGGGCGCCCGCCGACGGCGCCGCGGCGCACCCGCTCGGCCGCCTCGCCGGGGGTGGGGCGGGTGCCTTGGTTCTCCGGGCGGCGCGGGTCGCCCGGCGGCTGAACATCGTCCATCGACATGGTGGTCACCCCCGTTGCCCGGCCGAGGGTCCGGTGCGCGGACCCGGGGGGAGTCAACCCGCCGCGGGGCGCCCGGTTCCCAGCGGCTGCGTCTCGTGCAGCAGCCACACCAGCAACGTGACCACCAGCAGCGCCCCGGCCTGGTGCGCCGCCGCCACGGGAATCCACACCACCGTCAGCAAGGTCGCGACGCCCAGGCCGACCTGGGCCAGCACCATCAGCGCGAGCAGGCCGGCGATCCGGCCGGCGCGCCCGGGCAGGGAGGCGGCGCGCACCCGCCACGCCAGGGCCAGCACCACCAGCGCCGTCGCCAGCGCCAGCCAGCGGTGGATGAACTGCACCGCCGCCGTGTTCTCGAAGGGATTGAGCCACCACGGTTCGAGGGTGGCGATTTCCGGCGGGATCCACGCCCCGGCCATGGTCGGGAAGGTGTTGTAGGCATGGCCGGCGTCGAGGCCGGCGACGAAGGCGCCCCAGACGATGGTGACCGCGACCATGGCCAGGGCGACCCCGGCGTGCCGGCGCAGCGGCGCGGTGCCGTCGCGCCAGCCCGACAGCGGCGCCGGGTCGAGCAGGCCGAGCGCCAGCCGCAGCATCAGGCCGTAGATCACGATGGCGATGGAGAGGTGCAGGGCGAGACGATAGTGGCTGACGTCGGGACGGTCGACCAGGCCGCTTTGCACCATGTACCAGCCGATCACCCCCTGCAGGCCGCCCAGGGCGAACAGGCCCCACAGCCGCGGCCGGATCGCCCTGGGGATCGCGCCGACGGCCAGGAAGCCGACGAAGCCGGCCAGGAACACGAAGCCGATCAGCTGCCCCCACAGGCGGTGGAACCACTCCCAGAAGAAGATCTGCTTGAACCCGTCGAGGTCCATCCACGCGTTGTAGACCCGGTATTCCGGCGTGGCCTGATAGAGGCCGAACACGCGGTTCCATTCCGCGTCCGACAGCGGCGGCAGGATGCCGATCAGCGGCTTCCACTCGACCATCGACAGGCCGGATTCGGTCAGGCGGGTGATGGCGCCGATCACCGCCATGGCGAACACCATGGCGCAGCAGGCGAGCAGCCACATGGCGACGGGGCGCGGCGCGGTGGCGTGGTGCGGCGCGGCGTGGCGGGCGGCGGGAGCGGCGAAGGCGGTCACGGACGAGGCAATCCCGATGGGTGGGGCACGGACACACCCGCAACATGGGGGATCGGTGGTGCGGCGTCAAATCCCCTCGGCCCGCGCCCCCTCTCCGTCGGCGCGCCGGAGGATCACCCGGACCTCGGCACCGTGGGTCTGGCGGCCGACGCAGGTCCAGCCGCGCGCCTCCAGCTCCGGATAGAGCAGCACGGGGTCGCGGTCGTGGTGCACCATGATCATCTCCGCCGCGCCGCCCTCGATCAGCCGCACCACCGCGGTGATCGGACCCGGCGGGGCGAGACCGCGCAGCTCGATGTGGGTGACGTGGCCCTCCCGCCAGGTTTCGCCGGGCAGCCGGGGGGCCGGGCCGGCGTCGGGCCCGCCGTCGGCCGCGCCGTCGGCGTCCGCCGTCTCGGCGCCGCCCTCGCGGCGGAAGCAGATCCGCCAATGGCCGGGACCCTGGGCGCGCCCCAGCGAGGTGAAGCCCCGGGCCGCCATGACCCGGCGCAGCGGCGACGGATCGAAAGGCGCGTCGAGCACCAGGAAGCCGCCGGGGGCCACCGCGGCGGCGGCGGCCATGACGGCGCCGAAGGGGTCCCGGCCATCGGCCAGCAGGGGGCGGACGTCGAGGGGGGCGCCGCCGCAGCGTTCGGCCTGGACGAACCAGTCGGTGTGGGAAGTCATCGTCGGTGTCTCACGGCAGCCAGTAGAGGGGATCCACCCCGAACAGCCAGGGATGGGCGTGGAGCAGCGCGCCGTACGCGGCCAGCGCCGCCAGCACCGGCAGCGCCCCGATCTCGCCCAGCGCCAGGCGCTGCCGCCCGGCCAGGATGGCGGCGAACGGGACCACCGAGGTGGTGGCGCGGGCGTGCCGGGCCTCGGCGGTGCCAGCGTGGCGGAGCACCCAGTCGTTCTTGGCGATGGCGAACAGCGCGATGGCCGCCATGGTGGCGAACAGGATGACCCGGCGCAGGTCGCCGGTGGCCTGGAGGTGCAGCAGCGCCCACAGCAGGATACCGACGCTGCCGGGGCAGCGGGTGACGCGGTAGATCCCGGCGGCCGGCCGCGGCGCCCGCGGGTCGCCGGCGCGCCGGGCCAGGCGGGCGACCACCAGCAGCAGGGCGAGCGGCATCAGCGCGGCCACCAGCACCGGCGCCCAGGACGCCGGGACGAAGACCCGGCCCCAGACCTCGACGCCGGCGTACGCGTGGGCGAAGAGGGCGAGCGCCGCCAGCGACAGCAGCGAATGCAGGACCATGAAGCCGGCGCGGCCGATGCGCGCGATCAGCGCCGGCCGCACCCCCGGCCAGGAGGGCACGGCGTGGCTGGCGAACAGGGCGGCGGCAGCGGCGAGGTACAGAGAAACGGGCATGGCGCGTGTCACGGCATCGAAGGGTGCGTCCTTTGAACACGAGATCGCCGTCCCGCGTCTTGACGGGCATCAAGCGGCGCGTCGGGGCCGGAACTTTCCTGCGATTGCCACGTTGCTCGCCGCAACACCGTTTCGGCCCGACAACACCGAAGAGGAACACGGATCATGACCTGGAGTCCTTCCACGGGCGGACGAAGCCTGCTCGCCGCCGCCCTGCTGTCCCTGGGCGTCGCCGCCTGCGCCGGCGGGCCACCGCCGCCCACCGCCGAGATGGGCGCCGCCGAACAGGCCATCGGCACGGCCGAGCGTGCCGGCGCGCTCGAACACGCCCCGGTCGAGCTGCAGAGCGCCCGCGACAAGCTGGCCGCCGCCGACGATGCCATGCGGGACGACGAGCGCGTCGAGGCGCGCCGCCTCGCCGAGCAGGCCCGCGCCGACGCGGAGCTGGCGACGGTGCGGGCCGAGGAGGCCGCCGCGCGCGAGGCGGCGGTGGCGGTCGGTCGCGACGTCGGTGCGTTGAGCGGCGCGTCGACGGCGCCGGCCATCCCCGGCGGCTCGACCTACCCGCCGGCCGCTCCGTCCGGGCTGGGAGCCTCGTCATGGCAGTGACCCATCGACGCGCCGTCCGCCGGGGCGGTGCCCTGGCGGCCGCGACCCTGGCGGCGGCCCTGGTCGCCGGCTGCGCCTCGGACGCCGGCAATCCGACCGCGGTGATGCAGGCGCGGGAGGCCTACACCGCGGCCGCGACCGATCCCGCCGTGGCCCGTGCGGCCCCGCTGGAGCTGCGCAAGGCGGAGGAGGCGCTGCGCGCCGCCCAGGCCGCGCAGGACGCCGGCGAGGATGCCGAGGAGGTGACCCACAAGGCCTACGTCGCCACCCAGCAGGTCGCGGTCGCCCGCGAGACGGCGTCGCTCAAGGCGGCGCGGGAGACGGTCGCCGGCGCCGAGACGGCGCGGCTGCAGGTGCGCAACGCCGAACTGGAGCGCCAGATCCGCGACCTGCAGGCCGAGCAGACCGAGCGCGGCCTGGTGATGACCCTGGGCGACGTGCTGTTCGCCACCGGCCGCGCCGATCTCACCGCGGGCGCGCTGGACCGCGTCGACCGGCTGGCCGCCTTCCTGCAGCGCTATCCCCAGCGCACCGTGCGGATCGAGGGCCACACCGACAGCACCGGCGGCTCCGCCACCAACCTGCGCCTGTCAGAGCGCCGGGCCGAGGCGGTGCAGCAGGCCCTGCTGGCGCGCGGCGTCAGCCCGTCCCGGGTCGTCGCGGTGGGCTACGGCGCCGCGCAGCCGGTGGCGGACAACCGCTCCGACGCCGGCCGCCAGGCCAACCGCCGCGTCGAGATCGTCATCCCCGACGACGGCCTGGTGGCGGAAACCCGCTGACGGCCGGCGCGGCCTGCCCGCCGGCCGCCGACCCGTGGCCGGCGATCGAGCGGTGGACCAAACCGACGATCGACCCGAGGGGGGCCGGACCAGGCCCCCCTTTTTCGTGCCGGTGACGGATCGGCGCCCCGGGTGTTGGGTGATGGGAGTCCCGAGCCGCGGGGTGGACGCACGGCGTCCGGCGTCCCGCCCGGCAGGCCCGGGGACGGCATCGCAACCGACAGCATCGACCTGGGAGAACACCATGCGCAGCCTGATCATCGCCTCCGTGTCGGCCCTGGCGTTCACCGCCGGAACGGCCCTGGCGGGAGACGCCATGGACAAGGATCACAACGCGGCCGCCGGCGCGACGGGGTGGAGCGATTCCGCCACCATCGACCGCGACACGGGGTCCTTGGACAGCAACACCGCCACCAGCTCCGACGTGTCGCCGTTGTTCGACGAGCCGGGGGTCGGCGTCAACTGCCCGCCGGGCCGGGAGAACTGCGCGCCGGGTGACATCGCCGGCGGCACCACCACCGGCATCTCCGGCGGCTCCGACAACAACCGGGGCAGCGGTCGGTAACCTCATCCCGGCCACGGCCATCGCTGCGGACGCCCACGCGCGGGAGACACGCCGTCTCCCGCGCGTTCGCGTCTCCGCCCCTGGGGCTCGGGGTTCGCGGCTCAGGCCGCCGGCGCCTGCTCCTGCCGCTCGCCGCCGGCGGGCGGCGCCATGTGGAGCGGGAAGCGCAGGACGAAGGTGGTGCCCTGGCCCTCCTCGCTTTCCACCCGGATCGCCCCGCGCAGGCGCTTGGTCACGATGTTGTAGACGATGTGCAGGCCGAGCCCGCTGCCGCCGGCACCGCGCCGCGTGGTGAAGAACGGATCGAAGATGCGCTTGCGGTGCGCGGCGGGGATGCCGCAGCCGTTGTCGGCAAACCGCAGTTCGGCCTCGCCGGTTCCGACGCGCGTCACGGCGATGTCGATGCGCCCGGCGTGGCCCTCGGGGAAGGCGTGGGTCAGGGCGTTGATGGTGAGGTTGGTCAGCACCTGGAACAGGGCGCCGGGATAGCCGTCGACCACCAGCCCGGGAGGGCAGTCGACGGTCACCCCGTGCTGCATCTTCTTGAGGCGCGGGTGAAGGCTGGTCAGCACGTCGTCGAGGTAGGCCTTGAGGTCGAAATGCCGCCGCTCCTCGCTGGTCTGGTCGACGGCGGTCTGCTTGAAGCTCTGGATCAGGTCGCTGGCCCGGTGCAGGTTGGTCTCGATCAGGGCGCACACCTCACCGGCGGTGTCGAGGTACTCGTTGAGCTCGGTCCGCCGCACCGCGCCGTCCGCGACCCGGTGCCGGAACTGCCGGGTCGCGTCGGCCAGATGGGTGATGCCGGTGACGGCGACGCCGACCGGGGTGTTGACCTCGTGGGCGACACCGGCCACCAGGGCGCCCAGCGACGCCATCTTTTCCGACTGGATCAGGGTTTCCTGGGCCAGCCGCAGATCGCTCAACGCCTGTTCGGCGCGCTGCTTGGCGGCGTGAGCCTCCTCCTCGGACCGCTTCTGCTGGGAGATGTCGTTGATGGCGACGAGGAACGCCGGCTCGTCGCCGTCGCGCATTTCCACCGCCGACAGCAGCGCCCAGAACGGCCGGCCGTCCGCGCCGACCAGCCGCATCTCCAGGTCGCGCACGGTGCCTTCCTCCTCCAGCCGCGTCAGCAGGCCGTGGGCGTCCCGGGCGTCGGCGAAGAAGCGGGCGTCGCGGGTCAGCGTCAGACGCGCGCCATCGGTGCCGAACAGCGTTTCCGATTGCCGGTTGAAGAACAGCACCGACCCGTCGGACACCCGGGCGATGACCACGGGGAAGGGCGACGCCGACAGGATCGTGCGCAGCCGCGTCTCGCCGGCCTTGAGGGCGTCGGCGTATTCGTGGGTGTCGACCAGCGCCGCACCAAACCGTTCCACCGCCGTGGTGATGGCGTCGATCTCGGCGAACAGGGCCGGCGGCAGACGCACCACCCGGCGCGAGCGTTGGACGTCGGACAGGGCTTCGCTGGCCCTCCGGATCGGCCGCACCACGTGGGCCCGCAGCAGGACGAAGAGCACCAGCTGCACCGCCGCTGCCGCCGCCAGCCCGACGGCGACGACCAGGATGCCATGGCGGCCGTAGTCGGTCAGCAGTTCGGCGATGCGGTCGGTGCCCCAGGCGGCGTCGGCGTGCAGGTTTTCGGTGAGGGCCCGCAGCAGCGCGTGCGCCTTGTCGGTCTCCGCGGCCATCGCCGCCTCGTGCTCCAGCATCGCCCGGCGGTGGGCGAACAGGGCCGCGAAGCCGGCGAGGTCGGCCGGGTTCTCCTGCGGATCCGCTCCCGCCGTCGCCGACAGCACGGGCGCCAGCCCCGCGGCGAGGCTCCGGTACCGGTCCTCAAGCGCGTCGAGATGCGGCGCCGGCGCCGTGACCGCCTGGTCCAGCACCGCGAGCAGGCGGAAGTACGGCACCTGGGCGTCGGGCGACCCGGTGGCCCCGAGTTCGCGGACGAAGCCGCCCTCGGCGCGGGCACGGATCGCGGCCATGGTGGCGGCCAGGCGGTCGATGGAGTCGGCGCGCCGTGCGGTGCGCCGCACCGCGTCCACCGCCTGGTCGAGGCGGGCCCGGAGGTCGGGGGCGACGTCTGCGGCGAAGCGCCCGGCCAGGGCGCCCACCTCGCCCAGGGCCTGCTGGCGGGCCAGGGGCGAGCGGGCGTTGAGCACGACCTCGGCCAGCTGCCCCATGCGGGCGGCGAACACCGCGTATTCCTGCTGCCGGTTGACGCGCGGGATCAGGGTGGTCTCGGCCTCGCGGGCGACGCTCAACACCCGCTCGAAGGCGCCGCCGATGCTCCAGCTCAGGCCGACCACGAGGAAGGCCATGGCCAGCGCCGCGACCACCGCGACGGTCTCCAGGTGCGGCTTGCGACGGTGGACGGGGGGCTTCCCCTCCGGGCGCCGGCCCGCGTCCTGCGCGCCGTGCGGACTGCTCGCCACCCGCTCTCCTCCCTGGCTGCGACGCCGGCCGAGCATAGACGCTGCGCCGGTCTTTGGGAATGCGCTCGACGGGCGGCGTGACCTCTGCCGGGGGCTCCTGTTGCCAGGGGATCGAGATCCGCGCGGAGGCACCCGATGACCGATGTGAAGCAGTCCGTTCACCGCTCGTTTGCCGGGTCGCTGACGCCGCGGGACCTGCGCCGGCGGGTCCAGCGCGGGCGCGGGCCGGCGCTGGCGCTGCGCCGGGCGACGGTGGCGGCCCGGTACCTCTTCCACACCATGCCGAAGGTCGACCGGGCCTGGTGTCCGTACGGCGTGACCGACGCGGTGATGCACGTCGGCACCTTCGCCTTCACCCTGGCGGAGGCGGTGCAGGCCGTCGAGGTCATGGGGGCGGAACGCCGGGGGGCGCGCGGGCCGGGCCCGGCACGCTAGGGGCGCCGCTGCGGCACTTGCCAACGGCCGATGGCCCTGGTGATGTGGTGTCGTGGCGGCACCGGCGGTTGCGCGCCCTGGCAGGACGTGGGGGGCGGTGACCGTGTTCGCTGGTGCGCGGCGCATTGTTGGCGGCCTTCTCGTCGCCGCCGGGGTGTTGGCGGCGCTGCCGGCGCCGGCGGTCGTGATCCTCGACACCACGTGGCGCGAGGAAGGGGGCCGGCCCGGGCGCGAGGCCGAGGGCTTCGCGGCCCATGTGCGTCTCGCCGGGGAGCCCCAGTTCCGTTCGCTCCTCTCGGTCTCCTACGACGACGGCGAGTCCTGGGGTCACGGGTCGGCCACCTGGATCGGCAACGAGGGCGGACGGGCCTACGTGCTGACCTCGGCGCATCTGCTCGACGAGTCGGAGGCCGGGGAGATGCTGTTCCGCACCGGCGACGGCACGACGGTGCGCGGCGAGCGTGCCTGGATCCATCCCGACTACGATCCCGAGGAGGACCGCACGGGCGTCGACGCGGCCATCGTCCGCCTCGCCGGCCCGGTGGAGGACGCGGGGGCGCCCCCGGTCCTCTACGGGGGCGGCGGCGAGGCCGGCCGCACCATCACCTTCGTGGGATTCGGCATGCGCGGCATCGCCTCGGTCGGCGAGGACGACCGCTTCCTGGCCGACACCGGCAAGGCGGCGGCCCAGGGCCTGGTGGAGGAGGCGGCCCCGCTGCGCCGCCTCTCGGCCAAGGTCGACGAGCCGGGCAACTACCTCGCCGTGTTCCTGCCCCGCGAGGACGGCGGCCTCGACAACCCCTTCGGCGGTCCACGGCGGCCGGTGTCGCGGCTGGCCGGGCTTCTCGGGTCGGGCGACAGCGGCGGCTCGGCCTGGATGCCGCTGGGCGACGGCTGGGTGGTGGTGGGCATCAACACCTCCGGCGACGGGGAGGCCCGCTACGGCGACCATTCCTGGTTCGTCCGGGTGTCCGGGCTGCGGGCGTGGATCGGCTCGGTGTTCCCCGCCGCCCGGTTCGCGGGGGAGGGCGTGGCGACGGCGCCGGGTGCCGCGGTCGACCCGGCGCCCGGCGGGTGCCCCGAGCGGGAGCGGTTCTACGTGTTCTCCGACGGCGCGTGGTACCCCGCCCGGGTTCGCGGACCGGGGCGGCGGGCCGGCGCGTGCCGGGTCGGCTTCGACGGCTATGGGGCGGAGGAGGATGCGAGCGTCCCCGCCGACCGCATGGTCCGGTGGTCGGGCGACGGGCCGGGCGCCCCGCTGGAGGCCTGCCGCCCGGGCGTCGCGGTGGTCGTCGAGGAGGACGGAGCCTGGTACCCGGGCACCGTCGCCAGGGAGCGGGCCAAGGGCTGCGTGGTGCGCTATGACGACACCGACTACAAGGACGAGACCCTTCCCCTGTCCCGGCTGCGCGTGCTGCGCTGATCCCCCGGACCCCGCCCCCGAGCGCGAGAGGTGTCATGAGCGGACGTCAGACCACCGACGGCGATGTCCACACGGTGGTGAGCGAGCGGAGCTGGCTCGGCCGGCTCGGCGGGGCGCTGGCGGGGGCGGTGATCGGCGCGGTGCTGGTGGTCGCCGGGGTGGTCCTGCTCGCGTGGAACGAGGGGCGGGCGGTGGAGGCCGTCACCGCCCTCGACGCCGGCGGGCGCGCCGTGGTCAGCGTGGCGGCGGGGGCGGTCGACGCCGGCAACGAGGGGCGGCTGGTCCATGTCGCCGGCGCCGTCGCGGTGGCCGGCCGGCTGGTCGACCCGGTGTTCCGCGCGGGCGGCGGCGGCCTTCTGCGCCTGCACCGCCGGGTCGAGATGCACCAGTGGCGGGAGGTCGAGGAGAGCCGCACCGAGACGGCGGTGGGCGGGCGGGAGACGACGACCACGACGTACCGCTACGTGCGGGAATGGTCGGCGACCCCCATCGAGTCCGGCGGCTTCGCCCAGCCGGGCGGGCACCGCAACCCGTCCATGCCGTACGAGAGCGCCACCTTCGACGCCCGCGGCGCCCGGCTCGGGGCGTTCGCGCTGGGCACCGCCCAGTTGCGGCGGATCGATGCGTTCGAGCCGCTGGAGCCGACGGCGGCGGCCGATGCGGGGCCGCCTCCCGACGGCTTCCGCCGCGTCGACGGCTGGCTCTACCGCGGCGCGGCACCCGACGAGCCCCGGGTCGGCGACCTGCGCGTCGCGTTCGAGGCGGTTCCGGTCCAGCCCGTCAGTGTGGTGGCGCGCCAGACCGGCGACGGATTCTCCGCCTTCCGCGCCGCCGGCGGCTACGAGATCGACCTGGTGCGCCCCGGGCTCCACGACGCCGAGGGCATGTTCCGCCACGCCAAGGCGGACGAGGCGCTGCTCACCTGGGTGCTGCGCGCCGCCGGCTTCGCCGCCATCCTGATCGGCGTCCTGCTGCTGTCCGCTCCGCTGGCGTGGCTGGCCAGCGTGCTGCCGGTGCTGGAGGGGCTGGTGAACGCCGCCGCGCTGGGCGTCGCGCTGATCGTGGCCGTCCCCCTGGCGCTGGCCACCATCGCCCTGTCCTGGCTGGCCTTCCGGCCCCTTCTCGCCGGCGGGCTGCTGCTGGCGGCGGCCGGTCTGGCGGTCGCCCTGCGGCGTCTCGTTCCGTCCCGCCGCAGCGCCGCGACGACGCCGGCGGCGCCATGACTCAGCCGGCCATGTTGGGCGGATCGGGGTCGTCGTCCCATCCTTCCGGCGGGGTGGGGTAGCGCTGCAGCCACTGCTTCACCAGCTCGACGTGGCCGGCCTCTTCGTCGGCGAACCCCCGGGCCAGCTCGGCCACCCTGGGGTCCCTGGTCTCCGACGCGACCGCGGCGTAGTACTTGCTGCCCTGGGTCTCGCACTGCAGCGCCATCCTCAACGCGTGGTGCGCGGTCATCAGGTAGTGGGTGTGCTCGAACGCCGCGGCCTCCGGGGATTCGCTGGTGGCGTCCCACTCGAACTCCCAGGGCGCCACGGTGGGAATGGGGCCGGAGGCCCGGGCGATCTCCAGCACCTCGTCCCGGTGCTTGCGGGAAAAGCCCGCCATCTGGCGGAACAGGGCGGCGACGTCGGCGTTGTTGTGCGCCTCCATGCTGTCCGCCAGCTCCTCGTAGCGGTCCGCCGCCTCCGTCTCGAGTTCGACGGCGTGGGCGAGGAACAGGCCGACGTCGGTCGCGCCGCGTCTCACCTTGGCGGTCATACCACGAACTCCCCTTCGATCTCGGCGATGGCCGCGGCGGCGGCGCGCTCCGGCCGGAACGGCGGGCGGTGGCCGGCAAGGAAGACCCCCAGCCCGAAGCCGTCGTCCTCCAGGACGGCGCGCATGGCATCGGCCGGATCGCTGGCCGGCTCCCGCCCGTACGGTCGCACCGCGGCCTTCCATGCCCGCTGCTCCGGCCGGAAGGTGACGCACGGGCTCAGCACCTGCACCACCGAGAAGCCGGGATGGCGGACCGCCTCGACGATCAGCCGGGCGACCCCGTTGGGGTCGCCGGCGAAGCCGCGGGCGACGAAATTGGCGCCGCAGGCCAGGGCGAGCGGCACCGGCTGGATCGGCGACACGCCGGTGCCGGTGGGCGTCAGCTTGCTCTCGCACCAGTCGGCTTCGGTGGTGGGCGACGCCTGCCCCTTGGTCATGCCGTAGACCTGGTTGTCCATGACCACATAGGTCATGTCGATGTTGCGCCGGCAGGCGTGCAGGAAGTGGTTGCCGCCGATCGAGAAGCCGTCGCCGTCGCCGCCGAAGACGACCACGGTCAGGTCGGGGCGGGCCAGCTTCAGGCCCGAGGCGGCCGCCAGTGCCCGGCCGTGCACGCCGTGGAAGCCGTAGACCGAGGTGTAGGCGGGGATGCGCGACGAGCAGCCGATGCCCGAGACAACCGCCGTGGTCTCCCGGTCCAGGCCCAGGGTGGCGAAGGCGCGGGTGACCGCGGCCAGCACCGAATAATCGCCGCAGCCCGGGCACCAGATCGGTTTCACCGCCGACTTGAAGTCGTGGGCGGTTGGCGCCGCGGGGGCGGCGCCGGCGGCCGCATTGTCGTGATGGGTGTCCATGTCCGTGCTCCCGGGCGGGTCAGATCAGGGAAGCGAGTTTGGCCCGCACCTCGTGGGCGCGGATCGGCAGCGGGCCCGGCTGGCTCAGCACCGCCACCGTGCCCGGCAGGTCCATGTGGGCGCGCAGGTACTTGTGGAACTGCGCGCCATGGGTCTGCTCGACCACCAGCACCGTGGTGACGCCGGCCAGCGCCTCGGCGACGGCCTCGGCGCGCAGCGGCGCCAGCAGGCGCAGCGACAGGACGCGCACCCTCCTGCCCTCGGCGCGCAGGCCGGCGACCGCCTCGCGGACCGGGCCGGTGGCCGAGCCCCAGGTCACGACCGCCACCGGGCCCTCGCCCTCGAGGTCGGCCCACAGGGGCCCGTAGTCGTGGACGGTCAGCTTGCGCAGGCGCTTGTCGAGCTGGGCGTGGTGGTCGGAGGCCTGGCTGGAGGGCAGGGCGGTTTCGGCGTGCTCCAGCCCGTCGGCGGTGTGCTGCCCGCCGGCCATGCCGGGGATGGCGGTCGGCGACACGCCGCTGGCGGTGACGGCGTAGCGCTTGAAGCCCGCCGCCAGGTCGTCGGCCAGCAGGCGCTCGGCCCGGTGGGGGATCTCGGCGGGCTTGTCGACCACGGCGCGGCTCTGCCCCATCGCCTGGTCCGAGAGGACGATGCAGGGGCTCTGCAGCGCCTCCGCCAGGTGCACCGCCCACTGGGTGGCGGTCAGGCAGTCGGCGATGGAGTTGGGGGCGACCACCAGGTGCGGGGCGTCGCCGTGCAGGCCGTAGACGGCGATGTTGAGATCGGACTGCTCCGACTTGGTGGGGATGCCGGTGGACGGGCCGCCGCGCATCACGTCCACCACCACCACCGGCGTCTCCGACGCCTGGGACAGGCCCAGCGCCTCGATCATCAGGGACAGGCCGGGCCCGGCGGTGGCGGTGATCGAGGGCACGCCGCCGAACGACGCGCCGACGCACATGTTGATGGAGGCCAGCTCGTCCTCGGCCTGGATCAGCGCGCCGCCGGTGCGCGCCAGGTTGGGCGCCAGCCACTCCAGGATCTCGGTCGCCGGGGTGATGGGGTAGGCCGCACAGAAGCGCACCCCGGCCTTGAGCGCGCCGAAGCCGGCGGCCTCGTTCCCCGAGATGTTCCAGCGCGTGCCCGTGGCCGGCTGCGGCGCCGCCAGCTCCAGGCCGAGGTCCCAGCCGGCCACCGCCCTGGCCCCGGCCGCGGCGCCGGCGAGCGAGGCCTCCACCGCCGCGGCGCCCTTCTTGCCCAGCGCCCGGCCGACCACCGCTTCCAGGCCGTGCGCCGGCAGCCCGACGATGGCGGCGATGGCGCCCAGCCCCACCATGTTGACCCGGCCGCCGGGGATGGTGCCGGCCCACTCCTTGATCGGCAGGTCGATCCGCCGGGCGCCGCTGGCGGCCAGGGCCGCGGGAATCGCGCCCTGGGCGGGGTCGGCGACGATCACGCTGGCCGCCGTCATCGGCAGCTCGGCGGTGAAGCGCTCCACGTTCTGCCAGTCGAAGGCGACCACCAGGTCGAACCGGTCCCCCGGCCCGTCGACTGGCCGCGGCGACAGGCGGACGAAGGCCGCGGCCTCGCCACCGCGGATCTGTGGCCCCGAGGAGCGCGACATCAGGCCGTACCAGCCGACGGCGGCCGCCGCGTCGAGCAGCATCTGGCCGGCGGTCATCACCCCGGCGCCGCCGCTGCCCACCAGGGCAATCGTGACCGAATCCACTGTCATCGCCGCTTCCCCATCCCCCGTGCCGTGATGTCGCGTGACCGATCCGGTGGTACGCGACGCCGCCGGGGGCGGGGAATGATCTGGAGCAACGCGCTTGGACTTTGCGACGCGGCGCCGGCGCCCGTCACAGCAGGGGATCGATGCCCTCGGCGTAGCGCTCCTCACGCCACGGGTCGCCGTGGTTGTGGTAGCCGCGTTCCTCCCAATAGCCGGGCTGGTCCTCCGCAACGAAGGTGATGCGCTTCACCCACTTCGCGCTTTTCCAGAAATACAGCTTGGGAACCACGACGCGCAGCGGCCCGCCGTGGTCGAGGGTCAGCGGCGCGTCGTTCCACGCGGTGGCCAGCAGCACGCCGTCGTCGGCGAACGCCGTCAACGGCAGGTTGGTGGTGTAGGTGTCGTAGGACTGGAACAGCACGAACCGCGCGTCGGCCATCGGCCGCACCGCCGCCAGAAGGTGGTGCGCGGAAATGCCGCGCCAGCGGTTGTCGTAGCGCGACCAGGTGGTGACGCAATGGATGTCGGAGACGCGATCGACCTGGGGCTGGGCGGAGACGTCCTCCGCCTTCCACACCACCGGGTTCTCGACCAGCCCGTCGACCGTGAGGCGCCACAGCCGGGGATCGATGCGGGGCTGGACGCCGAGGTCGAGGACCGGCCAGGTCGTCACCTCGCGCTGGCCCGGGGGCAGGCGGTCCTGCGCCGGATCGCCGGTGCCGCCGGTCAGGCCGCGCCGGTCGCGGGCCCAGGCCTCCTTGGTGTCGATCAGCTTGCGGTTGATGTCGTCGGACATGCCGGCTCCTTCTGCTGGCGGGACCAGCGTCCAGGGTCCTGTGGAGAAACGGACGATCGGACGCGGGTGCGGTGTGTCAATGCGTCAGGGCGCGTCCGGCATGCGGTCCGCCAACCAGCCGGCCACCCCCGCGGCGGCGCGCACCCCGCTGGCGAAGCACGCCTGCAGCAGGTAGCCGCCGGTCGGTGCCTCCCAGTCCAGCATCTCGCCGGCGACGAACAGGCCGGGCCGCGCCGTCACCATCAGCCCGTCGTCGACCGCGTCGAAGGGCACGCCGCCGGCGCTGGAGATCGCTCGTTCGATCGGCCGCACCCCGGTGACCACCACGGACAGGGACTTCAGCTGTTCGGCCAGGGCCGCGGCATCGCCCAGCGCGTCCCGCGGCGCGCACTCGCGCAGCAGGGCCGCGCGCACCCCGGTCAGGGAGAACGCCTTCCGCAGGAAGGTGGCGAGGGACTCGGCGCCACGCCGCGCCGCGCGGCGGCGCACGGTCTCGGCCGGCAGGTCCGGCAGCAGGTCGAGGGTGAGCGTCGCCCACCCCTCCCGCGCCACCGCGTCGCGCAGCGGCGCGCCCAGGGCGTAGACGGCACCGCCCTCGATCCCGGTGGCGGTGACCACGAACTCGCCCTTGACCCGCCGCCCGTCCAGCGTCAGCGCCACCGGCTTGACCGGCTGCCCCTCGAAGCGCGCGCGCAGGTGGTCCGACCACGGCACCTCGACGCCGACATTGGCCGGCCGCAACGGGGCGACGGCCACGCCGTGCGCCTCCAGCAGGCCGGTCCACGCGCCGTCGGACCCGGTGCGCGGCCAGCTCGCGCCGCCCAGCGCCAGAACCACCGCCCGCGCCCGCACCGTCACCGTGCCGGCCCCGCTCTCCAGGCGCAGGGCGCCGGACTCGTCCCAGCCGGTCCAGCGGTGGCGGGCATGGCGCACCACGCCCAGGGCGTCGAGCCGGCCCAGCCACGCCCGGACCAGGGTCGAGGCCTTCATCTGCACCGGGAAGATGCGGCCGGACGTGCCGACGAAGGTCTCCACCCCCAGACCCGCCGCCCAGCCGCGCAGGTCCGCCGGGGAAAAATCCGCCAGCCAGCCGGCGATCACCGGGGCGGCGGCGCCGTAGCGCCGGACGAAGGCGTCGTGCGGCTCGCCGTGGGTGAGGTTCAGCCCGCCGCGCCCGGCCAGCAGCAGCTTGCGCGCCGGCGTGGGCATGCGGTCGAACACCCGCACCGTCCGCCCCTGGCCGGCCAGACGCTCCGCCGCCATCAGGCCCGCCGGGCCGGCGCCGATCACCGCGACGTCGCATTCGAGAAGTGGGGGCACGGGACGGGTCCTTTGCATCGGTCGCGACGGAACGGGCGCGGCCGACAGGGCAGCGCCGCGGCGCCGTGGTGTCAAGGGGCGAAGGGGGCCCTCGCCAAGGCATCGTCGACCAGGGCGGCGAGGGCCGTCGCCGCAGGGCCGCGGTGCGCGGTCGCAACCCGGTACGTCACGGCGGGCAGCGGCGGCAGGCCCGCGCCGGCACCGAGGGCCGCCACCCCCTCGCCGACGATCGCCGCGGTGCGGCAGGTGAGGCCCAGCCCGCCGCGCACCGCGGCCGTCATCCCCGACAGGCTGGGCGTCGTCACCGCGATCCGCCAGGGCCGGCCGGCGGCCTCCAACGCCGCCAGCGCGGCGTCGCGGAAGCGACAGGGCGGGTCGAGCAGGGCCAGCGGCAGCGTCGGCCGCGCCGCCAGCGCCGGGTCGCCCAGCCACATCATGGCAAGACGGTGCGCCGATCCCGCGGCGCCGCCGCCGACGGTCACCGCCACGTCCAGCCGGCCCTGGGACAACGCCTCGTCCAGGCTTCGCGAACCGGCCACCCGGACGTCCAGGGTCGCCTCCGGATGGGCGCGCGCGAAGCGGGCGAGCGCGCCGGGCAGCAGGGTGTCGGCGACGTCCTGGACCACGCCGATGCGGACCGGTCCGGCGACGGGTTCGGCCATCATGGCCGCGACCAGATCGCCATGGGCGTCGAGCATGCGGCGGGCGTGCGCCAGGAACAGGTCGCCCGCCGCCGTGAGCTTCAGGGTGCGCCCGTCGCGCGCCAGCAGCGTCCGCCCGAGCCCCTCCTGAAGGCGGCGGAGCTGGAGGCTGACCGCCGGCTGGGTGCGGCCGATCCGGTCGGCGGCCCGGGTCACGGTCCCGGTCTCGGCCACGGCGACGAAGGAGCGGATGAGGTCGAGGGGGATGTCGGATGCCATCCATAAGGATGGCATATGGGAAATATCAGAACTATTAAATTTTCATTGGAGGAGCGGCGCGCCAGGGTGGTCCGACACCCACAGGACAGGAGGTTCCGATGCCGTTTCTCCGCATCACCCTACACGGCGCGCCGGCGGGCCCCGACGCCGACGCGCGCCTCGCCGCCGAGGCGACCGGCCTGGTCGCCCGGACGCTGGGCAAGCGGCCCGAGGTGACGTCGGTGCTGGTCGAACGCCCCCGGGCGGTGTGGAGCATCGGCGCCGTGCCGGTGGCGGTGGCCGCCCACGCCGAGGTGTGGATCACCGCGGGCACCAACACGGGGGCCGAGAAGGCCGCCTTCGTGGCCGAGGCGATGGCGATGCTGCGCCGCCACGCCGACGGCCTGGCCCCGGCCACCTATGTGGTGGTGCAGGAGATCGCGGCGGCCGACTGGGGCTTCGACGGCACGACTCAGGCAGCCCGTGCGGCAGCCCGTGCGGCAGCCCCCCGTGCGGCGGCGGCCGGAGCGGCGCCTGGAGTGGCGGGCCCGGCCGGCTGACCGCGCCAACGGAAAAGGGGCGCCCCCCTGCGGGAGCGCCCCCTTCCTCGCGGCCGGTGTTGCGGACGGATGGGCTTAGAAGCCCATGTCGCCCATGCCACCCATGCCGCCCATGTCGCCGCCCGGCATCGGGGCGGACTTCTTCTCGGGCTTCTCGGCGATCATCGCCTCGGTCGTGATCAGCAGGCCGGCCACCGAGGCGGCGTCCTGCAGGGCGGTGCGCACCACCTTGACCGGGTCGATGATGCCTTCGGCGACCATGTCGCAGTAGACACCCTTCTGGGCGTCGTAGCCGTAGTTCGGGTCACCCTGCTCCAGCAGCTTGCCGACGATGATCGAGCCGTCGGTGCCGGCGTTGTAGGCGATCTGACGGATCGGCGACTGCAGGGCGCGGCGCACGATGTCGACACCGACGCGCTGGTCGTCGTCGGCCGGCTTCAGGGAGTCCAGCGACTTGGCGGCGTACAGCAGCGCGGTGCCGCCGCCGGCGACGATGCCCTCCTCGACGGCCGCACGGGTGGCGTGCATGGCGTCGTCGACGCGGTCCTTGCGCTCCTTCACCTCGACCTCGGTGGCGCCGCCGACGCGGATCACGGCGACACCGCCGGCCAGCTTCGCCAGACGCTCCTGCAGCTTCTCGCGGTCGTAGTCCGAGGTGGTCTCCTCGACCTGCGCCCGGATCTGGGTGCAGCGGGCCTGGATGTCCTCCTTGGCGCCGGCGCCGTCGACGACGGTGGTGTTCTCCTTGGAGATCACGACCTTCTTGGCGGTGCCCAGCATGTCGATGGTGACGTTCTCGAGCTTGATGCCGAGGTCTTCGCTGATGACCTGGCCGCCGGTCAGGATGGCCATGTCCTCGAGCATCGCCTTGCGGCGGTCACCGAAGCCCGGCGCCTTCACGGCCGCGACCTTGAGGCCGCCGCGCAGCTTGTTGACCACCAGGGTGGCCAGGGCCTCGCCCTCGACGTCCTCGGCGATGATCAGCAGCGGACGCGACGACTGCACCACCGTCTCCAGCACCGGCAGCAGCGCCTGCAGGCCCGACAGCTTCTTCTCGTGCAGCAGGATGAACGGGTTCTCGAGATCCGCGATCATCTTGTCGGCGTTGGTGATGAAGTACGGGCTGAGGTAGCCGCGGTCGAACTGCATGCCCTCGACGACCTCGAGCTCGGTCTCGAGCGACTTGGCCTCCTCGACCGTGATGACGCCCTCGTTGCCGACCTTCTCCATGGCCTGGGCGATCATCGCGCCGATGTCGGCCTCGCCGTTGGCGGAGATGGTGCCCACCTGGGCGATCTCGGCGTTGGTGGTGACCTTCTTGGCGCGCGCCTTGATGTCGTTGACCACGGCCTCGACCGCCATGTCGACGCCGCGCTTCAGGTCCATCGGGTTCATGCCGGCGGCCACCGCCTTGACGCCCTCGCGGACGATGGCCTGGGCGAGAACGGTCGCCGTGGTGGTGCCGTCGCCGGCCAGGTCGTTCGTCTTCGACGCGACCTCACGCACCATCTGGGCGCCCATGTTCTCGAACTTGTCGGCGAGCTCGATCTCCTTGGCGACGGTGACGCCGTCCTTGGTGATGCGCGGGGCGCCGAACGACTTCTCGATGACCACGTTGCGGCCCTTCGGGCCCAGCGTCACCTTCACAGCGTCGGCCAGGATGTCCACGCCGCGCAGCATCTTGTCACGGGCGGCGGTGGAGAACTTGACGTCCTTGGCAGCCATTGCTCGATTCCTTTGAATTCTTCAGTCGGTTGGACGGTCAGGAACAGCAGAGGCGACTCAGGCCTCGATGATGCCCATGACGTCGGATTCCTTCATGATCAGGAAATCCTCGCCGTCGATCTTCACCTCGGTACCGGACCACTTGCCGAACAGGATGCGGTCGCCAGCCTTGACGTCGAGCGCGACCACCTTGCCGCTCTCGTCGCGGGCGCCCGGGCCGACGGCGACGATCTCGCCTTCCTGCGGCTTCTCCTTGGCGGTGTCGGGGATGATGATCCCGCCCTTGGTCTTGGTGTCGGACTCCAGACGCTTGACGACGACGCGGTCGTGCAGCGGACGGAACTTCATGATGCTTGCCTCCTGGGTGAACTAAGGCGCTTTAAGGAATGCAGAGCCGGGTGGCGGGTGGTGTTAGCACTCTGCCCCGGTGAGTGCCAGACAGCTAATGGAGTACCGAGGCGGATTCAAGGGCGTCGTGTGCCGAAATCCGCGCCGGTGCCGCGCCAGCCTGCCTCGAAAACAGACAACATATTGATAAGGCGTGAAAAAAGATCGCCTCGTCAGGGGCGGAGCGCGGCGCGGTGGGGGCCGCGGTGAGCGCCCGGTCCGCGCGGCGGAAAAATCGGTGCCCGTGTGACCGCCGTCACAGCCCGCGACCCAGGAGATGTATACAATTTTATGAAATTACGTCACATCGCCCGGACCCCGCGTCCGGCCAGCCGGAGGGGGACGCCGATGGGCGAGGGGAGACAGGACGTCCACAGGATGCTGGCCGAGGACGGGGGTGCCGACCTGTGGCTGGCCGAGGTGGTGCTGGAGTTCGCGACCCTGGCCGGGCTGTTCGCCCTGCTGTCCGGCCTGCTCTTCCTGGCCCAGGCGCTGCGGGACATGCCGGCATGACCGCGGACCCGCCACCGCATCGCGACCGGCCGACGGCGGACTGGCCCGGCCCGGCGCGGCGCGGTGCGGACCGGGACGACGCGCCCCGGCAAGGGGAGACGGACCGCCCGGACCGGACCGCGGCCTCGGCCGAAGCCGTCCTGGCGGTGGCGACGGTGGGTGGGTTGCTCGCCCTTGTCGCCGCCTTGGCCTATATCCTGCGCGTGTACGGCGTCTTCGGATAGGGCCGCGCCGGTGGCGTGTGGCGTGTGGCCCGCGGTCAGGCCCGGCGCGCGGTGACGACGATGCGGCGGCTGGCCGTCGACCAGTCGGAATCCTCGAAATCGCCGGCGATGCGCTCGACCGTGAATCCGGCGTCGGCCAGCATCGTGGCGATGTCGTCGCGGAACACCATCCGCCAGTGGAACCCGTACTCGGCCACGACGATGCGCCCGTCCTCGAGCATCTCCTCGTACACGCCGTAGATCCGCTGGCGCTGGTCGGCGTCCACGGCGCCGTGCATGGAGTGCCGGACGTAGCTGTTGCCGGTGACCGGGTTGCGCCGCGGCTCGGAGATCGCCGGCCGGGTCTGCGCCGCGGCCGGCAGCAGCAGCGGGTTCATCAGATCCAGCGCGAGCACCCCGCCGGGCGCCATGTGGGCGCCCAGCGCCGCCAGGGTGCGCCGCTGGGCGTCGGCCTCCGGGATCAGCATCAGGACGTTGAACGGCATGGCCGCGAAGACGAGGTCGCGGCGCGGCAGGTCGAGGGCGGCGGCGTCCTGGCACACCACGTGGACGCGCGCCCGAACCGCCGCGTCCTCGCGGGCCAGCTTGGCGCGGAGTTGGTCCAGCATGGCCGGCGACACGTCGACGGCGTAGACCTCCAGCCCCGCCCGGGCCAACGGGATGGCGAGCCGGCCGGTGCCGCAACCGACCTCCACCACCGGTCCGGGGCGCGCCGCCACGGCCGCCCGCCGGGCCACCTCGGTGCGGGCCGCGTCCTTGTAGAAGGCGATGTCGCCGAGGACGGTGAGGCGGGCGAGGCGGGCCACCACCTCGGCCCGGACCTCGCCGTCCTCCAGGGACGGGAACTCGGCGTCGTAATAGCGGATCGCGGCGTCGCTGGCCGGAACCCCCTTGTTCATCGTCTCCTGCCCTCCGCGGCCGCCGGCAAGACCCTATACCAGCCCTCCGGAAAACCGCTAGTGTGCCGCCATGATCGTTCTCGGCATCGAAACCAGCTGCGACGAGACCGCCGCGGCGGTGGTCACCGACGCCCGCGCCATCCGCGCCGACGTGGTTCTGTCGCAGATCGCCGACCACACGCCCTATGGCGGCGTCGTGCCGGAGGTGGCGGCGCGCGCCCACCTCGACCACCTGGACGGGCTGATCCGCCGCGCCCTGGACGAGGCCGGGGTCGGGCTGGGCGACCTGGACGCGGTGGCGGCGACCGGCGGGCCCGGGCTGATCGGCGGGGTCATCGTCGGCGTGCTGACCGCCAAGGCCATCTGCGCCGCCCGCGATCTCCCCTTCATCGCCGTCAACCACCTGGAGGGCCACGCCCTCACGGCCCGGCTCACCGACGGGGTGGCGTTCCCCTACCTCCTGCTGCTGGTGTCGGGCGGGCACTGCCAGCTGCTGATGGTCGAGGGGGTGGGGCGCTACCGCCGCCTCGGCACCACCATCGACGACGCGGTGGGCGAGGCGTTCGACAAGACCGCCAAGCTGATCGGCCTCGGCTACCCCGGCGGGCCGCGGGTCGAGGCCGCCGCCGCCGCCGGCGATCCCGGCCGCTTCGCCTTCCCCAGGCCGATGCTCGGCCGGCCGGGCTGCGACTTCTCGTTCTCCGGCCTCAAGGCGGCGGTGCGCCGCACGGTGGAGGAGCTGCCCGGCCCGCTGAGCGATGCCGACCGCGGCGATCTCGCGGCCGGCTTCCAGGCGGCGGTGACCGACGTGATGGCCGACCGCTGCCGCCGCGCCATCCGCCTGTTCCGCGAGGCGCATCCCCAGGGCGGGGTCCTGGTGGTGGCCGGCGGCGTCGCCGCCAACCGTGCCCTGCGGGCCCGACTGGCGGAGCTGGCGGCGGCGGAGGGCCTGCCCTTCGTGGCGCCGCCGCTGCGGCTGTGCACCGACAACGCGGCGATGATCGCGTGGGCCGGTGTCGAGCGGCTGCGCCTCGGCCAGACCGACCCGCTCGACTTCGCGCCGCGCCCGCGCTGGCCCCTCGACCCCACGGCGCGACCGGCCCTCGGCCGGCCCGACGTGGGGGCGGGGGTCAAGGCCTGACCCGGAGCCTACGCCGTCGGCTGCTCGAAGGGGTTCACCCGGATCTCGACCCGGCGGTTCATGGCCCGGCCTTCGTCGGTGGTGTTGTCGGCGACCGGGTTGGCCTCGCCCATGCCGGCGGTGAGGATGCGGGCGGGCTGCACGCCGCGGCTGATCAGGAAGTCGGCGACGGCGCTGGCGCGCTGCTGCGACAGGGTCTTGTTGTAGGTGTCGGCGCCGCTGGCGTCGGTGAAGCCGATGATGTCGATGGTGGTCTTCGGGTTGGCGGACAGCACCCGCGCCACCTCGTTCAGCGACTGCTGCGCCTGGGGCAACAGGGTCGCGGAATCGTGGGCGAAGGTGACGCCGCTGGGCACCGTCAGGACGATCGTCTCCTGCTGGCGCTGCACGGCGACCGGCGTGCCGGCCAGCTCCTGGCGGAGCTGCTGCTCCTGGCTGTCCATATAGTAGCCGGCCGCACCGCCGGCCAGCGCACCGATGCCGGCGCCGATGAGGGCGCGCTGGCGCTGGTCGACGGCGTCGTCGCCCGACAGGGCGCCCAGCGCGGCGCCGCCCAGGGCCCCCAGCAGCGCGCCGCCGCCGGTGTTGCCGAAGCCGCCCTGCTGCTGGCCTGAGCCCGTCTGGGTGCAGCCGGCGAGCGCGGTGGCCAGGGCGCCGGCGACCAGGGTGGCGGTGAGGGTTTTGCGGTGCAGCATGTGTGTCTCCGTTCTTTCGGTCCGCCCGGGACGATCGGCGGACTGTGAGGTACAACGCATGAGACGCCGGTTTGTTTTGCGGAGCCCGGGCGGCTCGCCTATCCATAGCCGGCGGGACGGCGGCCCGGGGCTGCGAGGACAAGGGGAGGGACGGCCATGACGGAGTGCGTTCGGCGGGTCGGCGTCGTCGGCGCCGGCGCCTGGGGCACGGCCCTGGCGCTGGCGGCGCTGCGCGCCGGCCGGGAAACGGTGCTGTGGGCCCGCGAGGCGGCGGTGGTCGACGCCGTCGCGCAGCGCCGCGAGAACCCCGACTACCTGCCCGGCGTGCCGCTTCCCGACGCGCTCCGGGCGACCGCCGATCTGGCGGACCTCGCCACCTGCGACGCCGTGCTGCTGGTCGCGCCGGCGCAGCACCTGCGCGCCGCCGCCGCCGCCCTGGCGCCGCACCTGAAGGGCGGCGCGCCGGCGGTGGTCTGCGCCAAGGGGATCGAGATCGCCAGCGGCGCGCTGATGACCGAGGCGGTCGGCACCGCCCTGCCGGCCGGCACCCCGCTGGCCGTGCTGTCCGGCCCCACCTTCGCCGGGGAGGTGGCGCGCGGCCTGCCCACGGCGGTGACGCTCGCCTGCGCCGACGCCGCGCTGGGGGCCCGGCTGCTCGACGCCCTGGGCAGCCTGACCTTCCGCCCCTACCTGACCGACGACCTGGTCGGCGCGCAGATCGGCGGCGCGGTCAAGAACGTGCTGGCCATCGCCTGCGGGGTGGTGGAGGGGCGGCGCCTTGGCGACAACGCGCGCGCCGCCCTGATCACCCGCGGCCTGGCCGAGATCACCCGGCTGGCCGTGGCCCTGGGGGGCCGGGCCGAGACGCTGATGGGGCTGTCCGGCCTCGGCGACCTCACGCTGACCTGCTCCAGTCTGCAGTCGCGCAACATGTCGCTGGGGGCGGCGCTGGGGCAGGGGCGGGCGCTCGACGCCATCCTGGAGGAGCGCCGGTCGGTGGCCGAAGGCGTCTACACCGCCCGGGCGGTGGTGGCGCTCGCCGGGCGGCGGGGCGTCGACATGCCGATCTGCCGGGCCGTGGACGCCATCCTGAACCACGGCGCCAGCCTCGACGACACCATCCGTGGCCTGCTCTCGCGGCCGTTCCGCGAGGAGGAGGGATAAGGACATCATGACCGACACGAAACCCGGCGCCGGGACCGAGATCACCGCCGCCACCGCCGCCCGACCGGCGGCGGAGCGGACCTGCGGCAGTTGCACCCTGTGCTGCAAGCTGATGGGGGTGCCCGAGCGCAAGAAGCCGGCGGCGCGCTGGTGCGAGGCCTGCGACCGCGGCACGGGCTGCACCATCTACGACGAGCGCCCGCCGTCCTGCCGCAACTTCGAGTGCTTCTGGCTGATGGACGCGGCGTTTCCCGACGCGCTCCGCCCCGACCGCATCCACGCGCTCGCCTGGTTCAACGACACCCCCGACAGCGCCGTGCTGCACGTCGACCCGGCCCATCCCGGGGCGCTGCGCAGCGCCCCGGTCGACGGGCTGATCCAGGCGCTGCTCAAGGTCTACGCCAAGGTCTTCGTGATGTGCGGCAAGGACAGCGCCATGCTGACGCGCTGACCCGGGCGGCGGTCCTCGCCGCTTCCCCGCCGCCGGGGCATGCGCTAGGGTCACCCATCCGAAAGGGGAGGGAGGTCCCATGCTGTTCATGTTCCATTGCACGGACAAGGCCGGGTCGGCCGACGTGCGCGCCACCAACCGCGCCGCCCATCTGGAGTTCCTGGAGGCCCATCGCGAGCGCATCCGCGTCGCCGGCCCGCTGCTGTCCGACGACGCCACCGGCATGGTCGGCAGCCTGCTGATCGTCGAGTGCGCCGACCGCGCCGCCGCCGAGGCCTTCGCTGCCGCCGATCCCTACGCCAAGGCCGGACTGTTCGAGCGCGTCGAGATCCGCGCGTGGCGCCGCGTCTACCCCAAGGACTGAGGAGCGGTGGCATGGCGCGCTGGCTGGTGAAGTCGGAGCCGTTCAAGTATTCCTGGCAGCGCATGGTCGCCGACGGCACCACCCATTGGGACGGCGTGCGCAACCACCAGGCTGCCAACAACCTGAAGGCGATGAGGGTCGGCGACCAGGCGTTCTTCTACCACTCGAACGAGGGGCTCGAGATCGTCGGGGTGGTCGAGGTGGTGCGGGAGTTTTACCCCGATCCCGCCGATGCGGCGGGGCGGTTCGGCATGGTCGACGTGAGGGCGGTGCGGCCGGTGGCGACCCCGGTGACCCTGAAGCAGATCAAGGCCGATCCGCGGCTGCAAGGGATGGCGCTGGTCCGCCAGTCGCGGCTGTCGGTGTGCCCGGTCAGCGACGCCGAATGGTCCCACATCTGCGCCCTGGCCGGGCTCGACGGTGGCCCCACCGGCGGGTGACCGGCCGCCGCGCCGCGCGGCCTCGCCCGGCGGGCTCCGCCTTCGCCGGAGTCTGGCGGGCTCCGCCCGCGTCGGTTTCTAACGGGCTCCGCCCGCGGGGTGTATAGCCGGCTCCGCCCGGGCGTGTCAGGCGGGCTCGGCCCCGGCCTCGATGGTCTCCGCCAGGTCCGCGGTGGCCCGCAGCATGCGCCTGGCCAGCGCCCGCACCTCGGCGGCGGCGGTGTCGCACCGGCCCGCCGCGTTGAGCGGGCCGCCCGGCGGCAGCGCGTTCAACGTCGCGTCGATCACCATCAAATTGGTGCGGTTGGTCATCTGGGTCAGCCGGCTGGCCAGGTCGGTCCCGCCGGTGGTGCCGTCCGCGGTGGTGCTGGTGGTCATGGAACGCCGTGCTGAGAGGACATCGAACGACGGTCACGCTACGCCCGCTCGGTTAAGGGTGTGTTAAGTGAGTGTGGCTCCGTCGTGGTAGGGGGAGGCGGGGGCGCTGGCCACCGCCCCGCCCCCGCGGCACGTTGCCGCAGTGCCGGCCGCACCGCACCCGCGCCCCATCCGCCCTGCGCACTGTGCGCTGCAGCAAAATCCGCTCCGGCAACCGCTCGCACCCCCCATCGCGGCATCCCGAGCGACTTGTGGCGGCTGTGGGTTGTGTGGATAATGCCGGCCAAACGGGGCGGCGCACGGCCGAGCCCGAGCGCCCGAGAGGCCCAACCAGAAGTCAAGCGGGGGATACGCGTTCCAATGACCGACACCAACAGTTTCTTCCCGGTCCATCCCGACGTCGCCAAGGCCGCGTGGGTGGACGAGGCCGCCTACGCCCGCCTTTACGAGCAGTCGATCTCGGACCCCGAATCCTTCTGGGCGGAGCAGGGCAAGCGCGTCGACTGGATCAAGCCGTTCACCAAGGTCAAGGACGTGGACTTCACCGGGGATGTTCACATCCGCTGGTTCTACGACGGTACGCTGAACGTCTCCGCCAACTGCATCGACCGTCATCTGGCGACGCGCGGCGACCAGGTCGCGATCATCTTCGAGGGCGACGACCCCTCGGTGTCCAAGTCGATCACCTACAAGGAGCTGCACGAGCAGGTCTGCCGGCTGGCCAACGTGATGAAGAAGCACGGGGTCAAGAAGGGCGACCGTGTCACCATCTACCTGCCGATGATCCCCGAGGCGGCCTACGCCATGCTGGCCTGCACGCGCATCGGCGCCATCCACTCGGTCGTGTTCGGCGGGTTTTCGCCGGACAGCCTGAAGGACCGCATCGTCGACTGCGACAGCCATTTCCTGATCACCGCCGACGAGGGCCTGCGCGGCGGCCGCAAGGTGCCGCTGAAGGCCAACGCCGACAAGGCGGTGGCCGGCGCCCCCGGGGTGAAGACCGTGCTGGTGGTCAAGCACACCGGCGGCGACGTCGCCGTCACCCCCGGCCGCGACGTCTGGCTGCACGAGGAGGCGGCGAGCGTCTCCGCCGACTGCCCGCCCGAGGAGATGAGCGCCGAAGACCCCCTGTTCATCCTCTACACCTCCGGCTCCACCGGCAAGCCCAAGGGCGTGCTGCACACCACCGGCGGCTACCTCGTCTACACCTCGCTGACCCACCAGCACGTCTTCGACTACAAGGACGGCGAGGTCTACTGGTGCACCGCCGACGTCGGCTGGGTCACCGGGCACAGCTACATCATCTACGGGCCGCTGGCCAACGGCGCCACCACCTTGATGTTCGAGGGCGTGCCGACCTACCCCGACGTGTCGCGCTTCTGGCAGGTCATCGACAAGCACAAGGTCAGCATCTTCTACACCGCCCCCACCGCCATCCGCTCGCTGATGCGCGAGGGCGAAGGGCCGGTCAAGGCGACCTCGCGGGCCAGCCTGCGGGTGCTGGGGTCGGTGGGCGAGCCCATCAACCCCGAAGCCTGGCTGTGGTACCACAACGTGGTCGGCGACGGCCGCTGCCCGATCGTCGACACCTGGTGGCAGACCGAGACCGGTGGCATCCTGATCTCGCCGCTGATCGGCGCCATCGGCCAGAAACCGGGCTCGGCGACCAAGCCGTTCTTCGGCGTCAAGCCGGAGGTGGTCGACAACGACGGCGCGCTCCTGGAGGGGGCCACCGAGGGCAACCTCTGCATCGGCGATTCCTGGCCGGGGCAGATGCGCACCGTCTACGGCGACCACGAACGCTTCGTCCAGACCTACTTCTCGACCTTCGCCGGCAAGTACTTCACCGGCGATGGCTGCCGGCGCGACGCCGACGGCTACTACTGGATCACCGGGCGGGTCGACGACGTCATCAACGTCTCCGGCCACCGCATGGGCACCGCCGAGGTGGAGAGCGCACTGGTGGCCCACCCCAAGGTCGCCGAGGCCGCGGTGGTCGGCTATCCGCACGACCTCAAGGGCCAGGGCATCTACGCCTACGTCACCCTGAACGCCGGCGAGGAGCCGTCGGAGGCGCTGCGCAAGGAGCTGGTGGCGTGGGTGCGCAAGGAGATCGGCCCGATCGCCTCGCCGGACCTGATCCAGTGGGCGCCGGGCCTGCCCAAGACCCGGTCGGGCAAGATCATGCGGCGCATCCTGCGCAAGATCGCCGCCAACGAGCACGAGGCCCTGGGCGACACGTCGACCCTGGCCGATCCCGGCGTGGTCAACGAACTGGTCGACAACCGCATGAACCGCGGCTGACCCGCGGCGGCGGCCCCGGGGGCACCGGCCACCCTCCGGGACCGCCGCCGGGGCCGCCCCCGGGACGACCCCCGGGGGCGCTGCCACGCGGGGCCCCGGGGGCGGTGCCCCGGCGCTCGCGCCGGGCCGGCGAAGGCCCCCGGCGCGTCACTTCGCGTCGAGCGCCGGCGACGACTGCTGGACGCTGCCCAGCGGCTTGAAGATCTCGACCTTGTGCTCCTGGACGCCGAGATCCTCAGGCGCCGCGGTGGCGATGATGGCGTCCGGATCGATCCAGGTCTCGTCGCGCAGCTCGGTCATCTGGTCGGGGGCGATGACCTCAGGGTCGGGGGCCTCTTCGGCCGCGTCGTCCTCCACGTCGGCCTCGTCGACCGCCTCGGCGCTCGACGGGTCCTCGGCGGTGGAGGGGGGCGCCTTCGCGGGGCCGGCCATCCAGGATTCCTGGACGGGTGCCGGGTTCTCGGTCGCTGTCGCGGCGTCCGCCGAACCGGTCGCGGTGCCGGCGGACACCGGCAGAATCCCGAAGGCGAACGTCAGAGCCGTGGCGGCGAGCAGGGTCGGGAAAGCCTTCCGCATGGAAAGGGCTCCTTTTGTGAGGGTGTGTCGCAAGAGATCCGCGCAATAAACGCCAGCGGACGCTTCCGTGTTCCCCGGCTCGTTTAAAACGCAAAAAAGGCCAGGGGCGGCGCCCCTGGCCTTCGTCTTGCCGTCCCCGAGTGACCGGGCGGCGGATTATTCCTCGACCTCGACCTCGGTCTCGTCGTCGAACAGGCCGGAATCGCCCATCTCGGCTTCCGCCTCGTCGCTGATCAGGCTGTCGTCCTCGGCGTAGCCGTCGTTCTCGATCAGCCCCTCGTCCTCGGCATAGCCTTCGTTGCTGTCCAGGATGCCCTCGTCGGCGCCCATGGTGGTGTTGGTCTCCACGCCGGCGGCCTCGTCGTTCATGCCTTCCGCGGTGGCGGGGGCGGCGGCCAAGCCGAGGGCCAGCATCAGGGCGGCGGTGGCGGTCATGGTCTGCTTGAGCATCGCATTCGCTCCTTCGCGTTGTTCCGTCGACGTTGGCCAGCAACAGGGCGGGCGCCGATGGGTTCCGGAAATTCGCGCGGGCGGTGGGGCGGGGCGGGGCGTCACACGGCGGCGAGCAGGCGGTGCACGAAGGCGGGAACCACCGCCGACGCCGGGCCATGGATGCGTTCGGCGAAGCGCGTTGCACCGGCCGAGGGCTCCAGGTTCAGTTCCACCGTATGGGCGCCGTGGTGGCTGGCCTCCGCCACGAAGCCGGCGGCGGGATAGACGTTGCCCGAGGTGCCGATGGACACGAAAAGGTCACAGTCGGCCAGGGTCTCCTGGATGCGCTCCATGCCGTAGGGCATCTCGCCGAACCACACCACGTCGGGTCGCAGGCCGCCGGCCCGGGCGCAGGCGGGGCAGACGTCGCCGACCGACAGGTCGCCCGCCCAGCCGGCCACGGTGCGGCAGTGGACGCAGACGGCCTTCAGCAGTTCGCCGTGCATGGGCAGCAGGTTGCGGCTGCCGGCGCGTGCGTGCAGGTCGTCGATGTTCTGGGTGACCACCAGCACGCGACCGGCCCACCGCCGTTCCAGCTCGGCCAGGGCGAGGTGGGCGGGGTTGGGCCGCACCTCCGGTGCCGCCAGCTGGCGCCGCCGCGCGTTGTAGAAGGCGTGCACCCCGCGGGGATCGCGGGAGAACGCCTCGGGGGTGGCGACGTCCTCCAGCCGCACCGTCGCCCACACCCCGTCGGCGTCGCGGAACGTGTGGAGGCCGGACTCGCGCGAGATCCCGGCGCCGGTGAGGACGAGGATGGAGGCGTCGCGCTGGAGCATGGGCACCTCGGGGCCGGTATGGTAGACCTGCGGTGGCGGCCGAGCATGGCACGCGCCCGCCGCGCAAGGAAGCCCCCCGGGCGGCGGGAACGGGGGCGGGGACGGGCGCGGCGCAGAGGCCGCCGCAGAGGCCACCGCAGACGGAGGGAGACGATGATCAGGGTGCTGTTCGTGTGCACCGGCAACATATGCCGCTCGCCGACCGCCGAGGGGGTGTTCCGCCACGCCGTGCGCGACGCCGGTCTCGACGGTGCGATCGCCGCGGACTCCGCCGGCACCAGCGGCTACCACGTCGGGGAGGCGCCGGACCCGCGCAGCGTGGCGGCGGCGCGGCGGCGCGGCGTCGACCTGTCCGGGCTGCGGGCGCGCCAGGTGACCCCCGGCGATTTCCGCGCCTTCGATTACGTCCTGGCCATGGACGGCGGCCACCTCGCCCAGCTGCGCCGGATGGCGCCGGCCGACGCCACCGCCGCGGTCGGGCTGTTCCTCGACCACGCCCCGTCGGCGCCGCGGCGCGAGGTGCCCGATCCGTACTACGGCGAGGGCGACCATTTCACGGAGGTGCTCGACCTGGTCGAGCGGGGCGCCCGCGGCCTTCTCGACCACATCCGCCGCACCCTGGACTGATGGGGAAGGGACACCGTCGGTGACCGCCGGAGACCCCGGATTCCCCAGCGACCTCCGCGCCGCGGTGGCGCGCGCCACCGGCAGCGCCGTCGCCGCCGTGGCCCCGCTGTCGGGGGGCCACAACGCCGTCCTGCTGCGCCTGCGGCTGGCCGACGGGCGTGTGCTGGCGGCCAAGGTCGGGCGCGGGCTGGAGCCGGAGGCGTTCATGCTGCGCCACCTCGCGGCGCACAGCCGGCTGCCGGTGCCGGCGGTCCATCACGGCGACGACCGGATGCTGCTGATGGACCTGGTGGAGGGTGGCGACGCCCTGGGCCCGGCCGCCCAGGAGCACGCGGCGGAGCTGGTCGCCGCCCTGCACGGCATCGCCGCCCCGCGCTACGGCTTCCCCCGCGACACGGTGATCGGGCCGCTGCCCCAGCCCAACGGCGAGGACGGGGACTGGATTGCCTTCCTGCGCGACCGCCGCCTGCTGTACATGGCGCGCGCGGCGCTGGACGAGGGCCGCATCGACAGCGCCCTGATGGCCGGACTGGACCGGCTGGCCGCGCGCCTGCCCGAGCTGATCGGTCCGCCGGCGGCCCCGGCGCTGATCCACGGCGATCTCTGGGCCGGCAACGTGCTGGCCCGCGGCGGGCGCATCGCCGGGGTCATCGACCCCGCGCTCTACCACGCCGACCCGGAGATCGAACTGGCCTTCGCCACCCTGTTCGCCAGCTTCGGCGAGCCGTTCTTCCGCCGCTACGGCGAGATCCGGCCGCTGCGCCCCGGCTTCTTCGAGGTGCGGTGCGACGTCTACAACCTCTATCCGCTGCTGGTCCATGTGCGGCTGTTCGGCGGCACGTACGTTGACGCGGTCCGGCGCACGGTGCGCCGCTTCGCCGGCGGCTGAACCGGTGCGCCGCTTCGCCGGCGGCTGAGCCGGGGCGCCGCGCCCGGCGCGACAGCCGGCGCCGCGATGGGGTATGCTGCCGCGGTTCCGCACCGGAGGCCGCCTGTTGGACACGCCGGCGCCGTCGAGCGCCCTCGACGGCATTCCCCTCTTCGACAGCTTCACGCCGGACGAGCGCGCCGCCCTGGCGCGGCGCGGCCGCGTCGCCACGGCCACCGCCGGCACGGTGCTGGTGCGCGAGGGCGACGACGGCGACGCCCTGTACGTCCTCCTCGACGGCGTGGTGAGCGTGCTGCGGCGGGACCCCGCGGGCCATCCCGTGGAGGTCGCGCGCCGCGGCGCCGGCGACTGCTTCGGCGAGATGGCGCTGATCGACGGCGGCCCGCGCTCCGCCACCGTGGTCGCGGCGACCCCGCTGCGCCTGTTCGTGCTGGAGCGCGCGCCCTTCCTGGAGGTGATTGCCCCCTCTCCGGACTTGCTGGGCAAGCTCCTGCGCGAGCTCAGCCGCAAGGTCCGCGACGCTTCGGACCGGCTCGCCCGCGAGGACCTGGAGGGCCGGATGCGCGCCGCCGAGGCCGAGCTGGCGCGCCACCGCGGCGTCGTCCAGGCGGTGACCGGGCTGGCCCACGAGCTGAACACACCGCTCGGCATCTGCGTCACCACCGCCAGCCACATCGAGGCGCTGGCGGACACCCCGGACCGCGGCGCGGCCGCCGACCTGATGGAGCCGGCGCGCCTGCTGCGCGCGAACCTGGTGCGCGCGGTGGCGCTGGTCGAGGCGTTCACCGCCATCGCCGCGGGGGCCGGCAGCGAACCCGTGGAAACGCTCGACCTGGCCGACGCGGCGGACCACGCCGCCGCCCTGTTCGCCATGGACCACCCCGAGGCCCGGCTGCGGGTCGCCGTCACCGGCCCCGGGCCGTGCCCGTGGCGGGGGCCGCGGGTCCACCTGGAACGCGCCCTGCTGGAGCTGTTCGCCAACGCCGCCGCCCACGCCTATCCCGGGGTGGCGGGCGGGGCGGTCACCGTGGCGGTCGCCGCGACCGCGCTCGAAGGCCGCCCGGCCTGGTCGCTCGCGGTGCGCGACGAGGGACCCGGCGTGCCGCCGGACCTGCGCGGCCGCCTGTTCGATGCGTTCTTCACCACCGCCCGCAGCCGCGGCCACAAGGGGCTGGGGCTGACCATCGTCTACAACGTCGTGACCGGCCCGCTGGCCGGCCGCGTCGTGCTGGGCGGCGGCAACGACGGCGACGGAGGCGGCGCGACCGTCACCTTGATCCTGCCGCAGAACGCGCGGTCCGCCGCCGACGGTCCTTCAGGGGTCCCTACAGGGGCAGCACCACGCTGACCCGCAGCCCGCCCCCGGGCCGGTTGGCCAGGGCGATGTCGCCGCCATGGCCGCGCACGATGGTGCGCGCCGTCGACAGGCCCAGGCCGACCCCGCCGGTGTCGCGCGAGCGGGAGCGCTCCAGGCGGTGGAAGGGGGCGAACACCGCCTCGAACTCGGCCTCCGGGATGCCGGGACCGTCGTCGTCCAGCAGGATGCGGGCCTGGCCGTCTTCCGGCTCCAGCCGCACGCGCACGCCGCCGCCATAGGCGATGGCGTTGTCCATCAGGTTGGCGAAGGCCCGGCGCAGCGCCACCGGCCGCCCCTGGGCGGTGGCGTGGGCGGGCCCTGCATAGGCGGCGGCGTGGCCGGCGTCGGTGCGGTCCTCGACCAGGCTCTGCAGCAGATCGGCGAGGTCGAGCGGGCCGCGCGGCTCCCGCTTGGCGTCGTCACGGGCGAAGGCCAGGGTGGCGGCGATCATCGCCTGCATCTCGTCGAGGTCGGCCAGCATGCGGCGCTGCATGTCGGCGTCCTCGACCAGCTCGGCGCGCAGGCGCAGGCGGGTCAGCGGCGTGCGCAGGTCGTGGCTGATGGCGGCCAGCATCTGGGTGCGGTCGTCGACGAAGCGGCGCAGGCGCTCCTGCATCCGGTTGAAGGCCTGGATCGCCGCCCGCAGCTCGCGCGGGCCGGACTCCTCCAGCGGCGGCGCCTCGGGGTCGACGCCCAGCCGCTCGGCCGCCCCGGCGAAGCGGCCGAGCGGCGCCGTCAGGCGCCGCGCCGCCAGCAGCGACAGCACGACGATCATGGCGACGATGCCGGCCATCCACAGGCCGAAGCGCAGCAGCCGGAACGCCGCCGCCGAGGGGTCCCCGGAGACGAAGGTGAGCCAGGAGCCGTCGCCGAGGCGCACCGACAGGCGGGCGTCGCCGACCCAATGGGGTTCGTCGCGCCGCTGCAGGGGCGGTGCCCCGAGCAGCCCGGCGGGCGGGCGCTGGATGGCCACCCGCACCTCGCGGTCCGGGTCGTCCAGCGCCTGGCGGATGCGGCGGCGCAGCGCCTCGAACGGAAAGCCGTGGCGCTGCTCGCGCATCCGCGGCTCCTCGCGGCTCCACGCCACGCCGAGGATGGGGTCGTCCAGCGCCCGCACCAGCCGCGGCCGCTCCGCGGCCGGCGTCGCCTCGACCAGCTGCACGATGGCGGCGACCCGCTGCACCAGGACCCGCGGGTTGTGCGCCGGCGGCCCGTCGCGCCGGTCGGCCAGGTAGACCAGCGCGCTGATGAGCTGGGTCAGCAGCAGCGCCACCACGACGGTGAGCGCGGTGCGCGCGGCGATGCTGTCGGGCAGGATGCGGCGCAGGATGGCGGTCACGACGCACGCCCCGCGCTGACCGCGGGGGTGAACAGGTAGCCGCCGCCGCGCACCGTCTTGATCAGCGTGGGGTCGGCCGGGTCGGGCTCGATCTTGCGGCGCAGGCGGCTGACCTGGACATCGACCGATCGGTCGAACGGCACCGCGGCGCGGCCGCGCGCCAGGTCGAGGAGCTGGTCGCGGTTCAGCACCCGCTGCGGGTGCTCGGCGAACGCCACCAGCAGGTCGTACTCGCCGGCCGAGAGCTGAACCAGCACCCCGTCGGGCGAGCGCAGCTCGCGGCGGGTGAGATCCAGCGTCCAGCCCTCGAAGCGCAGCACCTTGGCCGGGTCGCCATCGGCCGCCGCCACCGGCGGGGCGTTGACCCGGCGCAGCACCGCCTTGATGCGGGCCAGCAGCTCGCGCGGGCTGAACGGCTTGGCCAGGTAGTCGTCGGCGCCCATCTCCAGGCCGACGATGCGATCGGTCTCCTCGCCCATCGCCGTCAGCATGACGATGGGGATGGCGGAGGTGGCGCGCAGCCGCCGGCACAGGCTGAGGCCGTCCTCCCCCGGCAGCATCAGGTCGAGCACGACGAGGTCGACCCGCGCCGCCTCGAGGGTCTTCAGCATCTCCGCCCCGTCCCGCACGGCGGTCACGCGGTAGCCGTGACGGGTCAGGAACTGTGCGGTCAGGCTGCGGATGTCGCGGTCGTCGTCGACGACCAGCAGGTGCGGCGTGCGGTCCATGGTCGTTCCCCGAGGCCCCGTCCCGTGCGGCGGCACTCCGATCATCGGCCGGCCGGGCCGGCGGGTTAAGGGGAAAAGTGTTACGCGACGTTACCGCGGGCCGCATGGTTACACACTGTTACCAATCGCCCCGCCGGCGGACATGAACCGGCAAACTTGCGACCCCAGGATCAGGGTCATCGGGACCGCCGGAGCCTCGGCGCCCCTCCAGAACCAGGGAGACCCCCACGATGAAACGCTTCGCCCTCACCGCCGCCGTTCTCGGCCTCGGCCTCGCCGTCGCCGTGCCGATGGCGGCCAGCGCCCGTCCCGGCGGCATGCACCACGGCGGCTTCGGCCCCGGCGGCTTCGGTCACGGCGGCCCCGGCGGCGTCATGCGGATGTGCGACGACCAGGAGGCGCGCGTCGCCGGCATGCTCGCCTTCGCCAAGGAAAAGCTGGACATCACGAGCCAGCAGGAGGCCGCCTGGACCAAGTTCGCCGACACCGTGCGGGCGAGCCAGGAGCCGCTGGCCACGGCCTGCGACCAGATCAAGGACCAGCCGCGTCCGGCCACCCTGCCCGAGCGCCTGGACCGCATGCAGACCATGATGTCGGCCCGTGCCACGCAGATGGAGACGGTGGTCCCGGCCGCCAAGGAGATGTACGGCCAGCTCTCTGCCGACCAGCAGAAGATGGTCGACAGCATGATGCAGCGCGGCCCCTTCGGCGGGCGTGGCGACGGACCGAAGCGCGGCCCGGGCGCGCCGGGCGGCCCGGCCGGCGCCCCGGACGACGAGGACGGCTGACCCAGCGCTTCGCCGTCCCTCCCGTCACCGCGCACCTCGGGCCGCTCCATCGAGCGGCCCTTTTCTTTGACGCGCGCCCCTTACGCGCCGGGAACGCCCTTGCTGGTGGAATACTCGAAGTGCAGCGCCTCGCCGGGGTGGACCAGGGCGTGGATGGCGTGGGCGGCCTGCGCCGCCTCGGCGAAGCCGCACAGGATCAGCTTGAGCTTGCCGGGGTAGGTGGCGATGTCGCCGATGGCGAAGATGCCCGGCGCGTCGGTGGCGCTGGTGGCGTGGTCCACCACGATGTGGCTGCGCTCCAGGCCCAGGCCCCACTCGGCGATCGGCCCCAGGTTCATGGACAGTCCGAAGAAGGCCAGCATGGCGTCGGCCGGCAGCGCCTTCTCCACGCCGTCGAGGGTGGCGACGCGCACCGCGCTGAGCTGGCCGTCGGCGCCGTCGAGCCCGGCGAGCTGGTAGGGCACCACCATCTCCACCCGGCCGTCGCGGGCCAGGGCCTCCATGCGCGCCACGCTCTCCGGGGCGGCGCGGAACTTGGCGCGGCGGTGCACCACGTAGACCTTCTCCGCCACGTCGGCCAGCGACAGCGTCCAGTCCACCGCGGAATCGCCACCGCCGGCGATGACCACGCGCTTGCCGGCAAAGTCCTGGCGCTTGCGCACCATGTAGAACACCGACGTCCCTTCGAACGCCTCCAGCCCGTCCAGCGGCGGCCGGTTCGGGCCGAACGCGCCGGCCCCGGCGGCGACGACCACCGCCTTGGCGTCGATGCGCGTGCCGACGCTGGTCTCCAGCAGCCAGCGGTCCTCCGCCGTGCGGGTCAGCGTCCGCACCTGCTGGCCCAGATGGTAGGTCGGCGCGAAGGGGGCGGCCTGGCGGGCCAGGCTGTCCACGAGGTCGGCGGCGTCGATGGCGGGGTGGCCGGGAATGTCGTAGATCGGCTTCTCCGGGTAGAGGGCCGCGCATTGGCCGCCCACCATGTCCAGCGCGTCGATGACGTGGCACGTCATCTTCAGCATCCCGCACTCGAAGACGGCGAACAGGCCGGTCGGGCCGGCGCCGACGATGGCGACATCGGTGCGGAGGGTGGTCGACATGGGGAACTCCGGAACGGGACGACGGGTTGCGATGGTGTCCTACATGTCCGGTTTCGCGCCTCCGATCAAGCCTGCGCGGAGCGGGGAGCGTCCCCGCGGCCAGGGTGCGACCGCCATGCGCGCCGCGCTGTTGATTTGAATCGAATTCGCGGCAATTGTTATGGGTATGGGACGGGCCGACGGGCGCCCGGCACCCCCGGCCGGGACCGCCGCCATGAAGGAATGCCGCTGCCTCGTCTTCACCGACCAGGAGGTGGTCCGCGCCGTCTTCGACCGGCGCCGCACCCGGCGCGAGGCGCTGCCGGTCGGCACGGTCCAGGGCGTGTCGTTCATCCAGGAGGACGGCGTCCGCACGCAGTTCGACGTGGTCGACGACCATGGCGGGGTGACCCCGGTCACGGTCCCCGAGACGGAGGTGGCGGCGGCCCTGGTGTCGTGGTGCATGGGCCGGCGCATCCCGCTGCCGGCGGAGTCGGACAAGAACCTGCACGTCATCGGCGGCGCGCTCGCCCTGATGATCACCATGAACTTCCGCAAGCCGCCGCGGCTGGTGCCGGCGGTGGCCTGACGGACACCGCGCCCAACCTCCGGGGACCTCCGGTCGCATCGCACGCCGGCGCGGCGCAACGCGTCCTTGCGGCGCCGGGGCCCGTTCCTCCAAAATCGGCGATCATGCCGTCATCCGCCGTTTCCCCCACCCGCACCTTCGATCTGGCCGACGAGGCCGCCACCGTGGCGCTGGCGCGCCGCCTGGCGCCGCTGCTGCGCTGCGGCGACGTGCTGACGCTGCACGGCGACCTCGGGGCCGGCAAGACGGCCTTCGCGCGCGCCCTGATCCGCGCCCTGGCCGGCGACGAGGAGGCCGAGGTGCCGTCCCCCACCTTCACCCTGGTCCAGACCTACGACACCGCGGCCGGACCGCTGTGGCATTTCGACCTCTACCGGCTGTCCGGGCCGGACGAGGTGGAGGAGCTCGGCTGGGACGAGGCGGCGGCGGGCATCGCCGTCGTGGAATGGCCGGACCGCCTGGGGCCACGGCTGCCGGCTGACCGCCTCGCGCTCACCCTCGGCCCCGGCGCGACCGCCGGCGCCCGGCGCGCCACCCTCGCCGGGTTCGGCGCCGCCGCCGGCCGTCTCGTGGCGCTCGGGGGCGCGCCGTGAGCGCGACGATCACGGTGGAAACATTCCTGGAGCGCAACGGCCTGTCCGGCGCCGCGCGCCGACCCTTGGCCGGCGACGCCTCGGCACGCCGCTACGAGCGGCTGGAGCGGCCCGGGGGGGCGCCGCTGATCCTGGTGGCCACCCCCCACCCGGACGAGGACCTCGTGCCCTTCCTGGCCATCGGCGCGGCGCTCGACGGGCTTGGCCTGTCCGCCCCCCAGGTCCACGCCGCCGATGCGGTCGCCGGGTTGGCCATACTGGAAGATTTCGGAGACGAAACATTTTCCCGCCTGCTCGACGGGGGGGCCGACGGGGAGGCGCTCTACGCGCTCGCCACCGACGTTCTGGTGGCCCTCCACGACGGTTTCGCGCTGGAGCAGGCGGCGCGGCTGGGGCTGCCGCGCTACGATTCGGCCCTGTTCCTCGACCAGGTCATGCTGTTCGCCGACGTGTACCCGGCCGCCGCCCTGGGCCGCCCCTTGGCTGAACGGCACCGAAACGATCTCGAGGCCGCCTGGCAGGCGGTGCTCGAACCGGTGTGCGGCGGGGCGTCCTCGATGCTGCTGCGCGACTACCACGTCGACAACCTCATGCGGCTGCCGCGGCCGGGGCTGCGCGCCGCCGGCCTGCTCGACTTCCAGGGGGCCGGGGTCGGCCCCATCGCCTACGACCTGATGTCCCTGCTGGAGGACGCGCGGCGCGACGTCGCCGACGACCGCGCGGCGCGCATGGTCGCGCGCTACCTTGCCGCCCGGCCGGCGGTCGACGCGGCTGCCTTCCAGCGCGCCTACGCGGTGCTGGCGGCGGTCCGCCACGCCCGCATCGTTGCGATCTTCGTGCGTCTGGCGCTGGCCGGCAAACGCGCCTACCTTGCCCACCTGCCGCGGGTCTGGCGCCTTCTGGAGCGCCGCCTGGGCGACCCGGCGCTCGCCCCGGTCGCCGGCTGGTTCGATCGTCACCTGCCGCCGCATCTGCGCGCGGACCTCGTAGTTCCGGAGCCGTAACAATGAACGACGCGCCGCACACGCCCCACACGCCGCGGGCGGCGATGGTGCTGGCCGCGGGCCTCGGCCTGCGGATGCGCCCCCTGACGCTGCACCGGCCCAAGCCGCTGATCCCGGTCGGCGGCCGGCCCCTGCTCGACCACGCCCTGGACCGTCTCGCGGCGGCCGGGGTCGAAACCGCCGTGGTCAACGCTCATTACAAAAGCGAGATGATTGCCGCCCACCTCGCCGGGCGGACCGCCCCCGCCATCGTGCTGTCGGTGGAGGAGCGGCCGCTGGAGACCGGGGGCGGCATCAGGAAGGCGCTGCCCCATCTCGGGGCCGCGCCGGTGTTCGCCGTCAACGCCGACATCCTGTGGCTGGACGGGCCGACGCCGGCGCTGGGCCGGCTCGCCACCGTGTGGGACCCCGAGCGCATGGACGCCCTGCTGCTGCTGATGGCGACCACCCGCGCCGTGGGCTACGAGGGCCGCGGCGACTTCCACATGGACCCGCTGGGGCGCCTGGCGCGGCGGGGCGAATCGGAGATCGCCCCGTTCGTCTTCGCCGGCGTGCAGATCGTCAAGCCGGAGCTGTTCGCCGCCGGCCCCGACGGCCCGTTCTCCACCAACCTGGTGTGGGACCGGGCGCACGAGGCCGGACGGCTGTGGGGCCTCGCCCACGACGGCGCGTGGTTCCACGTCGGCACGCCCGATGGCCTGCGCGAGGCCGAGGCCCTGCTCGACACCGCCGGCGTCCGCTGGCTCTGGCCGTGACCCCGGAAGCGGCGCCCCGCGTCTTCACCATCCCGGCGGGGGTTCCGTTCGTCGACGCGCTGGCCGCCGGCATCGTGGCGCGCGTCGGCGACGATCCGCTGGCGCTGGCCGAGGCGACGGTGCTGCTGCCGACCCGGCGCGCCTGCCGCGCCCTGCGCGAGGCCTTCCTGCGCCGCTCCGGCGGCCGGCCGACCCTGCTGCCCCGCCTCAGCCCGCTCGGCGACCTCGACGCCGAGGCCCTGACGCTGGGCGCCGAGGAGCTGCCCGGCCTTGCCGAAGCCCTGGACCTGCCGGAGTCCGTCTCGGGATCGCACCGTCAGTTGCTGCTGGCCCGCGCCGTGCTTGCCGCGCCGGGGGTGGCGGCGACCACGGCGCAGGCGGTGCGGCTGGGCGGCGACCTCGGGCGGCTGATCGACCAGGTCTGGACGGAACGCCTGGACTTCGCCGCGCTGGCCCGGCTGGTGCCGGACGACTACGCCGAGCATTGGCAGGTCACCCTGCGCTTCCTGGAGATCGTCACCGCCCACTGGCCGGCGATCCTGGCCGGCAGCGGCACCGTCGACCCGGCCGCCCGGCGCAACCGCGTGCTGGAGGCCCAGGGCCGGCTGTGGACGGAGCGGCCGCCGGCGGGGCCGGTCATCGCCGCCGGCTCCACCGGGTCGATTCCCGCCACCGCCGACCTCTTGGCGACGATCGCCGGGCTGCCCGGGGGCGCCGTGATCCTGCCCGGCCTCGACCAGGGCTGCGACGACGCGGCCTGGCAGGCGATCCGGGGCGACGAGGCCCACCCCCAGCACGGGCTGTCCCGTCTGCTCGACCGCCTGGGCGTCGAGCGGGCGTCGGTGCGGCCGTGGACCGACGCGCACGACGGCCGGTCCGGCCGCGCCCGGCTGGTGGCCGAGGCGATGCGTCCGGCGGCCACCACCGAGGGCTGGCGGGCGCTGGAGGGCGTGGACGGCGGCGCGCTGGCCGGGCTCACCCGCGTCGACGCGGCCGGCCCGGAGGAGGAGGCGCAGGTCATCGCGCTGCTGATGCGTCACGCCCTGGAGACGCCGGAGCGGACCGCCGCCCTGATCACCCCCGACCGCAACCTGGCGCGCCGGGTCGCCATGGCGCTGCGCCGCTGGGGCGTGGAGATCGACGATTCGGCGGGCCGGCCGCTGGCCGACACGGCGGTCGGCACCTACCTGCGGCTCACCGCGGAGGTCGCGGCGAGCCGCACCCATCCCCTGGCGGTCCTGGCGCTGGCCAAGCACCCGCTGGCCGCCGGGGGCCGCGATCCCGCCGATTTCCGCCACGCCGCCCGGGCGCTCGAGCGCACGATGCTGCGCGGGCCGCGGCCGGGCGACGGCTTCGCCGGCCTCGCCGCCGCCCTCGCGGCGGCCGACGACGACCGCTTCGAGCATCCGCAGCAGCGCGCCATCCTGCTGGAATGGGTGGAGGGGCTGGGGCGCCTGGCGGCGCCCTTCGCCAGCCGGCTGGAGGGGCCGCCGGGCGACCTCGGCGCGCTGCTCGACGCCCATGTCGGCTTCGCCGAGCAGCTCGCCCGCAGCGCCGGGGAGGCCGGGGCCGACCGGCTGTGGCGCCACGACGACGGCGAGGCCGCGGCCGCGTTCGTCGACGAGCTGCGCCGCGCCGCGGCGGGCTTCCCCGCCATCCCGGGGGCCGACTACCCGGCGCTGCTGGAGGCGTTGATGGCCGGCCGCCCGGTGCGCCCGCGCTACGGCCGCCACCCCCGCCTCGACATCCTGGGGCCGCTGGAGGCGCGCCTCCAGCACCACGATCTGACCATCCTCGGTGGCCTCAACGAAGGGACCTGGCCGCCCGAGCCGGCCGCCGACCCCTGGATGTCGCGGCCCATGCGCCGCGCCTTCGGCCTGCCCAGCCCCGAGCGCATGATCGGCCTGTCGGCCCACGACTTCGCCCAGGCCTGCGGTGCGCCGGAGGTGGTGCTGACCCGGGCCGGGCGGGTCGAGGGCACGCCCACCGTGCCGTCGCGCTGGCTGCTGCGGCTGGAGACGGTGCTGAAGGCCCTGGGGCTGGAGGACCGGATCGAGGCGGCGGGCCGGCCCTGGCTGGCCTACGCCCGTGCCCTGGACGAGCCCGACCGGGTGCGCTCGGTCGCGCCGCCCGAACCGCGCCCGCCGGTGGCCGCGCGCCCGCGCAAGCTGTCGGTCACCCGGGTCGAGACCTGGATGCGCGATCCCTACGCCATCTACGCCGAGCGCATCCTCGGGCTGCGCCGGCTCGACCCGATCGCCGCCGACCCCGGCGCCGCGGAGCGTGGCCAGGTCATCCACGCCGCGCTGGACGCGTTCGTCCGGGCCCACCCCGACGCCCTGCCGCCCGACGCGATGGAGCGCCTGCTGGCTTGCGGGCGGGCGTCGTTCGGCGACCTGCTGCACACCCATCCCGACGTCTGGGCGTTCTGGTGGCCCCGCTTCGAGCGGGTCGCCGCCTGGTTCGTCGCGCTGGAGACCGAACGCCGCCGCACCGTGGCGACGCTGGCGACCGAGTGCTCGGGCACCCTGGCCCTGGCCGGGCCCGGCGGCCCCTTCACCCTGACCGCCAAGGCCGACCGCATCGACCGGGACGGTGCCGGAGGGCTGGTGATCATCGACTACAAGACCGGGCAGCCGCCGCCGGCGCGGGACATCGCGCTGGGCTTCGCGCCCCAGCTTCCCCTGGAGGCGGCCATCGCCGCCGCCGGCGGATTCGCCGGCGTGCCGGCCGGCGCGGTCGCCGAGATCGCCTTCTGGCGCCTCGCCGGTGGCGACCCGCCGGGCGAGGTGCGCCCGGTCGACGGCGACCTGGCGGCGCTGGCGGCCGATGCCCGGGCCGGGCTGGAGGCGCTGATCCGCGCCTTCGACGACCCCGCGACCCCCTACCGCTCCTGCCCGCGGCCCGACATGGCGCCGCGCTACACCGACTACGCGCACCTCGCCCGCGTCCAGGAATGGTCGGCCGGCGCTGCCGGGGGGGGCGAATGAGCGACCCCACGACGCCGGCGCGCGAGCGGCCGCTCGATCCCAACGTGGCGCAGCGCCGCGCGTCGGACCCGGACGCCTCGGTGTGGGTCGGCGCCTCGGCCGGGTCGGGCAAGACCAAGGTCCTGACCGACCGCGTGCTGCGCCTGATGCTGGCCGGCACGGCGCCGGCGCGCATCCTGTGCCTGACCTTCACCAAGGCGGCGGCGGCGGAGATGGCGAACCGCATCAACCGCACGCTCGGCGACTGGGCGACGGTGCCGGACGCAGCACTGGAGGACCGCCTGGCGGCGCTGTGCGGCGTCCGTCCTTCGGCCGGGACGATGACCGCGGCGCGCCGTCTGTTCGCCCGCGTCGTCGACTGCCCGGGCGGCATGAAGATCCAGACCATCCACGCCTTCTGCCAGTCGCTGCTGCGCCGCTTTCCGCTGGAGTCGGGGTTGGCGCCGCATTTCGAGGTGATGGACGAGCGCGCCGCCGCGGGCCTGCTGAACGACGCCCGCGACGCCATGCTGCTGGACGCGCGCCGTGCCCCGGGCACGCCGCTGGGCGCCGCCTTCGCCCGCCTCACCGCGGACCTCGCCGCCGACGATTTCGCCGCCATCATGACCGAGCTGGCGGGCGAGCGCGGCCGGCTGGAGCGCCTGTTCGCGGCCCATGGCGGGCTGGACGGCACCGTCGCCGCGGTGCACCGGGCGCTGGGCGTGCGACCCGGGATCGCCGTGGCCGAGCTGCTCGCCGCGGCCTGCCGGGACGACGCCTTCGACGCGCCGGGGTTGCGCGCGGCCTGCGCCGCGCTGGCCGGCGGCTCGGCCAAGGACCAGGAGCGCGGCATCGGGGTGCAGGGCTGGCTCGACGCCGCGGCGCGCCGCGCCGCCGGCTTCGCCGCCTACACCGCGTGGTTCCTCACCGACAAGGGCGAGCCGCGCAAGACCCTGCTGACCAAGAAGCCGGCCACCGCCTTCCCCGCCGCCCTGCAGGCCCTGGAGGCCGAGGCCGAACGGCTCGTCGCCGTCCAGGAGCGGGTGAAGGCGGCCGGTGTCGCGGCGTCCACCGCGGCCCTCCTCACCCTGGCCGACGCGCTGGTGGCGGCCTATGCCGCGCGCAAGCGGGCGCGCGCCCTGCTCGACTACGACGACCTCATCCTGCACGCCAACCGCCTGCTGCGCGGCCGGGACGGCCGGCCGGCGGTGGCGTGGGTGCTCTACAAGCTGGACGGCGGCCTCGACCACATCCTCATCGACGAGGCCCAGGACACCAACCCCGAGCAGTGGCAGGCGGTGGCCGCCCTCGCCGAGGACTTCTTCGCCGGTGCCGGCGCCGCCGACGCCCGCGGCGTGCGGCGCACGGTCTTCGCGGTGGGCGACGAGAAGCAGTCGATCTTCAGCTTCCAGCGCGCCGACCCCGCCGAGTTCGCGCGCATGCGCCGGCATTTCGAGACCCGCGTGCGCGATGCGGAACGCCCGTGGGCCCAGGTCGACCTCGACATTTCCTTCCGGTCGACCGCCGCGGTGCTGCGCGCGGTGGACGCCGTCTTCGCCCGCCCGGAGGCCGGTGACGGGGTGGTGTCCGACGCCCATCCGTCCATCCGCCACCGCGCCTTCCGCCGCGGCCACGCCGGGCTGGTGGAGCTGTGGCCGCCGGTGACGCCGCAGGACCGGCCGGACCCGCCGCCCTGGGCGCCCCCGGTGGCGCGGGAATCGGCCGATTCGCCCTCCGCCCGCCTGGCGGCGGTGATCGCCGGGACGGTGCACGGCTGGCTGGCGCGCGGCGAGACCCTTGCGGCCCGCGGCCGGCCGGTGCAGCCGGGCGACATCATGGTGCTGGTGCGCCGGCGCACCGCCTTCGTGGGCGAGCTGGTGCGGGCGCTGAAGGAGCGCGGCGTGCCGGTGGCCGGCGTCGACCGCATGGCGCTGACCGCGCAGCTCGCCGTCATGGACCTGATGGCGCTGGCCGACTTCCTGCTGCTGCCCGAGGACGACCTGACGCTGGCCACGGTGCTCAAGGGGCCGCTCATCGGCCTGACCGAGGACGAGCTGTTCACCCTGGCCCATGGCCGCCGCGGCACCGTGTGGGCGGCCCTGCTGGCCCACGCCGAGCACACCCCCGCGTTCCGGCCGGCACGGCGCTTCCTGGGCGACCTGCTGGCCCGGACCGACTTCGTTCCGCCCTACGAACTGTTCGCGGGCGTGTTGAGCGCGCCGTGCCCGGCGGACGCCGGATCGGGGCGGCGGGCGGTGCTGCGCCGGCTCGGCCCCGACGCCCTGGACCCGCTGGACGAGTTCCTCGCCGTGTGCCTGGCCTACGAACGCACCGAGGCGCCGTCGCTGCAGCGCTTCCTGGCCTGGCTGGCGGCCAGCGAGGCCGAGATCAAGCGCGAGCTGGACCAGGGCGGCGGCCACGTCCGCATCATGACCGTGCACGGCTCGAAAGGCCTGCAGGCGCCCGTCGTCTTCCTGCCGGACACCTGCGGCACGCCGGTCCAGAGCCCGCCGATCCTCTGGCCCGACGGCGACGGAGGGGAGTCGGTGCCGCTGTTCACGCCGCGCCGCAGCCAGGAGAACGCGCTGTGCGCCGCGGCCCGCGCCCGGGCCAACCGCCGCCGCGACCAGGAGTACCGCCGCCTCCTCTACGTCGCGCTGACCCGGGCCGAGGACCGGCTCTACGTCTGCGGCTGGCAGGGCCGCAAGGACCCGGCGCCGGGAAGCTGGTACCGCCTGGTCGAGGCGGCGCTGCGCGAGATCGGCGCGCCGCAGCCGTTCGATTTCTCCACCGCCTGTCCCGACGGCTGGGCCGGCGAGGGCTGGCGCCTGGCCGACCAGCAGACTGTGGCGCCGCACGACGACGGCGCCACCGCCGGCGGCGGCGCGGGCGGCCATCCGTTCCCCCCCTGGGCGGCCGCCCCCGCCCCCCAGGAACCGGAGCCGTCGCGCCCGCTCACCCCGTCGCGTCCCGACGCGGCGGAGCCCGCCGTCCGCTCCCCCCTGGCCGGGGACGACGACGGGCTGCGCTTCCGCCGTGGCACGCTGGTGCACCGCCTGCTGCAGACGCTCCCCGATCTTCCGGCCGAGGCCCGCGGGCCGGCCTGCCGCCGCTACCTCGCCGGGGCCGGCCACGGGCTGGACACGGCGCAGCAGGAGGCGATCGCCGCGGAGACCCTGGCGGTGCTGGCCGACCCCGTGTTCGCCCACCTGTTCGGGCCGGGAAGCCGGGCGGAGGTGCCGGTGGTCGGCGTGGTCGGCGGGCGCGCCCTGTCGGGACAGATCGACCGGCTGGCCGTGACCGGCGACACCGTGTGGATCGCCGACTTCAAGACCAACCGCCCGCCGCCGCGCAGCATCGACGGGGTGCCGGCGGTCTACCTTCGCCAGATGGCCGCCTACCGGGCGGCCCTGGCGGCGATCTACTCGGGCCGGACGGTGCGCTGCGTGCTGGTGTGGACCGACGGGCCCTTTCCCATGGAACTGCCGGCCGCCCTGCTGGACGGTGCCTTGCGCGCGGGTGGCTTGACCGGCGCGCAAAAGACGCCATAAGTTTTGCGTTCTGTATCACGTCAGGGACGGGACGTGCCGGCCGACGGCCGCCGGCACCACGCCCCTGAACCATGAAGAGGTCCCATGAGCAACCCCATCAAGGTCACCGACGACAGCTTCGACCAGGACGTGCTGAACGCGCCCGGCCCGGTCCTGGTCGACTTCTGGGCCGAATGGTGCGGCCCGTGCCGGATGATCGCGCCGGCGCTGGACGACATCGCGGCGGAGTTCGATGGCAAGGTGACGGTCGCGAAGCTCAACATCGACGACAACCCCAACACCCCGAACAAGTACGGCGTGCGTGGCATCCCGACGCTGATGCTGTTCAAGGACGGCAACGTCGCCGCCACCAAGATCGGTGCGCTGGGCAAGAAGCAGCTTCAGGAGTGGGTTCAGGGCTCCTTGTGAGCGGTGGCGTGACGTGAGCGGTGGCGTGACCCGCCGCCCCTGATCCCGGCCGCGCGCCGGGCGAACGGCCCCGCCGGCGACGGCGGGGCCGTCGACATTGGGGCTCCCCGCGGTCTTTGATCGGGCCCCGTGGGCCCGCGGTCTTTGATCGGGCCCCTTACCGCTTCGGCCCGCCGCCGTCCTTGCCGCGCTCCTTGCCCTCGTCCTTGTCGCCCGCCTCCCGGTCGAGATCGAGCATGCCGCGCAGCGCCGCCAGCGTCTCGCTGAACGGCCGCTCCGGCGCCCGCGGCTTGGCGGCGGCGCGGCGCGGGCGGGGCGCCGCCTCGTCCTCCGCCGCCGCCTTCTCCACCGCCTCGCGCAGGGCGGCGAGGCTGGCCTGCATCGACCCCGCGGCCACGCGCGGCGCCGGGGCGGCGGTGCGGGCGGGATCGCGGGCGGGGGCCGGCTCGGCGCGGTCCGGCTGCTCCGGGTCGTCGCCCGCGTCCGCGGCGGTGTCCTCCCAGGGGGCCTCATCCGGGTCGTCCGCCGGGTCGTCTGCCGGACTGGTCGCCGGGCCGCCGGGCCAATCCCTCTCCGGGGCCCTCTCCGGGGCCTGCTCCGGGGCCCTCTCCGGGGCCCTCTCCGGGGCCTGCTCCGTCACCGCCTCCGGGGGGGCCGGCGGCGGGGCGCGATCTTCGGCCACCAGGTTGCGCAGGTTCGCCAGGGTCTCCTCGAACAGGTCGGACGCGCCGCCGCGCGCCGCCGCACCGTCGCCCAGGGCGAAGTCGAGGATCTCCTCGTCGGAGAAGTCGTCCTCGTCCGCTCCGTCATCCCCCCCGTCATCCCCCCCGCCCGCGGTGATCGGGCCGGCGGTTGTCGGTTCGGGTGTCGCGTCGGGGACGCGGTCGACGAGGTCGAGGGGCACCTCCTCGTCCTCGTCCTCGTCCTCGTCGACGGGAGGGAGCGCCTCGCGGTCGCGGATCGCAAAGGCCGGGCCCCCGTCGCCGTCGGAGTCGTCGAAGTCGTCGGCATCGGACACCCCGTCATCGGGCGTCCCGTCATCCGGCCGATCGTCGCCGTTCCGTCCGGCGGCCTCCGTCTCCTCGCCGTCGTCCGGGGCGGCCATCGTTTCCTCGGCGCCGCCGCCGGCATCGTCGGTCCCGTCCCACCCGGGGCCCGGGGCGCCGGACTCGCCGGCCCCGCGGCCGAGGCCACGGAAGAACGCTTCCGGCGTGTCGGCGTCCCGGGCCGGGGCGTCGTCGTCCGCGTCGTCGTCCGCCGTTGTCCAGCCGGTCGTTGTCCAGCCGGTCGCCGCCCCGTCGGTCGCCGTCCCGTCCGTTGCCGTCCCGTCCGTTGCCGTCCCCGGGTCCCCGGCGTCGCCGGGGGCCGCGGCGTCGCCCATCAGGCCGCGCAGGGCGGCCAGCGCCTGCGCCGTGGACTCGGCGGCATCGGCGTCGGTATCGGCGTCCTCGTCGCTGGCGGATTCCGCGGTGCGCGCCGGTTCGGGTTCGTCCAGGCTGGCCATCATGCTCTTGAGCATCGCGTCGGCGGTCCACGGCTCGGCCTCCGGCGCCGGCGCCGCGGCCGGTCGCGCCATGCCGCCCCCGCCCGCCCCGCCGCCGGCCTCCCCCCCGCCGCCAGCGGCAGCGTCCCGCGCGGCGCTGGCGAAACCGCGCAGGGCGGCCAACGCGGCGCTCATGCCGTCGGCGGGCGCCACCGGCGCGCCGGCCTCGGCCTCGACGATGGCCCGGCTCTCCGTGTCCCTGGAGTTGCAGCGCGAGCAGCGGAAGTGCGGCGCCAGGGAGAGCACCGGATAGCTCGGCCCGAAGCGCCGGAGAAGATCGCCGCGCGCCAGTCGCCCCTCATGGCCGCAGGCACGGCAGCCGATGCGGACGTCGCCGTCGATGTCGCGGAGAAAGAGCATGCGTACCATGGCCGCAGTATACCCGGGCGCCTTTGCTTTCCCAGCGGTTTCCCCGTCTGCGGCCGTCAGGCGAGGCCGACGCGGCGGCGCAGGTCGGGATCGCGGATCGTCAGTTCGCGCCCGGCGAGATCGTCCGCCGCCGCGGTGCAGAGATAGCGGATGGCGCGCGCCGGGTCGTCCGGGCTCGCCAGGTCCTCGCGGCGCAGCCGGCTGATCTCGTTGATCCCCGAGGCGCGGATCGCCCCTTGCATCGCCGTGTCCACGACCCCCGGCTGCAGGCCGAACACCCGCAGCCCGGCGGCGCCGTACTCCAGCGCCAGCGCCTGGGTGAGCATGGCCAGCCCGGCCTTGGCGCTGCAGTAGGCCGACCATCCCTCGATGGCCCGGTGCGCCGCGCCGGAACTGATGGCGATCACCGTGCCGCGGCGCGCCAGCAGGCTGGGCAGGGCGGCCCGCACCGCGTGGTAGGCGCCGCCGAGATTGATGGCGACGTTGCGCGTCCACTCCCCGGGCGCACCGTCGCCGAGCCGGCCGATGGGGGCGATCACCCCGGCGTTGTTGACCAGCACGTCGACCCCGCCGAACGCCGCCACCACGTCCGCCACCGCCGCCTCGACCGCCGCCCAGTCGGCCACGTCGCAGGGCACCAGACGGTGCGGCCGGCCGGCCGCCGCCAGTCGCTCGCGCAGCGCGTCCGCCCCGTCGACCCCGCGGGCCAGCGCCACCACCGTCGCGCCGGCCGCCGCCAGCTCCGCCGCGGCGGACAGGCCGATGCCGCGCGACGCCCCGGTGACCAGGGCCACCTTGCCCTCCAACTCCGTCATGATCCCGCCCCCCTGTCGTCCCGCGCGCCGTGAGAGTTCAATCGGCGCGCCCGCGCGCCGTGAGAGTTCAATCGGCGCGCCCGCGCGCCGTGAGAGTTCAATCGGCGCGCCCGCGCGCCTCGATGGGCCAGAAGCCGACCAGCCGGTCGCCGCGCACGGTGTGGAAGAGATCGTAGAGGTTCACCGTCGGGTCGCAATGGGGGACGGTGCAGACGACCGCCGTGCCGATGGCCGGCCGGGCGGTGCCCGGCGGCACCGTCAGCCGGCCGAACTCGTCGCCGGAGAAGCCGTAGGCCGACCCCGCCGGGGCGCCGCGCACCGGGGTCGGCGCCGGCCCGTCGATGCCGAAGGCCTTGGTCCCGGCGTCGGTGGTGGCCGCCCCGTCGGCGGTGTGGGACAGCACCGTCGTGTGCACGAACAGCGCGGTGGCGAACGGCGCGGTCCCGGCGCCGTCCAGGTCGACCGCGCCATAGTCGTTGTCCATCACCGCGTAGGAGCCGACCTGGAGCTCGGTGAACACGCCCTCGTCCAGGTCGAGGGCGTGGCTGCCCGTCCCGCCGCCGCTGACGATGGCGGGGGGCAGACCGGCCTCGGCCAGCGCGGCGATGGCGGCGCGCAGCCGGCCGGTCGCCGCCGCCACGGCGGCGTGCCGCTCCTCCCATCCGGCCAGGTGCTGGAGCTGCCCGGCATAGGCCTGCACCCCGGCGTAGCGCAGCCGGTCGCAGGCGGCCAGCCGCCGCGCCACCGCCACCGCGGCGTCCGGCCCGGCCAGGCCGGTGCGGTTCTGCCCGATGTCCAGATCGACCAGCACGTCCAGGCCGGCGCCGGCGGCGGCGCACGCGCCCTCCAGCGCGTCCACCAGGTCGAGGCGGTCGATGGCGACCGTGAGCGGCGCACCCGACGCCGCCAGGGCGGCGAGGCGGGCGATCTTGCGCGGGCTGGCCAGCGGCGCGGTCAGCAGCAGCCCCGGCACGCCGGCGCGGTGGAACACCTCCAGCTCGCCCAGCTTGGCGACGCACACGCCGGCCGCGCCCGCGGCGATCTGCGCGCGGGCCAGGGACAGGCATTTGTGGGTCTTGGCGTGGGGGCGCAGGCGGACGCCGCGGGCCGCGGCGCGGCGGGCCATCAGCGCGAGGTTCGCCTCCAGCGCGTCGAGGTCGAGGACGAGGGCCGGGGTCTCCAGCGCCCAGCGCGATCCCGGCTGGCCGACCAGCCCGGCGTTCAGGGCCGCAGCCCCGGTTGGGTCCATCCCGGTTGGCTCCATGATGTCGCTCTCCTCGCACCGCCGGTCCGGCGGTGGCCGTGCCGTGCCGGCCGGGCCCCACGACGGTGGCCGAGGCCGCGACGGCGCTCACGTGGACGGTTCCGCCGGCCGCCGCCGCCGCCGCCGCGGCAGCGCCGGCGGGCACGAACGGGAAGAGCCCGCCGGGGCCGGCGGGCTCTTCGTGAACCGCGGACAACCATCCCGGGCCCGGACCGGGCAAGCCGCTCCGGGGGCTGGGGGCGCGGTGCCGGTCCCGCCCTCAGCGGGGGGACATCACCATGACCATCTGGCGGCCTTCGAGCTTCGGCATCTGCTCGACCTTGGCCAGCTCGTCCAAATGGTCGCGCACCCGCATCAGCACGTTCATGCCCAGGTCCTGGTGCGCCATCTCGCGTCCGCGGAAGCGCAGGGTCACCTTGACCTTGTCCCCTTCCTCCAGGAACCGCCGCGCGGCGCGCATCTTCACGTCATAATCGTTGTCGTCGATGTTCGGCCGGAGCTTGATCTCCTTGACCTCGATGACCTTCTGACGCTTGCGGGCCTCGGCGGCCTTCTTCTGGGCCTCGAACTTGAACTTGCCGTAATCGAGGATCTTGCAGACCGGCGGTTCGGCCTGCGGCGCCACCTCGACCAGATCGAGGTTGGCCTCTTCCGCCGCGATGAGGGCGTCGCGCAGCGACACCACCCCCACCATCTCACCGTCGGCACCGACGAGACGGACGGAACGCGCCGTGATCTCCCGATTGACCCGGGGCCCTTCGCGGGTCGGGATGGCTTCGGACGGTATCCTGGCTATGGACGCTTCTCCATTCGCTGGTTGAAGCCCGCGCAGGCCGCCGCCCCATGCGGTGGCCCGATCGCAGGCAGGTCGTCATCAGAACGGCGAATCGAACGCGGGCTCGCCGGCGGGCGAGCACGCGGACTCCACCAATTTATCCAGCGCCGCGTCGAGAGCAAGCACTTCCTGGTCCTTGCTGCCGAGGTGGCGCAGCGCGACGGTGCGCTCCTCCGCCTCGCGCTTGCCGACCACCATCAGGACCGGCACCTTCTGCAGGCTGTGCTCGCGGACCTTCAGGTTGATCTTCTCGTTCCGGGTGTCGGCGACGGCCCGGATGCCCCGCGCCTTGAGGGCCTTCAGGACGTCGGCGGCGTACGAATCGGCGTCGTTGGTGATGGTCGCCACCACCGCCTGGACCGGCGCCAGCCACAGCGGGAAGCGGCCGGCGTAGTGCTCGATCAGGATGCCGATGAAGCGCTCGAACGAGCCGAGCACGGCGCGGTGCAGCATCACCGGGCGGTGGCGCTGGCCGTCCTCGCCGATGTAGGAGGCGTCGAGGCGCTCGGGCAGCACGAAGTCGAGCTGCAGGGTGCCGCACTGCCATTCCCGGCCGATCGCGTCGACCAGGGTGAACTCCAGCTTCGGGCCGTAGAAGGCGCCCTCGCCGGGGTTCAACTCGTAGGCCAGGCCCGCCGCGTCGCAGGCGTCCTTCAACCCGGCCTCGGCCTTGTCCCAGGTGGCGTCGGACCCGGCCCGCTTGGCCGGGCGGTCGGAGAACTTCACCAGCACGTTCTCGAACCCGAAGTCCTTGTAGATGGACAGCAGCAGGTTGCAGAAGGCGATGCTCTCCGCGGTGATCTGCTCCTCGGTGCAGAAGATGTGCGCGTCGTCCTGGGTGAAGGCCCGCACCCGCATGATGCCGTGCAGCGCCCCCGACGGCTCATTGCGGTGGCAGGCCCCGAACTCGGCCATGCGCATGGGCAGGTCGCGGTAGCTCTTCAGCCCCTGGCGGAAGATCTGGACGTGCCCGGGACAGTTCATCGGCTTGACGGCCAGCGTCTTGTCCTCGTCGGCCTGCACCGTGAACATGTTCTCGCGGAACTTCTCCCAGTGACCCGACTGCTCCCACAAGGTGCGGTCGATCAGCTGCGGCGTCTTCACCTCGACGTAGCCGGCGCGCTCCAGCTTGGTGCGCATGTAGGTCTCCAGCGCGCGCCAGAGCTGCCAGCCCTTGGCGTGCCAGAACACCGAGCCGGCGGCCTCCTCCTGCAGGTGGAACAGGTCCATCTCGCGGCCCAGGCGGCGGTGGTCGCGCTTCTCCGCCTCCTCGAGCTGGGTCAGGTAGGCCTTCAGCTCCTTCTCGTCGCGCCACGCCGTGCCGTAGATGCGCTGCAGCATGGCGTTGCGGTGGTCGCCCCGCCAGTAGGCCCCGGCCACCTTCATCAGCTTGAAGGCGGTGCCGACCTTGCCGGTCGACGGCGCGTGGGGGCCGCGGCACAGGTCCTTCCACGGGCCCTGGTGGTAGACCGAGATGGTCTCGGTCGCCGGCAGGTCGGCGATGATTTCGGCCTTGTACGTCTCGCCGATGCCCTTGAAGTGCGCGATCGCCGCGTCGCGGTCCCACTCCTCGCGGACGATCGGCAAGTCCTTGGCGACGATCTCGCGCATCTTCGCCTCGATCCTCTCCAGATCGTCGGGCGTGAAGGGCTCGTCGCGGGCGAAGTCGTAGTAGAAGCCGTTGGCGATCGACGGGCCGATGGTGACCTGGGTGCCGGGGTAGAGGGTCTGCACCGCCTCGGCCAGGACGTGGGCGGCGTCGTGGCGGATGACGTCGAGCGCGTCGGCGTGGCTGCGGGTGACGATTTCGATGCGGGCGTCGCCGGTGATCGGCGCGGTCAGGTCGCGCACCACGCCGTCGACCTTGACGGCGAGCGCGTCCTTGGCGAGGCGGGCGCCGATCGCGGCGGCCACGTCGGCCCCCGTGACCGGACGGTCGAATTCACGCACGCTGCCGTCGGGCAGCGTGATGGCAATGTTGGACGACACCGGGTTCACCGTATTCACCGTTGCAACGCGTCCCGGCGCCGTGCCGGGAAGGGGAACTCTAAAGGCGTCGCCGCCCCTGTCAAGCGCAGCGCCGCCGCGCCCGCCTGGCGCGCGCCCCGTCAGCGCGCCGCCAGCAGCTCGGCGTAGATCGCCAGCGTGTCGGCGCACATGCGCTCCTTGGTGTAGCGCCCGGCCACGAAGGCGCGGGCCCGCTCGCCCATCGCCTCGCGCTCCGCATCGCCCAGCGCCAGGGCGGCGTCCAGGGCGCCGGCCAGGGCGGCGGGGTCGTCGGGCGGCACGACCCAGGCGGTCTCGCCCTCCACCACCGTCTCCTTGAAGGCGCCGGTGGCGGTGACGATGACCGGCTTGCCCATGGCCTGGGCCTCGACGATGACCCGGCCGAACGCCTCCGGCTCGCGCGAGGCGGACACCACGACGGTGGCCAGGCGGTAGGCGGCGGCCATGTCGTTGCAGTGGTCGGTGATGTGGACCTGGCCGTCGACGCCGAGGCGGCGGGCCTGGTCGATCAGTTCCTGGCGGAACGCGGTGCGGCCCTGGTCGGCGCCCACCAGCAGGCAGTGGACGTCGCGCCGGCCGAGGCGGGCCAGGGCGTCGACCAGCACCGTCTGGCCCTTCCAGCGGGTCAGCCGGCCGGGCAGCAGGACCACCGGCCGGTCGTCGGGCAGCCGCCACTTGGTCGCCAGCTGGATGACCCGGGCGGCGGCCACCCGCTCCGGGGCGAAGACGGCGGCGTCGATGCCGCGGTGCACCACCCGCACCACCGCGGGGTCGACGGCGTAGTTGGCCAGGATGTGCTCGCGCACGAACTCGGAGATGGCGATCACCCGCTCGCCCCGGGCCATCACCGAGTTGTACCAGCGCTTCAGCCCGTTGGAGAAATTGTAGGGGGCGTGGAAGGTGGTCATGTAGCGGGCCCGGGTGCGCCGGCAGGCCAGCCAGGCGCTCCACGCCGGGGCGCGCGAGCGGGCGTGGACGATGTCGACGCCGAAATCGCCGATGATCTCGACCAGGCGCTTGGCGTTGCGGCGGATCGCCAGGGGGCTCTTGGCGGCCAGCGGCAGGGTGAGGTGGGCGATGCCGGCGCGGTCCAGCTCGCGCACCATCGGCCCGCCCTGGGAGGCCACCAGCGGCGTCGCCCCGGCCTCGGCCAGCGCCAGGGCCACGTCGATGCAGCCGCGCTCGGCGCCGCCGGTGACCAGGGTGGGCAGCACCTGCAGCACCACCGGCGGCCGGCGCCCGGCGCCGGTGCCGAACGGCGACGCCGTGGTGCGGCCATCGCGACCGGTGCTAAGGTGGCTGTCCGCTTCCATGGGGGCGCTCGCTTCTGGACCCTTCCCGGACCACCGACCATGACCCGACCCGCCACGACCGCTCCGGAAAACGGCGCGCACCATACCCTGTCGCGCGGCGACGCCACCATAGCCTATCGTCACACCCGGGGCCGTGACGGGCACGCCGACCGGCCCGGGGTGATGTTCTTCGGCGGCTTCATGTCCGACATGACCGGGACGAAGGCGCGCGCGCTGGAGTCCTGGGCGGTCGGCCGCGGCGTCGCCTGCACCCGCTTCGACTACCAGGGTCACGGCGCGTCGAGCGGCCGCTTCGAGGACGGCACGGTCGGTTGCTGGCTCGACGACGCGCTGGCGGTGCTCGACCGGGTGACCACCGGGCCGCAGGTGCTGGTGGGCTCCTCCATGGGCGGGTGGCTGGCGGTGCTGGCGGCGCTGCGCCGGCCGCAGCGGGTGGCCGGCCTGCTCGGCATCGCCGCCGCCCCCGACTTCACCGAGGACCTGGTGTGGGGCCGCCTCGACGCCGTGGCCCGAGCCACCCTGCTGGCCGAGGGCCGCTGGTCCCGCCCCTCGGCCTATGTCGACGAGCCCAAGCCGATCACCCGCACCCTGATCGAGGAGGGGCGGGACCACCTGGTGCTGCGCGGCCCGATCGCCCTGGACGTCCCGGTGCGCCTGCTCCACGGCATGCGCGACGCCGACGTGCCCTGGCAGACCAGCACCCGCCTGGCCGAGGCCCTGGCCAGCGCCGACGTGCGGGTGACCCTGGTCGGCGACGGCGACCACCGCCTGTCCCGCGACGCCGACCTGGCGCTGATCGCCCGCACCGTGGAGGAGCTCTGCCCTTAGGACGGGGCGATGGTGTGGCCCCCGATCACCGGCACGGGACGGCGCGGGCGGCGTCGTCCACCCCGGAAAAGGCCGCCCCGACGGCCCGCCGCAGCCGGTGTTTTTGGCCGCTCAAAGGGCTTGCGTGGGCGTTGCCGGATCGTTATGGTCCGGGCTCCGCGGAGGGGTGGCCGAGTGGTCGAAGGCGCTCGCCTGGAAAGTGAGTATACCCCAAAAGGGTATCGAGGGTTCGAATCCCTCTCCCTCCGCCACTTTCTTCCAAGCCCGAAAATAGTGGAAAAGCCTGCCCCTTCGCAGGCCGCATCTCCGGGCTTCCACAGACGTTTCCCACACACGTGTTGCCGGAGTTGGCGCGTCACCGACCCGGCACGGCACGACGGTCGACGCTCAAGCGCCGATGATGACCGAGCGGAAGGTCAGGGAGACCCGCCGGACGCGGGGCGTTGTCACGCCGTCGATGACGTCGCACTTTCGTGCGGGGATCGCATGAAGCCAGTCGTAGCGCGCCGGACCCGACAGGGTCAGAAGACTGCACGTCGGCAGCACCAGGTCCCGCCGCGTGCCGGTGGCGGCGCACTGGAACGTCATAACGACCGAACCGCCAAGGCTGAGGATGGCGATGGTCTCGCCGAAACAGGGAACGCAGTCGATATGCGCTGAAATACCCTGGCCCGGCAGGTACTCGTTGATGATGACCTGATCAGGCGGTTTGGAGAACGCGCCCCGGTCGGCTAGGCGCCCGGCGAGTTCGGACAACCAATCCGGCAATGGCCCTAGATGGTCCGCAAGCGAAACCGAGCGGGCGCGATAATCATAGCGGTAGCCGAAGTGTTGCACCCGACGTTTGATGTCGGTCCGCCAAGTCCCGGCGTCGACCAAACCCAGGAACCGCATTTCCTCTGCGATGCCGATCCAGTCGTCGAATCGGGTCAGTCCCGGAATGGGCGCGTCTTCCGCAAGGGTGAGTGAACCGCGAAGTTCTGTCATCATGGCTGAAAAATCCATGTTTCAAACGAGATATACTCTTTCAAAGCGCTGTCTTCTTCGTTGGTGTTAACGTGTACATAAGATGGAAAATCTCTAAGATAGAACGGGATGGCATGAAAATCCCTGATTCCCGCATATTCTGCAGCCTCTTCGATGCGAAAGCGTCCATCATAATATGAACTATTGACAACAGTGGATATTATTTCACCGTTGTGGATGGTGTGTTCGGCCGCACTCTTCAAAAAGCGGCGAAAAAGGACAAAATTCGGGTTGTGCCCCCGGTTCGGTTCCCGACTGCCGGCGTTGGGGAATTGGAAAATGACCGTATCGAATTTCCGATGCGGAAACACGAGATTCAGCCGAGTTGCATCCACATTATCAAATATACTGGCGCCGGCTCTCGACAATTTTTGGACATTTATTTCGGTTTCATGCGAGATATTGCCGTCGAATTCATGTATTGTCGCAGTGATGAAGGCCGGGTCGATACCGTGATCAAACACGAGCGATACAGTAAAGCTGAGATTTCCTTCCCCAACAAGGAGAGTTTGTCCGGTTAATGCCCGACCTACGATATAATTCTGATTTGCATATCGGGCATGGTTTTGGCCAGCCAAGGCGATGAATTTTTCGTTGAATGAATCGTCGGCGCCATACCGCATCGTAAACCAATCTGTAACAGTCGCGCGCGTTTCTGCGCTTCGAGGATGGCGCGCATCTCGATAGGCGGGTGCCCCAATGAGTGCATCGATGTCGTGCTGCGATGGCGTTGGCATGCGTTCGATTCCTGTGGGGGTGAAGGACTCACGCGAACTCGCAACGCTAGTTAATTTGTTCATGATATGTTCTTTCAAGGGGACCGTCAAGCGGATTTGCGCGCCGTGGTCGTGATCCGCCACCGTGATGCGGTGGCGCCGGGGGATCGGCTCGACCATGGACACCGCCGGTTCGCGTCGGGCTCTGCAGTCATCCCAACCGCGTGGCCACTCCGGCCGCCGCGTACGGCCGGCCCCGGCCGGCGGATCACCGGGCATGGCCGGGCTGCGCCGCTGGGCGCAGGGGCGGCCGGCGCTATCTCCGTGGCATGACGACACCGCACCCCCCGCCCCCCTCCCTCGTCGGCTTTTCCCGCCCCGTGCGGGCCGTGGTCGTCGGTGCCAATGGCGGCATCGGCGGGGCGGTGACGCGGCGGCTGCTGGCCGATCCCGGGGTGGCGGAGGTGTGGGCCCTGGCGCGCCGGCCGTGGGACGACGCGGCGGCGGACGCGGCCGCCGCGGCTGGCGCGGCCGGCGCCGGCGGCCGGCTGCGCCGCGGGACGCTCGACCTCACCGACGAGGCGTCCATCGCCGCGGCGGCCGAGGCGGCGGGCGAGGTCGATCTGGTGCTGGTGGCCACCGGCCTGCTGCACGGTCCGGGGCTGCAGCCGGAGAAGAGCTGGCGGGCGCTCGACGCGGAGGCGCTGCTGCGCCTTTATCAGATCAATGCGGTTGGGCCGGCGCTGGTGGCCAAGCATGTCCTGCCGCGCCTGCCGCGGCGCGGGCGCGGCGTGTTCGCCGCGGTGTCCGCCAAGGTGGGCAGCATTGGCGACAACCGGCTGGGCGGCTGGTACGGCTACCGCGCCGCCAAGGCGGCGCTCAACCAACTGATCCGCACCGCCGCCATCGAGCTGGCCCGCTCCCGGCCCGACGCCCTCTGCGTCGCCCTGCACCCCGGCACCGTCGACACCGGCCTGTCGCGGCCCTTCCAGGGCGCCGTGCCGCCGGGCGGGCTGGTGACGCCGGACACCGCGGCCGGCCATCTGCTGGCCGTGCTGGACGGGCTGACGCCGGCCGACAGCGGCGGGCTGTTCGCCTGGGACGGCCGGCGCCTGCCGGACTGACGCCGATGACCGTGCTCATCCCCGTGCTGGGCGACCAGCTCTCCCCCCGCCTGTCGGCGCTGGCCGGGCAGGACCGGCAGGGCAGCGTCGTCGTCATGGCCGAGGTGGCGGAGGAGGCCGGCTATGTCCGCCACCACACCAAGAAGCTGGCCTTCGTCTTCGCCGCCATGCGCCACCACGCGGCGGCGCTGCGGGAGGATGGCTGGCGGGTCGACTACGTCCGGCTCGACGCCGACGGCAACCGCGGCAGCCTGACCGGCGAGCTCGCCCGGGCCGCCGCCCGGCACGGCGCCACGCGGGTGGTCGCCACCCACCCCGGGGAATGGCGGGTGCTGCAGGCCATGCGCGGCTGGGGCCGGGCGCTGGGCCTGCCCGTGGAGATCCGCGACGACGACCGCTTCCTGTGCGGCCTCGACACCTTCGCCGCCTGGGCGGACGGGCGGCGCTCGCTGCGCATGGAGACCTTCTACCGCGCCATGCGCCGGCGCACCGGCCTCCTGATGCGCGGCGACGCCCCGGAGGGCGGGCGCTGGAACTTCGACGCCGAGAACCGCAAGCCGCTGGACGGCGACCTCTTCGTGCCGCGCCCGGCCCGCTTCGCCCCCGACGCCGTGACCGCCGAGGTGCTCGACCTGGTCGAGCGCCGCTTCCCCGACCACCCCGGCACCCTGCGCCCGTTCGGCTTCGCCGTCACCGCGGCCCAGGCCGAGGCGGCGGCCGACCACTTCCTGGACAGCGCGCTGCGCCACTTCGGCGACCACCAGGACGCCATGCGCACCGGCCAGCCCTTCCTCTACCACTCCGTCCTGTCGCCCTACCTCAACACCGGCCTGCTCGACGCCGGCACCCTGTGCCGGCGCGTCGAGCACGCCTATCACGCCGGGGCGGTGCCGCTGAACGCGGCGGAAGGCTTCATCCGGCAGATCATCGGCTGGCGCGAGTTCGTGCGCGGCGTGTACTGGCTGCGCATGCCGGATTACCGCGACCAGAACGCGCTGGGGGCGACGCGCCCGCTGCCCGCCTTCTACTGGAGCGCCGACACCGACATGGCGTGCGTGCGCGAGGCCGTGGCCCAGACCATGGCCGAGGCCTACGCCCACCACATCCAGCGCCTGATGGTGACCGGCACCTTCGCCCTGCTGGCCGGGGTGGACCCCCACGCCCTGCACGAGTGGTATCTGGCGGTCTATGCCGACGCCTTCGAGTGGGTGGAGCTTCCCAACACGCTGGGCATGAGCCAGTACGCCGACGGCGGCCTGCTGGCGTCCAAGCCCTACGCCGCATCGGGCGCCTACATCCGGCGCATGTCCAACCATTGCGACGGCTGCCGCTACGATCCCCGTGTGCGGACCGGGCCGCGGGCCTGCCCCTTCAACCCGCTCTACTGGGATTTCCTGGCCCGCCACCGCGACCGGCTGGGCGGCAACCCGCGGCTGGCCCCGGTCTACCGCACCTGGGACCGCATGGACGCGGCGGCGCAGGCCGGCAGCCGGGCCAGCGCCGCGGCGGTGCTGGAACGGCTGGACCGCGGCGAACGCCTATGACTCGTCGGCCGGCGCCTGGGCGGCCCGGCGTCCCCGGGCGGGGCGGGCGGCGGCGCGGCACCGGTCGGAACAATAGCGCACCTCGTCCCACACCCGGGCCCATTTCCGGCGCCAGGTGAAGGGGCGGCCGCAGGCCGCGCACGGCTTGGCGGGGCGGTCCCGTGGCCTCACGCCCGTCATGGCGACTCCTTGCGCGCAGGCGCTGGCATTTTGCGAACGCGCCACGCGTTTCGCACATCACAATGACGCCGACGGCGACCGCAACGCGGAGGGCCGCCGGAGAATTCCGATCCGACTCCGTAACGACGATGCCGAGGCGTCAGGGCGCCCTGGCACCCGTGGCGGCTCCGCCTCTGGCACAGCCGCTGCTTACGAACGGCCTATGCACAGGCAGGGGATAGGGTCATGCTGGGGTTCACGAAGCTGTTGCCGGAAGGCGTGGTGCCGAATCGCAATACGGGGGCGACGGCGCTTTTGGATCAGGTGCCGGCGGCGATCATGCTGTGCGACGTCACCGATTTCCGCATCTGCTACGCCAACCGGCGCTCGGTGGATCTCCTGACGTCGCTGCGCCACCTGCTGCCCATCGACCCCGCGGCGATCGTCGGCACCAGCGTCGACGTCTTCCACAAGCGGCCGGAGCACCAGCGCCGCATCCTGTCGGATTCGAAGAACCTGCCGTTCTCCGCCAAGATCGACCTGGGGGAGGAGGTGCTCGACCTCTACATCACCCCGGTCTTCGAGGGCGGCACCTACCGCAAGGCCATGCTGACCTGGAGCGTCGTCACCGAGACGGTGCGCGCCGAGCGCGAGACCAGGCGGCTGCTCCACATGATGGACGACATGCCCACCGCGGTCATGATGTGCGACCCCCGGGACGACTTCACGATCACCTACATGAACGGCACCAGCCGGCGCACCCTGGCCACCGTCGAGAAATACCTGCCGGTCAAGGTGGAGGAGATCGTCGGCAAGTCCGTGGACATCTTCCACCGCCACCCGGCGCACCAGCGCCGCATCCTGTCCGACCCCAGGAACCTGCCGTTCGAGGCCAACATCAAGCTCGGGCCGGAGGTGCTGAACCTGCGCGTCTCCGCCATCATGGACGGCCAGACCTACGTCGCCGCCATGCTGACCTGGTCGGTGGTCACCGCGACGGTGCGCCTGTCGGAGCACGTGGCCGGCATGGCGCAGGAGATGGGCAGCGCCGCCGCGGACATGAACCAGTCGGCCGAGCACATGGTGGGCGCCGTCGCCTCGGCGGCCTCCATGGCCGCCGCGGCCTCCGCCGCCATCGAGGAGATCGAGGCCTCGGGCGCCGAGATCAGCCGGCAGATGAACGCGGCCGCCTCCTCCGCGGCGGAGGCGGTCCGCGAGTCGGAGCAGTCGGAGCACCTGATCGGCGTGCTGTCCCAGGCCGCGGACGCCATCGGCAAGGTGGTGCAGATGATCAAGACCATCGCCGGCCAGACCAACCTGCTGGCGCTCAACGCCACCATCGAAGCGGCCCGAGCGGGCGAAGCTGGAAAAGGCTTCGCCGTCGTCGCCGGCGAGGTGAAGGCGCTGGCCACCCAGACCGCCCGCGCCACCGAGGAGATCGTCACCAACGTCAACGCGATCCAATCGGCCACCGGCGAGACCGTCGGCGCCTTCCAGCGGGTGCGCGAGCGGATCGGCCGCATCAGCGACGCGTCGCTGACCGTGTCGGCGGCGATGGAGGAGCAGTCGGCCGCCACCGCCGAGATCGCCCGCGCGGTGGGCGGCGTCAACGACGCGGTCCGGGCCGCCGACACCGCCGCCCGCACGGTGCTCGACCGCTCGACCCGGATCGCCGACCACCCGCAGAAGCTGAAGGAGGGGCTGGAGCAGTTCACGCGGGGCGGGCGGGGGTAGCCATCCGTCGGGGTTACCCATTGTGCGCCGGCGCGGCCCGCCCCGTCGCGGTGGACGCCAGCACCCGGCCACGGACACCATGCCCCCCTGGACACCGAGACCACGCCAGGGGGGCGCCATGATACCCGATGCCTGGGACATCGAGCTGCGCCGCGGCGCGCTCGACACCGCGCGGCTTCTGCTGGAGACGGGGTGCATCCGCTACGATCCCGTCCATCCCTGCCGCCACGCCGACGGGCTGGCCGGCCCGCTCCACGTCGACGCCCGCGGCCTGCTGGCGGACGTCGCGGCGCGCCGCACCGTGCTGGATTTCGCGGAACGCATGATCGGCCAGGAGACGGCCGAGCGTCCGCCCGACGCGGTCGCCGCGGCGGAAGGGGCCGGGGTGGCCTTCGCCGCGCTGCTGGCCGAGCGCCTCGCGGTGCCGCTGGTCTTCGTGCGCAAGGACGCGCCGGCCGGCGAGGCCCACAAGCACCGCATCGAAGGCCGGGTCGAGCCGGGCTGGCGCGTCCTGCTGGTCGAGCAGCTCGCCACCGACGGCCATCGCAAGGCCCGCTTCGCCGAACCGCTGCGGGCGGCCGGCTGCGACCTGCGCGATGTCTTCTTGCTGTTCCAGTACGGCATCTTCGACCGCATCCACGAGCACCTCGCCCCGCTCGGCATCACGCTCCACGCCCTGGCCGACTGGTGGGACGTGCTGGAGGTGGCGGCGCGCGACCACCTTCTGGACGACGCCGCGCAGGCGGAGATCCACGCCTATCTCCACGCCCCGGAGCGCTGGGCGGACCGCCACCGGGCCGACCGCCATCAGGCTGACGCGGCGGCGGGCGCGGCCTGACCGGGACGGCCGGTCAGGGCAGGGGACACGGGTCCGCGCCGGCGACCGCGGCGAGGCGCTGCACCACCGCCGGGCGCGGCCCGCCGGTCCGCCCGTGCTCGTAGGCGACGACCTGCAGGCGGCCGGCCACCGCGTCCAGCAGCTCTCCGGGCCGCAGCAGGAACGCGGGGTTGGAGGGCTTGCCCAGCCGCTCGTTGCCCAGGGCGAAGGTTTCGTAGATCAGCGCGCCGCCCGGCGCCAGGGCGTCGAGGATGGCCGGGAACAGCGGCCGGTGCAGGTAGTTGGTGACGACGATGCCGGCGAAGCGGCGGCCGGGCAGGGGCCACGGCGCGCCGTCCTCGAGGTCGGCCCGCAGCAGGTCGATCCCGGCCGTGCCGGCGAGGTCGGCGACCCCCGACAGGTCGCGGTCGACCCCGGTGACCGGGTGGCCGCGGCCATGGAGCAGGCGCAGGTGGCGCCCGCCGCCGCAGGCGAGGTCGAGCACCGGCCCGCCGCCGCCGACCAGGGCGGCGAAGCGGGCCACCCACGGCGAGGCCCCCCCGGCACAGGCGTGCGCAGCGGAATCACAAGCATTCATCGGCCGACTCCCCTATAGTTCCCCCCGGATCGGGCCGGAGCGCGGAACGGACCCACTGTAGAGCGCCGGGCCGATCCTCGCGAGGATGGGTTCGCCGCATGATTGTGTTCCAGTTGAAGTGCCCCTCGGACCATCGGTTCGACGTGTGGTTCCGCGACGGCGCCGCCTACGAGGCGCAGGTGGCCGAGGGGGCGATCGCCTGCCCCGAGTGCGGCGCCACGGCGGTGGCGAAGGCGCCGATGGCGCCGCGCATCGCCAAGTCGCCGCCCGCCGACGGACACACGCGGCAGATCCGGACGGAGATCCTGCGCCAGCTGGCCGAGGTGCGCCGCAAGGTGGAGGAGAGCTGCGACTACGTCGGCGACCGGTTCGCCGAAGAGGCGCGCCGCATCCACTACGGCGAGACCGACCCGCGCGGGATCTACGGCGAGGCCAGCGCCGCCGACGTCGCCGAGCTGCACGAAGAGGGCGTCTCGGTGGGTGCCATACCGTGGGTGCGGCAAACAAACTCATGACCGTTTGAAATACAGGACGCCGATCTACGTAGAAATACGTATCGGGTTCAAAGGTTCCCTCCGCCGCGTGTGCCGGTCCGGTCCGCCGAATCCGGCGTCAAGAATCATTTCCGCGGACGAACACATCAATCCTGTTGACGGACGACGTCGTTGTAAAGACGATGCGAGCCGAGTGCCCGCTCATGACCTAACAAAACGCTAGGGTACTCGCGAGGGGACGCACGATGCAAAACGACACTCAGAAAATCCTGAAGAATCCCAAGTTCCAGCAGTTGGTCGCCAAACGGTCTGCTTTCGCGTGGACCCTGTCGGCGGTGATGCTGGTCATCTATTTCGGCTTCATCCTGCTGGTTGCCTTCGGGAAGGGCATCCTCGGGGCGCCCCTGGCGGGCGGCGTGATGACGATCGGGGTGCCGGTCGGACTCCTGATCATCGTCTCGGCCTTCGTCCTGACCGGCCTCTATGTGCGGCGGGCGAACGGCGAGTTCGACGAGTTGAACCGCCAGATCCTCGAGGAGACGAAGTGATGCGCCCCGTCCCGTTCCGCGCCGCGGCCGCGCTGGTGCCGGCCGCGCTGGCCGCGCTGGTGCCGGTGGCGGCGTCGGCCGCCGCCATCGACGGCCGCGTCGAGCAGCAGGCCGTCAACGTCCAGGCGATCGTGATGTTCGCGATCTTCGTCGCCTTCACGCTCGGCATCACCTTCTGGGCGGCGCGCCGCACCCGCTCGGCCAAGGATTTCTATGCCGCCGGCGGCGGCATCTCCGGCTTCCAGAACGGCTTGGCGATCGCTGGCGACTACATGTCCGCGGCCTCGTTCCTCGGCATTTCCGGCCTGGTCTACGTCAACGGCTACGACGGGCTGATCTACTCGGTGGGCTGGCTGGTGGGCTGGCCGATCATCCTGTTCCTGATCGCCGAACGGCTGCGCAACCTGGGCAAATACACCTTCGCCGACGTCGCCTCCTACCGCTTCCAGCAGACGCCGATCCGCTCGCTGGCGGCCTGCGGCTCGCTGGCGACGGTGGCCCTGTACCTCATCGCCCAGATGGTCGGCGCGGGGAAGCTGATCCAGCTTCTGTTCGGCATGGACTATGTCTACGCCGTGGTCATCGTCGGCGTGCTGATGATCGCCTACGTCACCTTCGGCGGCATGCTCGCCACCACCTGGGTGCAGATCATCAAGGCCTGTCTGCTGCTGGCCGGCGCCACCTTCATGGCGCTGGCGGTGCTGCTGGCCTTCGACTTCTCGCCGGAAGCGATGTTCCAGAAGGCGGTCGAGATCCATCCCAAGGGCGCCAGCATCATGGCTCCCGGCGCGCTCATCAGCGATCCCGTCGACGCCATCTCCCTGGCCATGGCGCTGATGTTCGGCACCGCCGGACTGCCCCACATCCTGATGCGCTTCTTCACCGTCGCCGACGCCAAGGAGGCGCGCAAGTCGGTGTTCTACGCCACCGGCTTCATCGGCTACTTCTACATCCTGACCTTCATCATCGGCTTCGGCGCCATCACCCTGGTGATGACCGACCCGGCCTACATGACGGCCGGGGCCGACGGCGCCTTCAACCCGCTGACGGCGATCCGCGGCGGCAACAACATGGCCGCCATCCACCTCGCCCACGCCGTCGGCGGCGACCTCTTCTACGGCTTCATCTCGGCCGTGGCGTTCGCCACCATCCTGGCGGTGGTGGCCGGCCTCACCCTGGCCGGCGCCTCGGCGATCTCCCACGACCTCTACGCCTCGGTGTTCGCCCGTGGCCGCGCCAACGAGCGGGACGAGATCCGCGTCTCCAAGATGGCCACCGTGGTGCTGGGGATCGTCGCCATCGGGCTGGGCATCGCCTTCGAGAACCAGAACGTCGCCTTCATGGTGGGTCTCGCCTTCGCCATCGCCGCCTCGGCCAACTTCCCGGTGCTGCTGATGTCGATGTTCTGGGGTGGCATGACCACCCGCGGCGCCGTCGTCGGCGGCTGGATCGGCCTGCTCTCGGCGGTGGTGATGCTGGTGCTGGGGCCGACGGTGTGGAAGGCGGTGCTGGGGCACGACGCCGCCATCTTCCCCTACCAGAACCCCGGGCTGTTCTCGGTGACGCTGGCCTTCGCGTCGATCTGGTTCTTCTCGATCACCGACCGGAGCCAGACCGCCAAGGCCGAGCAGAAGGCCTACGCGGCGCAGTACATCCGGGCCCAGACCGGCCTCGGCGCGGAGGGCGCGTCGGCCCACTGACCCGTCACTCCGCCCGCCGCCCGCCCGCGGGCGGGCGGCGGTGCCTTGCCAAACCGGGGAGCCGGATGCCATGTCCGAAGCGCCCACCGCCGTCGACCGGCCGGCCGGTTGCCTGACGGCGGACCGCCCACCGGCCGACGAACGCGCCGAACGCGAGATGGCGGCGCTGGCGGTGGCCCGCATCCGCGAGGCGCACCTGCAATCCCCCGTCCGCGTCGACGCCGCCGCCAGCCTGCGCGACGCGGCCGTGGCGATGCGCGACCGGCGGGCCCGGGCGGTGCTGGTCGGCGACGGCGTGCGCACCGGCATCCTCACCGGCACCGACCTGCGCGACCTCGTGGTGATCGACGGGGTGCCGTCCTCGGCGCCGGTGGGACCCCACGCCCGCTACGACCTGATCGCCCGCGACGCCGACGACCTGCTGTTCGACGCGCTGATCGTCATGGCCCGGCACTCGGTGCGCCGCGTCGTCGTCACCGACGCGGCGGCCGGCGGCGCCATCGTCGGCGTGCTGGAGCAGACCGAGCTGCTGGGCGCGCTGTCACACCATTCCCAAGTCCTCGCCCTGGCGGTGGCGCGGGCCGCCGGGCCGGAGGACCTGGCCCGGGCGAGCCGGGACACGGTCGGCCTGATCCGCACCCTGCACGCCACCGGGGTCAAGATGCCGTTCATCGCCGAGCTGGTGACGGAACTGAACCGCAAGGTCTTCCGCCGCCTGTTCGAGCTGCTGGCGCCGCCCGACCTGCTGGCCAACGCCTGCCTGATCGTCATGGGCAGCGAGGGGCGGGGCGAGCAACTGCTCAGGACCGACCAGGACAACGGCCTGATCCTGCGCGACGGCTACACCTGCGCCGCGCTGGAGGGGGTGCTGCGCGCCTTCACCGGGAACCTCGCCGCCTTCGGCTACCCGCCCTGTCCCGGCGGTGTCATGGTGTCCAACCCGCACTGGGCACGCCCGCTGGCGGGCTACAAGGACGCCATCCTCCACTGGATCCACCGGCCCGACGACACGGCGCCGCTCAACCTCGCGATCTTCTACGACGCCTCGGCCGTCGCCGGCGACGCCGCGCTGCTGGACGCGGCGCGGGGCTGGCTGCTGGAGCGCGTGCAGGCCAACCAGGCGTTCTTCTACCATTTCGCCCGCCCGGCGCTGGCGTTCGACACCCCGGGGGGCCGCTTCGGCGGCCTGCTCGACTGGCGTCGCTCGCGCCCCGTGGACATCAAGAAGGCCGGCGTCTTTCCCCTGGTGCACGGGGTGCGGGCCCTGGCCCTGGAGGCGCGCCTGCCCCAGGTCAACACCCTGGCGCGGCTGCGCGCGCTGGGCGAGCGCGGCGTCCTCGACGCGGCCCAGGCGGCGGCGCTGGCGGAGGCCTTCACCACGCTGTCCGTGCTGCGACTCGAGGCGCACCTCGCCGCCGCCGGCGGATCGGCGGTGGACAACCTGGTCCACCCCGCGGCGCTGGAGCGGCCGGCGCGCGACCGCCTGAACGCGGCCCTGGCCACCGTCCGCGGCTTCAAGCAGTTCGTGGCGCACCATTTCCACCTGAACCTGCGGTGATGCGCCCGGCCGGGACTCCCTCCTTGACGGACGCGCGGGTGTTCGACTATAACGCCGCCTCTCTCGGGCGGAGCACCGTCCGGAACCGGGTTTCATGTGCTAATCGATAAAAGGAACAGTCCGATGGCTCGTCGGTGCTCCGTGACCGGCAAGGGCACGCAGTTTGGCAACAACGTCAGCCACGCCAACAACAAGTCCCGCCGGCGTTTCCAGCCGAACCTGCAGATCACCTCGCTGCTCAGCGACACGCTGAACCAGATGGTGCGCCTGCGCGTCTCCACCAACGCCATCCGCTCGATCGAGCACAAGGGTGGCCTCGACGCCTTCCTGCTCGACGCGAAGGACGAGGTGCTGAGCCTCGACGCGCGCCGCGTGAAGCGCCGCATCGCCAAGGCCCAGGCCGTCACCGCCGAGGCGTAAGCCCCGGATCCGGGGCACGGCCCCGGACAGGCGCAAGGCCGGGATCCGCGACGCCCAACCGACGCCGTCCGGCCCCCTCGCGAGGGGCTGCGACGGCTTTCGGCGTTGGCGCGCGCGATCGGCCGTCCAGGCCGTCACGCCTGGTCGTCCGGGGCCTCCAGGTCCTCCGGGGTGGCGGCGTCGACCACCCGCCGCGCGGTGGCGTAGTCGAAGCCGGCGCGGCCCAGCGCCGCCAGGTCCTTGTCGCGCAGCGCCGCCCGGGTGTCCGCCGCGCGGAACGGGCCGAGCCGGCGGCGGCGGGCCAGGGCCAGGGCGGCGGCGGCGTCGAGGCTGCCGTCGGTGTCGCCGTCGAGCCGGTCCAGGGCGGCGGCGACCTCGCTTGCGGCCACGCCCTTGGCGGCCAGTTTCTCCCGGATCGCCCGGGTGGACGCGCCGCGGCGGTGCAGCGAGCCGGCGCGCATCTCGGCGTAGCCGGCGTCGTCGAGCAGGCCGCTCGCCCGGTAGCGGGCGAGCAGCGCATCGACCCAGGCGGCCCCCTCCTCGCGGTCGGTGCCGTGGGCGCGGGCCGACAGGTCGACCTTGCGCATCAGCACGCGCCGCAGGTTGGCGGTGGAGCTGGCGAAGCGCTCCAGGTAGTGCAGCGCCGCGTTCTCCAGGTACTGCGGCGTGACCCGCCGCGGCTCGCGCCGGGTCGGTGCCGCGGTCCCCGGTCGTGCGCCCGCTCTCGCGCTCATGGCTGCCTCGCGTGCCCGGCGGTTGCCCCGACCGGGGTGCCGCCTTAGTTAACCCCCGCCACCCTAGCGCCGAACGGGCCGTGATGACACATCCTCTTCCTCCCCTGCCGCGCACCGTCGGGACGGTCAACTGGATCGGCCTGTGGACTCTCTACCTGCGCGAGGTGCGCCGGTTCATCAAGGTGCACCAGCAGACGATCTGGGCCCCGGTGGTCACCACCTTGCTGTTCTACGCGGTGTTCGCCCTGGCGCTCGGCGGCGCCGGGCGCTCCATGGGCGACGTGCCCTACATGCTGTTCCTGGCGCCCGGTCTGGTCATGATGACGATGACCCAGAACGCGTTCGCCAACACCTCCTCGTCGGTGGTGATCGCCAAGGTCCAGGGCAACATCGTCGACACGCTGATGCCGCCGCTGTCGCCGCTGGAACTGGTGCTGGGCTTCGTGATGGGCGGCGTGACGCGGGGCCTGGCGGTTGGCCTGGTGGCGACGGTGGCGATCGCCCTGTTCGTGCCGCTGGGCATCGCCAGCCTCGGCTTCGTGGTGTTCCACGCGGTCATGGCGTCGATGCTGCTGTCGCTGCTCGGCCTCATCGGCGGCATCTGGTCGGAGAAGTTCGACCACATCGCCGCCGTCACCAACTTCGTGGTGACGCCGCTGTCCTTCCTGTCCGGGACCTTCTACTCGGTGGAATCGCTGCCCACGGCGTTCTGGTGGATCGCCCATTTCGACCCGTTCTTCTACATGATCGACGGCTTCCGGTACGGCTTCATCGGCCAGTCCGACGGCACGCTGGCGGTCGGTGTGGTGGTCATGCTGGCGACCAACGCGGCCCTCTGGCTGCTCGCCTGGCGGATGCTGGCGACCGGGTACCGGCTCAAGGCCTGAGGCCGAAAAACCTCCGTTGACAGCACCCGGAGATCTCCCGATATTGGCCGTTTCCCGGCGGGCACCCTGTCCGCCGGGACTTTTGTCTTTGGGGAGATCCCTGCCGTGATTCCGGTCGTCATGCCCACGTACTCCCGCGCCGACGTCGTGTTCGAGCGGGGCGAAGGCCCGTATCTCTTCGATACGGCCGGGCGACGATACCTGGATTTCGCCGCCGGCGTGGCCGTGACGGCGTTCGGGCACGCCCATCCCCATCTCGTCGAGGCGCTGACCCGGCAGGCCAACAAGGTGTGGCACACCTCCAACCTGTTCCGGGTCGCCGGGCAGGAGCGGCTGGCCGAGCGGCTGGTGGCCAACACCTTCGCCGACACCGTGTTCTTCACCAATTCCGGTGCGGAAGCGTGGGAGTGCGGGCTGAAGGTCTGCCGCAAGTACCACAGCGCCACCGGCAACCCGCAGCGCTGGCGCGTGGTCACCTTCGAGCAGGCGTTCCACGGCCGCACCCTGACGGCCATCTCCGCCGCCAAGCAGGAGAAGCTGGTCAAGGGCTTCGGCCCCCTGGTGGACGGCTTCGACCAGGTCGCCTTCGGCAACCTGAACGAGGTGCGCAACGCCATCACCGACGAGACCGCGGCGATCTGCGTCGAACCGGTGCAGGGCGAGGGCGGCATCCGCGTCGGCGACGACCGCTTCCTGAAGGGGCTGCGCGAGGTCTGCGACGAGTACGGCATCCTGCTGTTCCTGGACGAGATCCAGACCGGCATGGGCCGCACCGGCAAGCTGTTCGCCCACGAATGGGCCGGCATCACGCCCGACGTCATGGCGGTGGCCAAGGGCATCGGCGGGGGCTTCCCGCTGGGCGCCTGCCTGGCGACCGAGGCGGCGGCCGTCGGCATGAACGCCGGCACCCACGGCAGCACTTATGGCGGCAACCCGCTGGCGATGGCGGTGGGCGACGCGGTCCTGGACCTGGCGCTGGAGCCGGGATTCCTGGACGGGGTGGTGCGCGTCGGCGCCCGCCTGCACCAGGGGCTGGAGGAGCTGGTGGCCCGCCATCCCAAGGTGTTCCGCGAGGTCCGCGGCATGGGGCTGATGCTGGGGCTGGCCTGCGTGGCGGCCAACACCGACGTGGTGGCGCGCCTGCGCGCCGGCGGGCTGCTCAGCGTCCCGGCCGGCGACAACGTCGTGCGCCTGCTGCCGCCGCTCATCATCGGCGAGCCGCACGTGGCCGAGGCGCTGGCGGTGCTGGACGGCGTGGCACGGGAGATGGCGGCATGACCGCGCCGCGCCATTTCCTCGACCTCGACCACCACGACACCACCACCCTGCGCCGCATCCTCGACCGCGCGGTGGCGATGAAGCGCGACCGTGCGGCGTTCCGCGACGTGCTGCGCGGCCGCACGCTCGCGATGATCTTCGAGAAGCCGTCGACCCGCACCCGCGTGTCCTTCGAGGTCGGCATGCGCCAGCTCGGCGGCGACGCCCTGGTGCTGAAGCAGGACGACATGCAGCTCGGCCGCGGCGAGACCGTGGCCGACACCGCCCGTGTCCTGTCGCGCTACGTCGACGCCATCATGGTGCGCACCAGCGGCGAGGACCGCCTGCGCGAGCTGGCGGACCACGCCAGCGTGCCGGTCATCAACGGCCTCACCAACGAGTCCCACCCGTGCCAGATCATGGCCGACGTGCTGACCTTCGAGGAGCACCGCGGCCCCATCCAGGGCCGCGTGGTGGCGTGGAGCGGCGACGGCAACAACGTGGCGGCGAGCTGGGTGCACGCCGCCGTCCGCTTCGGCTTCGAGCTTCGGGTCGCCTGCCCCGACGCCCTGTGCCTGCCGCGCGAGCTGATGGCGTGGGCGGCGGGCGAGGGGGGCCGCGTCTTCCATGTGGAGGACGCGGCGGCAGCGGTGCGCGGCGCCGACTGCGTGGTCACCGACACCTGGACGTCGATGAACCATGAGGGAGCGGAAAGGCAGACCCGCTTGGACCGGCTGGCACCCTACCAGGTGAATGACCATCTGATGGCCCTGGCGAAGCCGGATGCGCTGTTCATGCACTGCCTCCCCGCCCACCGCGGGGAGGAGGTGACCGACAGCGTCATCGACGGGCCGCAATCCGTCGTGTGGGACGAGGCCGAGAACCGCCTGCACGCCCAGAAGGCCATCCTCGCCTGGTGCCTGGAGGCCTGAGCCCCAAGTCCGATCGGAACAGCATGAGCGACACCCCGGTTTCCCACCCCGGCCCCTCCCATCCGGGGAACGACGACCTCGTCCAGTCCTTCCAGATCGAGGCGTCGCGCCTGCGCGGCCGCCTCGTCAAGCTGGGCGACAGCCTGGACGAGATCCTGACCCGTCACGCCTACCCGGACGCGGTGGCGCAGTTCCTGGCCGAGACCACGGCGCTCGCCGTGGCGCTCGCCAGCATGCTGAAGTACGAGGGGGTGTTCACCCTGCAGACCAAGGGCGACGGACCGATCCGCCTGATGGTGGCGGACATCACCTCGGTCGGCGACGTACGCGCCTACGCCCAGTTCGACGAGGCGGCGGTGGCGGCGGCGGCCGACGACATCGCCATCGCCCCGGCGCCGGCGCTGCTGGGCAAGGGCCACATCGCCTTTACCGTCGACCAGGGCGGCAACACCGACCGCTACCAGGGCATCGTCGCGCTCTACGGCAAGACGCTGGCCGACTGCGTGCAGCACTATTTCCGCCAGTCGGAGCAGATCGACACCGGCCTGGCGGTGCACGCCGGCAAGGTCGACGGGCGCTGGCGCGCCGGCGCCCTGATGCTGCAGCGCCTGCCGCCGGAGCCGGGGGCCGCGGCGCTCGGCAGCGACCGCGAGGACGACTGGCGCCGCGCCATGGTGCTGATGTCCAGCACGACGCCGCAGGAGATGCTGGCGCCGGGCCTGGCGGCCAGCGACCTGCTGTTCCGCCTGTTCCACGAGGACGGCGTGCGGGTGTGGTCGCCCAACCACCTGCGCTTCGGCTGCCGCTGCTCGCGTGAGCGGGTGGTCGGCATGCTCACCGGCCTGCCGCGCGCCGAGGTGGAGACCCTGCGGGTGGCGGACAACACCGTGGAGGTGGTCTGCCAGTTCTGCTCCACGGCCTACAATTTCACCGACGCCGACCTCGACGACGTCTACAGGGTGAAAGACGCGTGAGGGGTCAGTAGCGGGCGCGAACCTCGTCGAAATACCGGCGCCGGGCCTCCAGATCGGCTGTATTTGCCGCCGGCTGGGGCCCGAGTTCGATGCGATGGCTTTCCGGTGCGCTCCGCCACACCGTCCGCCCGGTGGCCTGGAACACCCCGTCGATGAACGTCACCTCCTGAAGCGGCTCGCCGGAGCTGGCCGGGCCGCTCGCCTTGCTGGCCGGAGGGCTGGTGAACAGGTTGGGCGAGAAACCCTTCATGAAGGCCCGGTCGCGATCGAATCCGGGGTCGGCGGCAACGGGAGCGGCCGGCGATCGGCCCAGTTTCTCGGCGAGGATCGCCGCGGCGTCCTTTTCTCCCAGGGACCGCAGCGCTCGGTCGATGGCGCCGAGGTCGATGCCAGTCGCCTTGAGCGCGTGCGCGGCTGTCATCTCGGCCTCGGTGTGCATCAGCCGGGATTCGTCGAAATCGACCCCACCGTACGGATTGAGGCCAACGCGGCCGGAGTCGTTGAGCTGGGGGTTACGGTTGTAGGCCGTCAGCGTCGCGGATAGGGAGGCGTAGGCATCGGATCCGACCTGTCCGGCCTGTTCGAGGGCTGTGAGTTGGGCCATAAGGCCGGCGCGGCGCTCTGACGTTGCGGTCAACACATTTCGGAAGTCGTCGAGGCTGGAGCCGTTGGCGGTTGACACCTCGGGATGCTCGTTGGCCGCCATTCGGAACGTGCCGAAATAGGCGTTTGCTCGCGCCTCTTTCAGGCGGTGTTTGAGAGCTTCGTGGACCTCGTCTCCGGATAACTGGCCACCGTCGACCAGGGAAGAGATCTGCGCCTGCATTTCGGGCGACAGCGCGTTGAAGGCGGTCAGCGACTCGTCGTGCAACGACGACGCCAACGGGCTCAGCGACACAGTATCGCCGCTGGCCCCGCCACGGGCCGTGGCCGACGTCCCGGCGGGTGGCTGCGTCGTTGAGAGCGGGGCCTTCGTGCGCTGACCGACGCCGGCTACCGCGCTTGGGGGAACACTTGCAATGTCCATGATCACACCTGTCCTCTCCACCGACCGAGCCCGTCGGCTCGGCGCCTGTGCTGGCGTTCTCAGCCGAACTCGCCGATCCAGCCGTCCTGCACGATATTGGTCCAGCCGGCGATGTAGCCGCCGTCTACGTAGGCGTTCTCAATGGTGCCGACGCCTAGCGCGCCTGTATTCGTCAGGGCACCGTGGATCACCACCCCGTTGTCGAACGTGCCATCGTCCCACTCCCCGGACTCATAGATGAAGAGCGTGGACTGATCATTCCCCCATCGGAGAAACAACGAATCTGCATTCAGCAGATAAAGGATGTCCCCGTTGTTGAATTCCGATCCGCTGACATCATCGATGTAGGTGACCCCGCCAAGGGAAAAGTCGTGGCCGTAGAGGTCGTTGCCGCTGCCGCCGATGAGGACGTCCGCGTTGTTGTCGAACCCGGCCGGCGCGCCGCCGCCCCAGAGGTAATCATTGCCGCTGTTGCCATACAAAATGTCCGTGCCGGCACCGCCGTCAAGGTAGTCGCTGCCCGTGTCGCCGTATAGCCAGTCGTTGCCGTTCAGGCCGAACAGGTCGTCATCGCCGCCGAGACCGACGAGACGATCGTTCCCATCCCATCCTACCAACGTGTCGTTTCCCAAACCGCCGATGACGGTGTCCGCTCCGCCCCATGCGTCGACGTACCAGTCACCCGCATAAGTACCAGAGGTAGGAACCTGGATCGCGTCGGGGCCATCAGTAAGGGAGCCATACCAGACCATAATCGCATCTTCAATGCCTGCTTGCAAAAAATACGTCGTTAGCGTGTATGACACGCTTACAAATTTTCCTTTCGAATTCAATCGCAAAAAAATTTAACTAGCGTTTGACCGTGCGTGGCATTTTTTCGCCATATCGATGTATGTATGCGAAAAGAGAGAGCCGGAACGGTCTCGCCTTGGCACACAATTCAGCATGGGCGAGTCGGCGTTCAGACTTGGGGCCGCATTGAGATCCTGAGACGGATTCGAATATCAAAGCGAGCGGTGGCGAACCGGTAGCAGGCAGTGGACATCCGCTGTGCGTGCTTCATTATTTCGAGAACAGTCAGGCCTTCTGTGCGGATTTCGGGCATCGACGCGGGAGGCGTCGGGGATGACCGGCCTTGTGCTACACTGCTGTCCTTTGGACACTCTGCCTCGGATCCGCCATGCTCCATCGCCGATTGTTGCTGACTGTCATCGGCCTGACAGTCCTCGCCGCCTGCCAAAGCACGCCGCCACCGGCCGTGCCCCGGCCGCTGGATTATTCGCAGCGAGGCCCGATCCTGCTGAACGCCGCCAGCGTCGGATTCGTCGACTCCACCCGACCTTCCAGCGACGCCGGCCGCGTCGAGGGCAGCGCGCCGACGTCGCCCCTGGCGGCGATGCGCCAATGGACGGCGCAGCGGTTGCAGGCGGCCGGACAGGCCGGCAGCGTGCAGGTCGTGGTCAAGGACGCCAGCATCGTCGAGGTGGCGCTGCCGCGCACCGAGGGGATCAAGGGCTTCTTCACCAAGGACCAGGCCCAGCGCTACGACGGCCGCCTCGAGGTCGAGGTGCATGGCGCGCGGGCCGGGGCGACCACCAGCTTCGGCGGCTTCGCCAAGGCCGTGGCCACCCAGTCGACCACGGTGCCGGAGGACGTCTCCCTGGCGGCCCGCGAGGCCGCGCTCCAGGAGCTGACCCGCCGCCTGGTGGAGGACGTGGACGCCCGCCTCGACGCCGGCATCCGCCGCGACCTCGCCCCGATGGTGGTGCGCTGAGCCACGAAAAAGCCCCCCTCCGTGCGGAGGGGGGCTGGTCCGGCGCGCCGGGACGTTGGCGTGCGTGGCGGCGGCGTCAGTAGCGGTAGTGGTCCGGCTTGTAGGGGCCGGCGACGTCGACGCCGATGTAGGCGGCCTGCTTGTCGCTCAGGGTCGACAGCTTGGCGCCGATCTTCTCCAGGTGCAGACGGGCGACCTTCTCATCCAGGTGCTTGGGCAGCACGTAGACCTTGCGCTCGTAGTTGGCGTGGTTCTTCCACAGCTCGATCTGGGCCAACACCTGGTTGGTGAAGCTGGCGCTCATCACGAAGCTGGGATGGCCGGTCGCGCAGCCCAGGTTCACCAGGCGGCCCTTGGCCAGCACGATCAGGCGCTTGCCGTCGGGGAACACGACCTCGTCCACCTGCGGCTTCACCTCGTCCCACACCAGGTTCTTGAGCGAGTCGATCTGGATCTCGCTGTCGAAGTGGCCGATGTTGCAGACGATGGCCCGGTCCTTCATCACCCGCATGTGGTCCAACGTGATGACGTCGACGTTGCCGGTGCAGGTGACGAAGATGTCGCCCAGCGGCGCGGCCTCGTCCATCGTCACCACCTGGTAGCCTTCCATGGCCGCCTGGAGCGCGGTGATCGGGTCGATCTCGGTCACCATGACGCGGGCGCCCTGGCTGCGCAGGGACGCGGCCGAGCCCTTGCCGACGTCGCCGTAGCCGGCGACCACCGCGACCTTGCCGGCCATCATCACGTCGGTGGCGCGCTTGATGCCGTCCACCAGGCTCTCGCGGCAGCCGTAGAGGTTGTCGAACTTCGACTTGGTGACGCTGTCGTTGACGTTGATGGCGGGCACCAGCAGCGTGCCCTTCTTCATCATCTCATAGAGGCGGTGCACACCGGTCGTCGTTTCCTCCGACAGGCCGCGCACGTCCTTCATCATCTCCGGGTACTTCTCGTGCATGATCTGGGTGACGTCGCCGCCGTCGTCCAGGATCATGTTCGGCGTCCAACCGGCAAAGGGACCATCGGCCGGGCCGCGCAGCGTCTGCTCGATGCACCACCAGAACTCCTCCTCCGTCTCGCCCTTCCAGGCGAACACGGGGATGCCGGCGGCGGCCATGGCCGCGGCGGCCTGGTCCTGGGTGGAGAAGATGTTGCACGAGGACCAGCGGACCGTCGCGCCCAGATGGGTCAGCGTCTCGATCAGCACCGCGGTCTGGATCGTCATGTGCAGGCAACCGACGATGCGGGCGCCCTTCAGCGGCTTGGAATCGCCGTACTCCTCGCGCAGGGCCATCAGGCCCGGCATCTCGGTCTCGGCGATGGCGATCTCCTTGCGGCCCCAGCCGGCAAGCGAGATGTCCTTGACCTTGTAGTCCGTGAAGGTCGCGGCGTCGGGCATGGAGGTCTCCTGGAGCGCAGTTCGATGGGCGGGCGGGCGTCCGCGCGGGCGCCGTGCCCCTGGGGTCCAGGGTGTAGCAGCGCGCCGCTCGGCATGCAAGCATAAAGATATCTTTATGTATGGGGGGTTTGCCGAGTCGGCCGGGTGGGTGAATCCCTGCGACAGTGTGTAACTCCGGTTGCGCATGAAGTGAAAAGAAAATCAGGTATGATGTCGGTGACTACACCTGCGGAACGCGGTTTTGTTTCAAATGAATCGGTTTTCGCGGGTGCATGTGGCGTGTTGGATCGGGGTCCGGCACTGTCCGCGTTGTGACGCGGAAGTCGCGTGACGCGATCAATACATAGGGACTGGGAATGATCATTGAAACCAGCAATGCGCTTGCCGTGGTCGGCAGGCCGCAAGCGGGCGGCCGGCCGCATCCGCGCCTCGGTAGCCTCGCCGCGATCCTCGTCCTGAGCGCGGCGTTCACGCTCGTGTTCCTTCACGCCGCGCTGGCCGGCGGGGTGACGGGCGACGGTGTCGCCGCCGTGGCCCCCTGGGTCGGCGCCGCCGAGGCAGTGGTCCTGGCCGGGCTGCTCGGCACCATCGGCGTCCTGGTCACCGACCACATCGCCCCGGTGCGCCGGCCCCGTTGAGGCGTCGGGGCCGGGGCGGTCCGGCTCAGCGGTCGTGCAGCGGGGCCATCTGGTCGAGGCGGTGGGCGAACTCCACGTCCTTGCCGGTCACGCCGTCGACGGACCGGGTGTAGAGGATGACCTCGACCCGGCCGACGTCGTTGAACCATTCGGGGTGGTGATCCATCTTCTCGGCCATCAGGGCGGCCTGGCTCATGAAGCCCCAGGCGGCCGCGAAGCTCGGGAGATGATAGGTCTTGCGGATCGCGTCGCGCTCCAGGACCTCGGCCCAGCCGTGCAGTTCCTTCAGCGCCGACTGGCGCTTCACGCCCACCAGCTTCTCGGACATGGCCGCTCCTCCCGTGTTTTCGTGTGGTTGGCAAAAGGGGATCCGGCTTAGCGCCGCTTGGCGCGGGGGTCAAGCTCGGCTAGGGTGCGCGCCATGACGCAGGATGCCCCGCCCCGCCCGCCGCTGCACCCGCCCTCGCTGGTCGAGATGGAGGCGATGGCGGAGGATGCCCTCGCCACGATCCCCGAGGCGCTGCGCGGCCACGTGCGCGGCGTGGTGATCCGCGTCGAGGAGTTCCCCGACGCGGAGACCGAGCGCGACATGGAGCTGGAGAGTCCCTTCGATCTGCTGGGGCTCTACCGCGGCATCGGCATGACGCAGCAGAGCGTCTCGCAGGTCCGCACCGACCTCGACGCCATCTTCCTGTACCGCCGGCCGATCCTCGACTACTGGTGCGAGACCGGCGAGGACCTGTTCCACGTGGTGCGCCACGTGCTGATCCACGAGATCGGCCACCATTTCGGCTTCTCCGACGACGACATGGACCGCATCGAGGCGAGCGGGGAGTAGCGGGCATGGACATGGCGCGCGTCCTGGATCTGCACGACGGGCTGCCGCGCCAGGCCCCCGGCTCCGACGCGGCCACCGGGGAGGCGCTGCGCCGCCTGCGGTCCCACGGCCTGCCCGACGCGCCCGAGGCGCTGGACATCGGCTGCGGCCCCGGCCGCTCGCTGATGGTGCTGGGCCGGGCCACCACCGGCCGGGTCACCGGCATCGACACCCACCCGCCCTATCTGGCCGAGGCCCGGCGCCGCATCGCCGAGGCCGGCCTGGGCCGGCGGGTGGCGGTGGAACGGCGCTCGATGCTCGACCTGGGCGAGCTGCCGGCGCAGCGCTTCGACCTGCTGTGGGCGGAAGGCGCGATCTACATCGCCGGCTTCGACGCCGGTCTGGAGCGCTGGCGCCGGCTGCTGCGCCCGGGCGGCCTGGCCGCGGTCAGCGAGCTCACCTGGCGCACCGGGACGCCGCCGGCCGGTGCGGCCGCGTTCTGGGCCGACGCCTACCCGGCCATGCGCGACGACGCGGCCAACCGGGCCGCCGCCCAACGCCTGGGCTATGCGGTGCTCGACACCGTCGCGCTGCCGCGCGCCGCGTGGTGGGACGAGTATTACGGGCCGCTGGAGGAGCGCATCGCCGAGCGGCGGGAGCGCCACGCCGGCGACCCCGCGTGGACCGCCGTGCTGGACGCCGAGGCGGCGGAGATCGACGTGTGGCGGCGGTTCGGCGCCAGCTTCGACTACGTCTTCTACCTGTTGCGCCGCCGCGACTGAGCGTGGGCGCCGCCCGGCGGGCGCACCGGCGCCGTCAGGTCTCCGCCGGAGCCGGCAGGCCGAGCGCGTCGGTGGTCCGGGCCCCGGCGAGGCTCGCCCCGGTGAGGTCGGCCCCGGTGAGATCGGCGCCGGTGAGATCGGCGCCCGCCAGGCTGGCACCGCGCAGGTCGGCGCCGGTGAGGTTCGCGCCGGCCAGGTTGGCCTTGCTGAGGTCGGCGCCATTGAGGATCGCCATGCTCATGCGGGCGCGCTGCAGGTTGGCGCGCCAGACGTGGCCGCTCATGGTGTTGATGTGCACCGGGCCGAGCCGGGCGTTGGTGAGGTTGGCGTTGGACAGGGTCGCCCGTTCGAGGTTCACGCCGCGCAGGTCGGCGTCGGTGAAGTCGACCTTGCGCAGGTCCGACAGCGACAGATCGGCGATGGCCAGCGTCGCCCCGATCAGCGAGGCGCCGCGCAGCGTGATGCACTGGAGCACCGCGGCCGAGAGGTTGAGGCCGTCGAGGCTCTGCCCCGACAGGTCCAGCGCGGACAGGTCGGCACGCTTGCCGGCCTTGCCGCCGCTGTCGATCCAGGCGATGTGGGCGGCCAGGATCTCCCGCAGCTCCTTCTCCGGGTTGTCCATCGCCTTGGCGAGCACGGCGCCGCTGAGGTTGGGGGAGCGCAGCTGGGCGGCGTCGAGGATCGCGCCGATCAGCACCGTGTTGGTGAAGTTGGCACGGTTGATGGCCGCCCCGGTCAGCACCGCCCCCGACAGCCGGACCCCCGACAGGTTGGCCTCGGACAGGTCGGCGTCGGTCAGGTCGCAGCCCGTCATGTTGGCGTTGGTCAGGTTGGCGCGCATGAACTTGGTGCCGCGCAACACCGCGTCGGTCATGTCGGTCTGCATGACGAAGGCGTTCGCCAGCTTGGCCCGCGACAGGTCGGCCCCGCGCACCGTCGCCGCCGTCAGCTCGGAGGTGATGACCCCGTTGTCGAAGCTGTGCTCGCGCATCACGCCGTTGTTGCCGTAGTGCAGCAGCGTGCCGTCGCGCAGGTCGACCTCGACCAGGGAGGCATCGCTCAGCACCGCACCGCGCAGGCACGCGCCGCGCAGATCGGCACGCCGCAGGTCGGCCTTCTCGAGGTTGGCCAGGCGCAGGTCGGCGGCATAGAGGTTCGCGTTCTGCAGATTGGCGCCGGCGAGGCGGGCGCTGTACAGCTTGGCCCCGGACAGGTCGGCGTCGGACAGGTCGATCCCCGTCAGGTCGAGGTGCGACAGGTCCTGCATCTTGAGGTTCGCGCGGGCGCCGCCCGGCTGGCTTTTCCGGAACGCCTGGTGGCGCAGCAGGATGGCGTTGAGCTGGCTCTGGGTCATTTTCGCACGCTGCGGATTCGACCCGAAGCCCGGCGCTGTCGACATCGCGGACCCTCATTCATCAAGCAGCCAGTGTGCGCGCTCGGCAGAAAAGAAAGGTTAAAATCAGAGTAAGAAAACGCAGGAGTCGGCGCAACGTCCTTAGGCGACCAGCTATAGGCCTTGCACTCCGGATCTGTCCATTCCCGCGTTGGTGGAACATGGCCCTGGCCGTTGGTCAGGCACGGGGTGGGGCACGGTCGGCCGCCCCCTCCCCCGGACGGGGGCACCCCCATCCCGCTTTTGCGCCGGCAACGCAACCGCCGCCCTTGCGGTTGAGGGATCAGGCCCGCTGGCCGACTCCTTGCGCCCGCCGCCCGCCGCCCGCCGCCCGCCCTTGCTCCCGGGGACGCCATGCCCGACACCCTCGCCCGTCACGTCGACGTCGACGCCCTGGCCGCCGACCTGCGCCGCGCTGTCGACGGCGAGGTGCGGTTCGACGCCGGCAGCCGCGCCCTCTATGCCACCGACGCCTCCAACTACCGGCAGGTCCCGATCGGTCTGGTGGTGCCCCGCCACGTCGAGGCGATCCGCGACGCGGTGGCGGCGTGCGCCCGCCACGGTGCGCCCATCGTCCACCGCGGCGGCGGCACCGCGCTGGCGGGGCAGACCTGCAACACGGCGGTGGTCATCGACAGCTCCAAGCACTGCAACCGCATCGTCGAGCTCGACCCGGCCAACCGCCGTGCCACGGTGGAGCCGGGCTGCGTGCTCGACGACCTGCGCCGTGCCGCGGCGCCGCACGGGCTGACCTTCGGACCGGACCCGGCGACCCACGACCATTGCACGCTGGGCGGCATGATCGGCAACAACTCCGGCGGGGTTCACGCGGTGATGGCCGGGCTGACCATCGACAACGTGGAGTCCCTGGACATCGTCACCTACGACGGGCTCCGCCTCACCGTCGGGCCGACGCCCGAGCGCGAGCTGGAGCGGCTGATCGCCGGGGGGGGACGGCTGGGGGCCATCTATTCCGCCCTGCGCGACCTGCGCGACGCTGACGCCGACGAGATCCGCCGCCGCTTTCCCGACATTCCCCGCCGGGTCTCGGGCTATCCGCTGAACCAGCTGCTGCCCGAGAACGGCTTTCACCTGGCCCGCGCCCTGGTGGGGACGGAAGGGACCTGCGTCACCATCCTGAACGCCACCGTCCGTCTGGTGCCCGACCCGGCGCACCGCGTGCTGCTGGCCATCGGCTTCGACGACCTCGCCTGCGCCGCCGATGTCGTGCCGCGCCTGCTGGAGTACGGCCCCATCGGCGTGGAGGGCATCGACGAGCGCCTCGTCCAGAACATGCGCCGGAAATGCCTGCACACCGCCGACATCCACCTTCTGCCCGAGGGCGACAACTGGCTGCTGGCGGAGTTCGGCGGGGACAGCGCGGAGGACGCGGCGGCGGCGGCGGAGCGGCTCAAGGACGCGCTGGCCGGCAGCGCCCATGTCCGCGGCCTGGCGCTGCACGTCCGGCCGGAGGATCAGCAGGCGCTGTGGCGGGTGCGCGAGTCCGGCCTCGGCGCCACCGCCTTCGTGCCGGGGGCCAAGCGCGACACCTGGCCGGGGTGGGAGGATTCCGCGGTCCACCGCAAGGACCTCGGCAACTACATCCGCGACCTCAAGGCGCTCTACGCGCGGTTCGACCTCCACGGCGCCATGTACGGCCATTTCGGCGACGGGCTGATCCACACCCGCATCGACTTCGGGCTGCACAGCGAGGAGGACATCCGCCGCTTCCGCCGCTTCATGCGCGCGGCGGCCGAACTGGTCGCCCGCTACGACGGCAGCCTGTCGGGCGAGCACGGCGACGGGCTGGCCCGGGCCGAGCTGCTGCCGGTGATGTACGGCGAGCGCATCGTCCGCGCCTTCGAGCGCTTCAAGGCGGTGTGGGATCCCGGCAACCGGATGAATCCCGGACGCGTCGTCCACGCCTACCCCCTGGACAGCCACCTGCGCATGGGCACGCGCTACCGCCCGCCCGACCTCGACACCCATTTCGGCTTTCCCGAGGACGGGGGCTCGTTCGCCCGCGCCACCCTGCGCTGCGTCGGCGTCGGCAAGTGCCGGCGCCACGCCGAGTACGGCGGCACCATGTGCCCGTCCTTCAAGGCGACCCGCGAGGAGAAGCACTCGACCCGCGGCCGTGCCCATCTCCTCCAGGAGATGATGATGGGCGACCCGATCCGGGAGCGCTGGAGGAGCGAGGCGGTGCACGAGGCCCTGGACCTCTGCCTCGCCTGCAAGGGCTGCAAGAGCGACTGCCCGGTCAACGTCGACATGGCGACCTACAAGGCGGAGTTCCTGGCCCACCACTTCGCCGGCCGGCTCCGGCCGCGGGCCGGCTACGTCATGGGGCGCATCCACCAGTGGGCCCGCCTGTTCGCGCCGCTGCCCTGGCTGCCCAACGCCGTGGTGAAGACCCCCGGGCTCGGCCGCCTGGCCCGCTGGGGCGCCGGCATCCACCCCGACCGCGCGGTGCCCGCCTTCCACCGCCCCTTCCGGCCGCGCTTCCGCCCGGCGCGCGGCACGCCGGGCCGGGTGCCGGTCATCTTGTGGACCGACAGCTTCAACAACCACTTCACGCCCTGGGTCCTGGAGGCCGCCAACACGGTCCTGAACGCCACCGGCCACCCCGTCGAGATCGCCCGGCGCAACCTGTGCTGCGGCCGCCCGCTCTACGATTTCGGCTGGCTCGACGAGGCGCGGCGCCACCTCGCCGGGATCATGGCCGCGCTGAAGCCGCGTCTCGACGCCGGGGCCGTGGTCGTGGGGGTGGAGCCGAGCTGCCTCAGCGTGCTGCGCGACGAGCTGGTCAACCTCTTCCCCGGCGACGCCGAGGCGGAGCGGCTGGCCGGCCGCACGCTGACCCTGGCCGAGTTCCTGCACCGCTACGGCGCCGACCTGCCCTGGCCCACCCTGGGCACGAGCGCCATCGTGCATGGCCACTGCCACCACACGGCGGTGATGGGGATGGAGGCCGACCGCGCCGTGCTGGCACGCGCCGGCGTCGACGCCGAGCTGCTCGACAGCGGGTGCTGCGGCATGGCCGGCGCGTTCGGCTACGAGACCGCGAAATACCCGGTGTCCATGACCATCGCCGAGCAGGTGCTGCTGCCGGCGGTGCGCAAGACCGACGCCGACCTCGTGATCGCCGACGGCTTCAGCTGCCGCGAGCAGATCAACCAGGCCCTGACCGCCCCCGGCGGCGGCCGCCGCGCCGTCACCCTGCCGGAGGTCCTGGCGCAGGGCCTGACGCCCCACCAGCGGAGGACACAACGATGAAGGTCACCGTCCTGCAGGACGCCAACCCCCGCATCCACGCCGTCGTCTTCGGCGACGGCGACGACCCCCTGGCCGGCCTCAAGGCCTTCGCCCGGGAGCACGGCATCGGCGCCGCCAGCATGACCGCGGTGGGCGCCTTTTCCGGCGCCACCCTCGGTTTCTTCGACATGGCGGCCAAGGACTACGTGCGCATCCCGGTGGAGGAGCAGGCGGAGGTCGCGGCGCTGGTCGGCAACCTCACCTGCTTCGAGGGGGCGCCCAAGCTGCACGTCCACCTGGTGCTCGGCCTGCGCGACGGCCGCGCCGTCGCCGGGCACCTGCTGGAGGCCGCGGTGCGGCCGACGCTGGAGGTGATCGTCACCGAAACACCGGGCCACCTGGTGCGCCAGACCGACGCCGCGACCGGCCTGTCTCTGCTGGCGCGCCGCGGCTGAGCCCGCCCGCCCGGCCCGCCGCACCGTCCCCCGTGCCGCCGCACCGTCCCCCGTGCCGCCGGCCTGGCCGCGCGGCGGCGGGAACCTGGCCGAGCCACACCGTTGTTGTCTGCATGAACACCCGCATCGAAGACTATGCCCTCATCGGCAACACGCACACGGCCGCCCTGGTGGGGCGCGACGGGTCGATCGACTGGATGTGCCTGCCGCGCTTCGACTCCCCCGCCTGCTTCGCGGGCCTGCTGGGCGACGCCGAGAACGGCCGCTGGCGGATCGCCCCGACCGCCCCGGTGCGGGCGACGCGCCGGTCCTACCGCGACGGCACCCTGGTCCTGGAGACCGAGCTGGAGACCGCTGACGGGGTGGTGGCGGTGATCGACTTCATGCCACCCCAGACCGCCGACATCCGCGCCGACCTGGTGCGCGTGGTCGAGGGCCGGCGCGGCCGCGTCGCGCTGGAGATGGACCTGGTGTTCCGCTTCGACTACGGCTCCGTGGTGCCGTGGGTGCGGCGCAGCCGCGACGGCGTGGTGGCGGTCGCCGGCCCGGATTCCGTCCATCTGCACACCCCGGCCATCCCGCAGGGGGCCGACTACCACACCGCCGCCCGGTTCAGCGTGGGGGAGGGGGAGCGGATGCCCTTCACCCTCACCTGGCACCCCTCCCACCGGCCCGAACCCGTCCCGGAGGACCCCGACGACCTGCTGCGCGAGACCGAGGCGTGGTGGCGGCGGTGGTCGTCGCAGTGCCAGTACGAGGGGCCCTGGCGCGAGCCGGTGCACCGCTCGCTGATCACCCTGAAGGCGCTGACCTACGAGCCGACCGGCGGGATCGTCGCCGCACCCACCACCTCGCTTCCGGAAAAGATGGGAGGCTCGCGCAACTGGGACTACCGCTACTGCTGGGTGCGCGACGCCACCTTCACCCTTTACGCGCTGCTCACCTCCGGCTACCGCGAGGAGGCCAAGGCGTGGCGGGGATGGCTGATGCGCGCGGTGGCCGGGATGCCGTCGCAGCTCCAGATCATGTACGGGCTGGCCGGCGAGCGCCGCCTGGACGAGCGCGAGCTGCCGTGGCTCGCCGGCTTCCAGGGCAGCGCGCCGGTGCGCATCGGCAACGGCGCCTACGACCAACGCCAGCTCGACGCGGTCGGCGAGATCATGGACGCCTTCCACCTCGCCCGGCGCAGCGGGGTGGAGGCCGACGACTACGGCTGGAGGGTGCAGCGGGCGCTGCTGCACTACCTTGAGGAGGTCTGGCAGGACGCCGACAACGGCCTGTGGGAGGTGCGCGGGCCGCCGCGCCATTTCACCCACTCCAAGATCATGGCCTGGGTCGCCATGGACCGCGCCGTCAAGGCGGTCGAGGGCCTGGGCCTCGACGGCCCGGTGGAGCGCTGGCGCGCGCTCGCCGCGCGCATCCACGCCGAGGTCTGCGAGAAGGGCTTCGACCGCCGGCGCAACAGCTTCGTCCAGTACTACGGCGCCGGTCACCCCGACGCCGCGCTGCTGCTGATCCCGCAGGTCGGGTTCCTGCCGCCGGAGGACCCGCGGGTCGTCGGCACGGTGGCGGCGATCGAGCGCGACCTCACCCAGGACGGGCTGGTCGTGCGCTACCCCACCGACCCGTCGATCGACGGCCTGCCGCCCGGCGAAGGGTGCTTCCTCGCCTGCTCGTTCTGGATGGTCGACGCCAAGGTCATGCTGGGCCGCCACGAGGAGGCGCGCGCCCTGTTCGAGCGCCTGCTGGGCCTGACCAACGACGTCGGCCTGTTGGCGGAGGAGTACGATCCGGTGCACCGCCGCATGCTCGGCAACTTCCCCCAGGCCTTTTCCCACGTCGCCCTGGTGAACTCCGCCCACAACCTGGCCCGCGCCGTCGGTCCGGCGCAGCGCCGCGCCGGCCCGTAGCGGCCACCGTCACACCTGGAACAGGGTGGGTGCCCGCCCCGAGGCGACGAGGCGGAAGCCGTCGGCGTCGTAGTCCAGCCGCGGCCGGGCGTTGAAGAGGCTGCGCAACGCCCCGGAGAGAAAGCGCGTTCCGTAGCCGGTGCGCGTCGGCGCGACCACCGGCGGGCCGTCCCGCTCCTCCCACCGCAGGGTTGCCAGGTCGTTGGTGCCGCTGAGCGTCGTGCGGATGGTGCCGGCCCCCGACAGGGCGCCGTACTTCACCGCGTTGGTCGTCAGCTCGTGCAGGCACAGCGCCAGGGACTTGGCCGCCTCGGGGGTCAGAAGGGCGGCCGGCGCCTCCACGGTCACCCGGTCCCGGACGGCGCCGTCGTAGGGCTTGATCACGCCGTCCAGCACCACGGCGTAGGGGACGCCGCCGTGGTGCTCGTCGTGGAGCATGGCGTGCACCGTGGACAGGGCGGCGAGGCGGGCCTGGAAGTCGTCGAACAGCGAGTCCGGCGGGCCGCCGCCGCGGCGCGACATGGCGGCGATGGCCTGAACCGTCGCCAGGATGTTCTTGACGCGGTGGTTGAGCTCGCGGCGGAGCTCCGTTTCCTGGAGCAGCTGGTCGCGGATGCGGAACTGCTTCAGGCGCGTGCTCACCGCCAGCTGGACGCCGGTCAGCAGCTCCACCGGCTGGACCGGACGGGCGTAGACCGTGACCCGGACATGCGGCCAGCGCCGGGCCAGGGTGTCGCGGATCGCCAGCCCGTCCGCCTCGGCCGCCGTGAGGACCAGGATCGGCAGCTCCGACCAGCCCGGCTGCGCCGCCAGCGCCTCGCCCACCGCGTCGAGGAAGCCGGGACCCAGCGCCTCCTGGGCGACCACCAGGCAACCGGCGTCGGGCAAGGCGGCGATGATCTCCGGCAGGCCGGCGGGCGCCGCCGGGTTCTGCCCGGCGTGGCGCAGCGCGGTGGCCAGCACCTCGGCGTCGGCGCGCCGCGTCGTCGCCAGGATGGCGGCGGGCAGCCCGTGCTGGACCCGTGGCGTGGCGTCAGTCATCGCCCCCCGCCGGCTGCGGGTCGCCGACGTCCACGTGGTTGGATTCGATCACGAAGTCGTACGCCGCCAGGGCGTGCGGTCCATGGCGCTTCTTCACCGCGACGATGCTGCGCCGCAGCCCGCGCTCGCCTTCCTTCATGCGCAGCAGCAGCACGGTGTCGCCGAGGAAGCTCATGTCGAGGCGGATCTCGTGGCCACGGCCCAGCAGACCGTGCTGGGCGACGATGAGGATGGTGAGGATGTTCTGCCGGGCCAGGAACTTCAGCAGCGCCTGGATGTCGAACAGCGCCTGCTGCTCGTTCGACAGGGACGCCATGAAGCCGGTGAAGCTGTCGATGACGATCACCCGCAGGTCGGGCTTGCGCGCCTCGGTCTGGACGATCTGGCAGAACTCGCCGGCGGAGAACTCGCCCGGGTTGAACTCGTGGATGGTGAGGCTTCCCGCGTCATGATGGCGGCGCAGCGCCATCCCGAGCCCCTCGGACCGCCGGAAGAAGGTCTCCAGCCGCTCCTCGAACAGGAACAGCGACACCGCCTCCCCGCGCTCCAGGGCAGCGGTCGCGTAGAGGGAGGCGATCGTCGACTTGCCGGTGCCCGCCTGCCCCACCACCATGGTGGTCGTCCCCGGCTCCATGCCGCCGCCCAGCACGCCGTCCAGGCGATCGAGGCCGGAGCGGATGAGCGAGCCCGATTGCCGGTCCACGGTGGGGGTGCCGTCGGTCGAACTGGCGACGACCCGCGGGAACACGACGACCCCGGTGCCCTCGCGGATGTCCATGTCGTGCCAGCCGTCGAGGATCGCGACGCCGCGCATCTTCGACACTTCGATGCGGCGTCTGGCGCGCCCGAACTCCGGCAGCGCCTTGTCGAGGGTCAGGACGCCATGCACCACGCCGCGCGACTGGGTGTCGTGGATGGGCTCGCCCGCCGGCTCGGTGTCCAGCAGCAGCGCGGTGATGCCCCGTTCGCTGAGATAGGTGCGCAGCCCGATCAGCTCGCGCTGGTAGCGCGGGAAATCAGCCGTCAGCAGCCGCACTTCGAGCAGGCTGTCGTAGACGATCCGTTGCGGCGCGACCGTCGCGACGGCCCGTTCGATGGCCGACCGCGTGCGGTCCAGGCGCAGATCCGAGGTCTGGAAGATGGTCTGCTCGTCGCGGGCGATGTCGCTCTGCGAATGCAGCTCCACCACGTCGATCCCGTCCAGCGTCCAGCCATGGGAGTGTGCGATCTTGTGCAGCTCCGCCGTCGTCTGGCTTAAGGTCACGTACAGGGCGCGCTCTCCGGCGGCCACGCCGGCCCGCAGAAATTGCAGCGCCAAGGTGGTCTTTCCGGCGCCCGGCGGCCCCTGCAGAAGATGCAGGTTGCCCCGCGGCAGCCCGCCGCGCAGCACGTGGTCCAGTCCGGCGACGCCCGTGGTGATGAGATCCGACATGGTGATGCCCTGCGTCCCCTGGATCGACGGATGGCCTTGACCACACATGGGTCGGTGACCGGGGACGTTCAACAAACCGAACATGGCGGTCGCCACGCCGAAAGTGGCAGCATCGACGCCTCGGGCGCATTGGTGGTGCGACCGGGAACAGAGGGTGGGGGTGGGACGTGATGACCCCGGGCGCACCTCGCCATGAAGCGGGAGAGGGCATGGATCAGCCGGTGAGGGACGTGGCCGCGCGTGGCCGATTCGAGCTGGAGGTCGACGGCATGACCGTCTTCGCCGATTACCGGCGGATCGGCGGCGCGCTGCACATCCGCCACGTCGAGGCGCCGCCGCCCCTGCGCGGCACCGGGGCGGCCGGACGGCTGATGGCGGGCATCATGGCGCTCGCCCGGGCCGAGGGGTGCCGGGTGGTGCCGGTGTGCAGCTACGCCGCGGCGTGGCTGCGCCGGCACCCGGAGCAGGGCAGCCCGCCGGGGTGACGCCGCGCCGGGCCGTGCGATCCCCATCGACAGCGCCGCCCGCGCGCGCTACATCGCCTTCATGACCGAACCCACCCTGGCCGCGCGGGCCGTCGCCCTCGACCTGCTGCGCGACGTGCTGCGCAAGTCCCTGCCCCTCGACGAGTCGTTCGAGGCCCACCCGGGCCTGGGCGCCCTGGAGGTGCGCGACCGTGCCTTCGCCCGGCTGCTGGTGGCCACCGTGCTGCGGCGGCTCGGCCAGATCGACGCCGCCGTCGAGGCGTCGCTGGCCAATCCCGGCATGCCCAAGGCGACGGTGCTCGACATCCTGCGCCTGGGGGCGGCGCAGCTCCTGTTCCTCGGCACGCCCGCCCATGCCGCCGTCGACACCGCGGTCGGCCTGGCGACGCAGCGCGGCGCGGCGCCCTACAAGGGCCTCGTCAACGCGGTGCTGCGCCGTCTCGCCCGCGAGGGCGCGGCGATCGTCGCCGCCCAGGACGCCGGCCGGCTCAACACGCCGGACTGGCTGTGGCTGGCCTGGCGCCGGGCTTACGGCACCGCGCGCACCCGCGCCATGGTCGAGGCGCATCTGGGCGAGGCCCCGCTCGACCTCACCGTGCGCGACGACCCGCAGGGCTGGGCCGAGCGGCTGGAGGCGACCGTGCTGCCCACCGGCACCCTGCGCCGTGACGCCGGCGGCGCGGTGGCCGAGCTGCCCGGGTTCGCGGAGGGGGCGTGGTGGGTGCAGGACCTGGCCGCCTCGCTGCCGGCCAAGGTGATGGGCGACCTGCGCGGCCAGCGCGTCTACGACCTGTGCGCGGCGCCCGGCGGCAAGACGGCGCAGCTCAGCGCCGCCGGGGCCTCGGTGGTGGCCCTCGACCGCTCGGCCCGACGGCTGGAGCGGGTGGCGGAGAACCTCGCCCGGCTGCGCCTGTCGGCGGAGACGGTGGAGGCCGACGCCGCGACCTGGCTGCCGGCGGAGCCGGCCGACGCGGTGCTGCTGGATGCGCCCTGCACCGCCACCGGGGCGATCCGCCGCCACCCCGACGTGCAGCGCCTGAAGTCCGCCGAGGACGTGGCCAAGCTGGGCCGCGCCCAGGGGCGCCTGCTCGCCCACGCCGTCGCGCTGGTCCGGCCCGGCGGGCTGCTCGTGTACTGCACCTGCTCGCTGCAGCCCGAGGAGGGCGAGGCGCAGGTCGAGCGGCTGCTGGCCGCCGACGACCGGGTGGAGCGGGCGCCGATCGCCGCCGCGGAACTGGACGGCCTGGACGCGCTTCTCAACGCCCGCGGCGAGATCCGTGCGCTGCCCGGCATGCTGGCGGAGGCCGGCGGAATCGACGGCTTCTTTGTTGCAAGATTGCGACGCCGTGGCTGAGTAGCAACCGGCAAAACGTGGTGCCGGCTTGCGGTGGCGGTCGCGAATTTGTTAGGAACCAAGCCATGCCATCCATCCGCCCGAGCTCCGTCCGCCGTCGAGGCCCGTCCGGCCCCGTGTCCAGCCGGGCGCGGTAGGGCCATGTCGTCGGGGCGCGACACCTTCGGCCGGCTGCGCGATGGCGTCGCCCAGATCGCTTACGGCAACCCGATCTACCAGCTCATGCTGGGCGGGCGGGCGCCCACCGCGCTGGCGGTGGTGCCGTCCGATCCCTGGCCGGGCCGGGCCGAGGATGGCGCCGCGGTCCTGGCGGGCGTCTTCCGCTTCGCCGGCCACAGCGTGGCCACCGCCCCGGCGGGCGAGCCGGACTGGCAGCCCGCCGGGGCGGCGGCGCGCTGGATCGCGGCGCTGAACGGGTTCGAGTGGATGCGCGACCTGCGGGCCGTCGGCGGCGACGCGGCGCGGCGCCGGGCGCGCGCCCTGGTCACCTCGTGGCTCGACCACAACGGCTCGTGGAACGCCCAGACCTGGGCCCCGTCGGTGCTGGCGGCGCGCATCGCCAACTGGATCGGGCTGCACGACTTCTACTGCGCCAGCGCCGACGACGAGTTCCGGGCCCGCGTCTTCGACAGCCTGGCGCGCCAGACCCGCCACCTCGCCCGGGTGGTCCCCGGACCGCTGGACGGCGCCCCGCTGATCGGCGCCCTGAAGGGCCTGGCCTATGGCGGCCTGTGCCTGCCCGGCCACGAGAAGCTGGGCGGCGAGGCGCTGCGCCTGATGGAGCGCGAGCTGCCGCGCCAGATCCTGCCCGACGGCGGCCATGTGGAGCGCAGCCCGACGCTGCAGCTCCAGGTGCTGCGCGACCTGGTCGACCTGCGCGCCGTGCTGCGCGCCGCCCGTGCCGACACCCCCGACGCCCTGCAGCACGCCATCGACCGGATGACGCCGGCCCTGCGCTTCTTCCGTCATGGCGACGGCGGGCTGGCCCTGTTCAACGGCAGCCGGGAAGAGGATGCGGCGCTGGTCGACACCGTGCTGGCCCAGGCGGACGCCCGCGGCCGGCCGTTGAAGAGCGCGCCGCACACCGGGTTCGAGCGGCTGATCGCCGGCCGCACGCTGGTGCTGATGGACACCGGAGCGCCGGCACCGCCCGGGCTCGACGATCACGCCCACGCCGGCACGCTGGCGCTGGAGGTGTCGGTGGGCAAGGAACGGCTGATCGTCAATTGCGGCAGCCACCCCGCCCAGGCCGGGCCGTGGCGGGCGGCGCTCGCCGCCACCGCCGCCCACTCCACGGTGACCTTGGGCGAGACCAACTCCGCCGAGGTGGAGGAGGCCGGCGGCCTCGGCCGGCGGCCCGGCCACGTCGGCTGCGAGCGCCAGGAGGCGGACGGCGCGGTGCTGGTGGTGGCCACCCACAACGGTTACGCCCGCGGCTTCGGCTACCTGCACCGCCGGCGCGTCTATCTGGCCGAGAACGGCGAGGACCTGCGCGGCGAGGACACGCTGGAGCCGGTGCTGGGCGCCAACCCCGCGCCGCAGCCCTTCGTCGCCCGCTTCCACCTCCACCCCGGCGTGGCGGTCGAGGCGACGGCGGACGGCGCCGCGGTGCTGCTGCGCCTGCCCAGCGGCACCGGCTGGCGGCTGCGCGCCACCGGCGGCGTTCTGGAGATCGCGGAGAGCGTCTACCTCGGCGGCGGCGACGAGCCGCAGCGCGCCACCCAGGTCACCATCACCGGCCAGGCCGACGCACGGGGTGCCACCGTCAAATGGGCCTTGCGCCGCGAACGCAAGGGGGGGTAAACCCCGCGGCAACCGCGGGCCCCCTCCGCTTGGGGTGGACCGGGTCCGCCCCAGCCAGGATTGCTCCGCCATGACCGCCTCGTCCGCCGCCGGCACCGTCCGGATCGCCCGCGCCCTCATCTCCGTTTCCGACAAGACCGGGCTGGTGGCCCTCGGCCAGGCCCTGGCCGCGCGCGGCGTGGAGATCCTGTCCACCGGCGGCTCCGCCCAGCGCCTGGCCGAGGCCGGGGTCGCGGTGACCGAGGTCGCGGCCCACACCGGCTTTCCGGAGATCATGGACGGCCGGGTGAAGACGCTGCACCCGCGCATCCACGGCGGCATCCTGGCGCGCCGCGACGACCACGCCGAGGCCATGGCGGCCCATGACATCCCCGGCATCGACCTGGTGGTGGTGAACCTTTATCCCTTCGAGGCGACGGTCGCGAAGGGGGCCTCCTACGACGACTGCGTGGAGAACGTCGACATCGGCGGCCCGGCGATGATCCGCGCCGCCGCCAAGAACCATGACTTCGTCGCCGTGGTCACCGACCCCGGCGACTACGAGGCGGTTCTGGCCGAGCTGGAGCGCACCGACGGCGGCACCACGCTGGCGCTGCGCAAGACCCTGGCGCAGCGCGCCTACGCCCGCACCGCGGCCTACGACGCCGCGATCGCCCACTGGATGGCCGGCCAGCTGGGCGAGGCGTTCCCGCCGCGCCACACCCTGTCCGGCCGGCTGGCGCAGACCCTGCGCTACGGCGAGAACCCGCACCAGCAGGCGGCCTTCTACGTTGCCGGCACGGCGCGCCCGGGGGTGGCGACGGCGATCCAGCTGCAAGGCAAGGAGCTGTCCTACAACAACCTGAACGACACGGACGCCGCCTTCGAGCTGGTCGCCGAGTTCGAGCGCCCGGCGGTGGCCATCATCAAGCACGCCAACCCCTGCGGCGTGGCCGAGGGCGACAGCCTGGTGGACGCCTACCGCCGCGCCCTGCTGTGCGACCCGGTCAGCGCGTTCGGCGGCATCATCGCGCTCAACCGGCCGCTCGACGCGGACACCGCGGCCGAGGTGGCCAAGCTGTTCGCCGAGGTGGTGATCGCCCCGGACGCCGACGACGCGGCGCGCGCCGTGCTGGCCGCCAAGAAGAACCTGCGGGTGCTGCTGACCAAGGACATGCCGGACCCGGCGGAGCCCGGGGTGATGGTCAAGCAGCTGTCCGGCGGCTTCCTGCTGCAGGACCGCGACTCCGGCCGGGTCGCGGCGGCCGACCTCACGGTGGTGACGAAGCGCGCGCCCGACGCGCGGGAGCTGGCGGACCTGCTGTTCGCCTTCCGCGTGGCCAAGCACGTGAAGTCCAACGCCATCGTCTACGCCAAGGACGGCGCCACCGCGGGCATCGGTGCCGGGCAGATGAGCCGGGTCGACAGCGCCCGCATCGCCGCCATCAAGGCGGCCGAGGCGGCCACCGCGGCCGGCCTGGCGGAGCCGCTGACCCGCGGCTCGGTGGTGGCGTCGGATGCCTTCTTCCCCTTCGCCGACGGCCTGCTGGCGGCGGCCGAGGCCGGCGTCACCGCGGTGATCCAGCCCGGTGGCTCGATCCGCGACAACGAGGTGATCGCGGCCGCCGACGACAAAGGCCTGGCCATGGTGTTCACCGGGATGCGCCATTTCCGCCACTGATCCCGCCGGTCGCCGCCGGCGCCGCGCCTACAGTTCGGTCTGGGGGCGTGCGGCGTCGGCGGTGGCGGCGCTGGTGGGGTCGATCAGCGGACCCAGCGCCGGCGCCAGCCCCTTGAGGAGCTGGGCGGGCAGGGCGCTGGTGAAGCGGTAGGCGTCGGCCTCCTCCCCCGACACGAACGCCGTCATGGTGCCGAAGAATCGGTCGCCGATGTGGAAGACGAAGGTGGCGGTCCGTGCCACGGCGCGCGATTCGATGAGGCGGCCGCCGGGGCCGTAGCGGTCCAGGCGGTGGTCGCCGGTGCCGGTCTTGCCGCCGACGGGAATGACGTGCCCGGCGGTGTCGGTGAAGGCGCCCCACACCCGCTTGGCGGTGCCGTTGCGCGCCACGTCCTCCAGCGCCTTGCGCACGGTGCGGCAGACCTCGGCGTTCAGCACCCGCTCGCCGGCCAGGGGACCCAGCCCGACCACCGTCTCGTAGGGCGTCCCGGCGGCGAAGTGCAGCTTGCGCACCCGCACGGTGGGCTGGCGGACGCCGTCGTTGAGCACGATCCCCATCAGCTCCGCCAGGGCTGCCGGCCGGTCCGCCGAGCTGCCGATGGCGGTGGCCAGCGACGGCACCAGGGTCTCGAAGGGATAGCCCAGGCGCCGCCACGCCGCGGTGATGCGTTGGAAGGCCTCCTCCTCCAGGCCGACGCGGATGCGGCTGTTCTGCGCCTTCAGCCCCTTGCGGAACAGCCAGCGGTAGCTCTCCTGGCGTTCCGCGGCGCTGGCCTTCAGCACCTCGGCGCGGGTGGCGCCGGGGTTGCGGGTGAGGTGGCCGACCAGCCACAGTTCCAGGGGATGCACCCGGGCGAGATAGCCGAGGTCGTTGAGCGGGAAAGAGCCGGGGGCGTATTTCCCGTAGAGCGCCGCGATGTCGCGCTCGCCCAGGCGGGCGTCGGGCAGGCGCCGGCGCAGGAAGGCGGCGAAGTCGTCCATCCCGGCGTCGGGCCGGGCGGTGCGGTAGACCACGGCCATGCGGTACGGCGCCGGGCGCGAGCGGCTGGCCAGCAGGGCCAGCATCTCGTCGGGCGAGTGGCCGCGGTAGAGGGTGTAGAAGCGGTTCAGGAACTCCGACCCCTCCTTGTCGGCGAAGCGGGCGAGATAGGCCTGGCGGGCGGGATGCTCGGGGTCGTGGAGGATCGCCGCCGTGTCCTCGCCGCCCTCGGCCATGTAGAACTGCACGACGTCGCGCATGATGCGGATGAAGGGCAGGTTGATCGAGTGGCGCAGCGCCTCCGCCACGCTGAGGACGCTTCCGTTGTGGCGGCTGTCGAAATTGACGAAGTGGTGCACGCCGCCGCCGGTGAAGAACGCCTCGCCGGGGCTCGCCGAATAGCGCCGCGCCATGGCCGCGTCCAGCAGGGCGGGCAGGCCGCGTTCGGCGGTGCCGCGCAGCCAGCCCGCCGCCCAGCGCGTCAGGGGGTCGGAGGCTTCGCGCTCGACGTCGGTCAGGAAGTCGCGCGGCAGATGGGCGTAGCGGGCGTGCAGCTCGGCGACGATCTGCAGGTAGGTGACCAGGGTGCGCAGCTTGGCCGTCGACCCGAGATCGAGCTTGGCGCCCTCGTTGATGTCCAGGGGCTGGTCCAGGTTGTCGGCCTGGACGCGCAGGTAGTTGGCTTCGGCGCCGCGCTCGTAGAGGGTGAAGCTGTAGACGATCCGGGCGAGGTCGTTGCCCCGCGTGTCCAGCAGCCGCTCGCCGGTCAGTCCCATGGCGCGGGCGAAGGCGGGATCGCCGAGGCGCGCCAGCACGTCGACCACCCGCTGCTGGGTCGGCGCGTCGAGCGTCGCTTCCACCGTGAGGTCGGTGCGGTCGAGCTCGTAGAGGCTGGGCACCCCCAGCATGGACAGGAGGCGGGCGCGGATGGCGTTGGGCGCCTTCTGCTCGACGAAGGACGTGGCGGGCGGCGGCGGCGGTTCCGCGCGGAAGGCCAGGGTGGTGGCCAGCGCGGCGTCGGCCAGCGCCGGGTCGATCACCCCTTGGGCGGCGAGCAGGCGGAGGTGACGGTCGGCCAGCGCCTCCAGGGCGTCGCGGCCGGCGGCCAGGTAGAAGGACGGCCGGCGCTGGGCCAGGATCAGCGCCAGGACCTGCTTGTAGGCCAGCGCCTTCAGACGCAGCGTCCGCTTGTCCCCCGCGGGCTGCCGCAGCACCGCCATGGCCGTGGCCAGATCGGTGCCGAACCACGCCCACAGCCCGTCGCCCAGGCCGTTGACCTCGCCGAAGCCGGGGCGGGCCGACAACGGCGTGGAGTTGAGGTAGTCGACGACGATGCGCCGCCGCGCCGCGCCGGTGTCCTCGCCGTCGAGGTAGGCGCGCACGCTGGCGGCCGTCATCTGCCGCAGCTTCTCCAGCGGCCCTTCGGTCTGGCCGTCGGGCGAGTGGCGGTACTTCTCGATCTGGGTGGCCAGGGTTGAGCCGCCGGCCACCCGCGTGCCGGGATGGATGTACTTGAGCGGCAGGGTCAGCACGGCGCCGGCGAAGCGGTCCCATTCCACCGCCGGGTTGCGCCGTGGCTGGGATGGGTCCAGCAACTCGCGGTTCTCGATGAACAGCAGGGTGTCGGCCACCAGGGCCGGCACGTCCTCGAAGCGCTCGAACACCCGCTCCGGGAAGCGGGCGGCGTGGAGGGTCGCGCCGCCGCGGTCCAGCAGGGTCAGCCCGGCCCGGGTCTTCTCGCGGTAGATCGCGGTCCCGGTCGCCGCCATCAGCCCGTCGAGCCGCGGCGAGGCGACCGCCTGCATCTCGATGGTGTAGCCATCGGCGCGCAGGGCGCGCAGGCGGTCGGGCAGGGCGACGTAGCCGAGGCGGACGTCGTAGGGGCCTTCGGCCGGGTGGCGGGACGCGGGGTTCGGCCCCTCGCGCAGCGCGAAGGTGAGGTCGCCCGCATAGGCCGACAGCACGCGCGCCTGCAACCGCGACGTGCGGGCCTCCTCGACCGCAAGGGCGCAGGCCCCGGCCAGGACCGCCACCGCGCTGACCCCCGCCACCACGCTGCGCCACACCGATCGGGCCATGGACCGTCCACTTCGCTCGCGAGAATGGTTAAGCACCCCGCCCTGTGCCGACCGCGAAGCGCGGGAAACACTGGGGCACGACGCTCACCGTACGGCGGTGTTGGTAAATGGCGGGTATATCCTGGGCGGGGTTCGCGGTGAAATCCCCCGATCCGGGCGCCCGCCGCTGCGATTGTCACACGGCGTTGCCGTGACGCAACGCTGTCGCGCTGTGGTTGCGGGGGTAACGCGGCCGCGGCGACGGCCGATCCCATGGTGAGGATTTCATTGCCAGTTTTCGACTTATTTGCTTTGCGTGCGTTGTTTTCGCCGGAGATACTTTGCCAAAGGGATAAATGCATAGTCGCAAATCAATATGAACTCGTTTGTATAAAGACAGGACTTGTTAACGTGGCCCCTTCATGTATTTTTCATCTGAGGTGGCCATCGGCCAGTACCGGAGGAAGTGTCGGTGTCCCTGCAAGCGCGCATCCTGCTAGCGATCGTGGCGCTGTTCACCTTCATGCTGGCCATCAACATTCTGGTGCTGCGCGAGGCGGTGTTGCCAGGCTATCAGCGGCTGGAGCTGGAGGAGGCGACTCGCGCCGTGACACGGCTGGTGGGTGCCGTGGACGGCGAGGCGGAGGCGCTGGGTCGCGCCGCCGCCGACTACGCGGCGTGGGACGAGACCTACCGCTTCATCGTCGACGCCAACGACGGCTACGCCGCGGATCTCACCCCGGCAGCCCTGCAGAATCTCGGCCTGACGGCGATGTACTTCTTCGATGCCGGCGGCCGTCTGGTGTGGGGGCGTGCGATCGATCCGGCGACGGCGGAACCGATCGCCCTGCCCCGGTTGGACGGGGGCGACACCGCGCCGGCGGCGTTGCGGGGGGACGACGGCGGGACCGGGGAGGTGGACGGGCTGGTCGCCACCGACGCCGGTCCGATGCTGGTCGGGGCGCGGCCGATCGTCACCTCGGCCGGCGACGGGCCGGCGCGCGGGACGGTGGTGTTCGGCCGGCTGATCGATGAGGCGATGGTCGGCGGGCTCGCCGATCGCCTGCGCCAGCGCGTCGACCTGCGGCCGGTGCCGCCCGCTGCCGCTCCGGCCGACGCGGTGTCGGTGGGCGCCGACACCATCACGGCCCGGCGGGTCGTCGCCGACCTGCGGGGCCGGCCGCTGCTGGCGGCGGAGGCGATGACGCCCCGCAGCATCTCGGCGCTGGGGGCGCGCAGCGTCTGGATCGGCGTCCTGTCCCTGCTGGCGGTCGGCATCGCCGTGAAGGTCCTGATGTGGGTCCTGCTGCGCGGCCTGGTGCTCCGGCCGGTCGGCCGGCTGACCGAGGGGGTGCTGGCGGTGACCTCCGCGGCGGACCTGTCGCGTCGGGTGACGGAGGCGGGAGGCAGCGGCGAAGTGGCGGTGCTGGGGGCCGAGTTCAACCGGATGCTGGACCGGCTGGAGCAGATGGTCGCCACGGCGGAAGCGGCGCGCGACGACGCGCTGCGGGCCAGCCGGGCGAAGTCCGAGTTCCTGACCACCATGAGCCACGAGCTGCGCACGCCGCTCAACTCCATCATCGGTTTCTCGCAGATGATCCGCGACGCCGAGGTGGCGCCGCTGGACGACCGCTACCGCGACTTCGCCTCGGACGTGAACGACGCCGGCCGGCATCTGCTGCGGGTCATCAACGACGTCCTCGACATGGCGCGGGCGGAGGCCGACCGGATCGTCCTCAACGAGGTCCGGGTCGACCTCGCCGCCGCGGTGGTCGCCTGCCAGCGCATTCTCCACCCCGCCGCCCGCCAGGCCGAGGTGGCGCTCGAAACCGACCTTCCGGACGACCTGCCGCTCCTGCACGCCGACGACATCCGGTTGCGGCAGATCCTGATGAACCTGATCGCCAATGCGGTGAAGTTCACGCCGGCGGGAGGCCGCGCCGTGGTGCGGGCGCGCCGTCAGGGCGACGGCGCCATCGCCCTGACGGTCGAGGACACCGGCGTCGGCATCGCCCCCGAGGACATCCCCAAGGCGCTGGAGCCGTTCGGCCAGGTCGACAGCGGGCGCTGGCGCCTCAGCCAGGGGACCGGCCTCGGCCTGCCGCTCGCCAAGCGCCTGGTCGAGGCGCACGGCGGAACGCTGGCCATCGAGAGCCGGCTCGGGGTCGGCACCTGCGTCACCATCACCCTGCCGGCCGACCGCGTGCTGGAGGGCAGCCCCGCCGCCGCCGGGGGCTGAGCGTCCGGCGGCGGATCAGTCGTCCGCCAGCATGGCCCCGATGGTTTCCGCCAGGCTGTCCTGGGCGACCTCGACCTGCTGGCCCCGGGCCAGGTGCTTGACGGTGGCGGTGCCGCGCGCCCGCTCGTCGCCGCCCATCAGCACGACCACGGGAATGCCGGCCTTGTCGGCGTACTTCATCTGCCGGGCGATCTTGCCACCCTCGAGCTGGATCTCGGTGTTGAGCCCGGCGGCGCGCAGGCGCGCGGCGAGGCGGAAGTAGTCGTCGCGCAGGGCGGGGTCCATCTGGGTCACCAGCACCTGGGCGGTGGCGCCGCCCTCGGCGATCAGGCCGGCCTCCATGAGCTGGTAGAACAGGCGTGTGGCGCCGATCGAGATGCCGACGCCGGGCAGCTTGGACTTGGTGTAGTGGCTGGCCAGGTTCTCGTAGCGCCCGCCCGAGCAGACCGAGCCGATCCCCTTGTGGGCGTCGAGGAAGGTCTCGTAGACGGTGCCGGTGTAGTAGTCGAGGCCGCGGGCGATCGCCAGGTTGACGCGCACCGCGTCGTCGGGCACCTCGAAGGCGGCGAGTCCGGCGACCACCGTCCCCAGCTCCTCCACCCCCTGGATGAAGGTCGGGTTGTCGATGCCCAGGCCGCGCAGGGCGTCCAGGGTGTCGGCGTTGGACGCGGTCTCGGCGATCAGCGACAGGATGCGGTCGGCGGCCGCCGCCGGAACGTTCAGCGCCTCCCCGGTCAGGCTGGCATGCACCGCGTCGCGGCCCACCTTGTCCAGCTTGTCGATCTCGCGCAGCACCAGCACCCGCCGCTCCGCCTCGGCGATCCCGAGCCCGTCGAGCAGCCCCAGCAGGACCTTGCGGTTGTTGATGTTGATGGTGAAGCCGCCGAAGTCCAGTTCCTTGAAGACGTGGTGGATCACCGCCGGAATCTCGGCGTCGTAGTGCAAAGACAAGCTGTCCTTGCCGATGACATCAATATCGCACTGGTAGAACTCGCGGAAGCGGCCGCGCTGGGCGCGCTCGCCGCGGTAGACGCGCTGGATCTGGTAGCGGCGGAAGGGGAAGGCGAGGTCGCGCTCGTGCTCCGCCACATAGCGGGCCAGCGGCACCGTGAGGTCGAAGCGCAGCGCCATCTCGGGCTTGTGGCCCTGCTGGATGGCCCCGGTGGATTGCACGAAATAGACCTGCTTCTCCGTCTCGCCGCCGGACTTGGTGAGCAGGGTGTCGACCGTCTCGAACACCGGGGTCTCGACGGGCACGAAGCCGAAGCGCTCGTAGCCGCGGCGGATGGTGTCCAGCATGCGCTGGAACGCCACCTGGCGGCGCGGCAGGAGTTCCATCGTTCCGGGCGGGGTGCGGGGGGTGACGAGGCTCATGGCGGCTCGATGCAGGTCGGTTGCGGACGGACGGCGGGAAGGCCCCCCTTCTATCCCCTTTCACCGGCCCCGTCACGCCGGTTAAAACACCGCCCAGCCCCCGATCCAACCCGGTGCCCGCCCATGACCGCCGACCGCCTGATCCTGCGCCGCCCCGACGACTGGCACGTCCACCTGCGCGACGGCGCCACGTTGGCGGCGGTGCTGCCCTTCACGGTGCGCCAGTTCGCCCGGGCCATCATCATGCCCAACCTGAAGCCGCCGGTGACCACCGCCGGCCAGGCGGCCGCGTACCGCGCGCGAATCCTGGGGGCGTTGCCGCCGGGCGCCGCCTTCACCCCGCTGATGACCGCCTACCTCACCGACACCACCGATCCCGACGACCTGGCGCGGGGAGCCCGCGACGGCGTCTTCACCGCGGCCAAGCTCTACCCCGCCAACGCCACCACCAACAGCGCCCACGGCGTCAGCGACGTCGCCCGCATCCACGGCGTCCTGGAGCGGATGGAGGCGGTCGGCCTGCCGCTGCTGGTGCACGGCGAGGTGACCGACGGCGACGTCGACGTCTTCGACCGCGAGGCGGTGTTCCTGGACCGCGTGCTGGCCCCGCTGGTGGCGCGGTTCCCCCGCCTCAAGGTGGTGCTGGAGCACGCCACGACCCGCGAGGCCGTGGCGTTCGTGCGCGACCACGCCGCCACCGGCCGCGTCGGCGCGACGATCACGCCGCAGCACCTGCTGATCAACCGCAGCGACCTGTTCGTCGGCGGCATCCGGCCGCACCTCTACTGCCTGCCCATCGCCAAGCGCGAGGTGCACCGGCGCGCCCTGTTGGAGGCCGCCACCTCCGGCGAGGGGCCGTTCTTCCTGGGCACCGACACCGCCCCGCACACCATCGCCGCGAAGGAATCGGCGTGCGGCTGCGCCGGCTGCTTCACCGCCGCGACGGCGCTGGAGCTCTACGCCGAAGCCTTCGAGGCCGCCGGCGCGCTGGACCGGCTGGAGGCGTTCGCCAGCCTGAACGGCCCCCGCTTCTACGGTCTGCCGGTCAACGCGGACCGGGTGGTCCTGGAGCGCCGGGCGGCCACGGTGCCCGACGCCGTGCTGGTGGCGGACGGCGACGGCATCCTGCCGTTCCGCAGCGGCGAGACCCTGGCCTGGCGCTTCGCGGGCCCCGCCTGACCGGGCCGCCGCGGCTACGCCGCCTGCCAGTCGACCTGGAGGGGCGCTTCGCGGAAGGCGAAGCGGTCGAGGTGGCTCGCCACCACCCCCTGAAGGGCGGCGAGCTGCTCGCCGGTGCTGGCCTCCAGCCGGCAGGCGAGGTGGCCGTCATGGGCCGCCAGCAGCAGCGTGGCGTCGCCCGGCCAGTCGGCGCCGCGGGCGTTGCGCGGGAACACGACGCTGCCTTTGTCGGGCGTGAAATCGACCAGGAGCGTGTGGCTCCAATGCTTGCAGAGTTGCTGAAGATAGCGGCTCGCGTTGGCGGTCGGCACGTGCGCCGCGCTGCGGTGGGTCATCATGGTCTCCACAGGGGATGGGTGGGGTGCGGTCGGTGATGGGGGTCCGGCGGGCGGCGACCGGGACGGCCAGGGCAGGCGCTCGATGCGCTGGGTGGCCTCGTCCAGGATCGCGGCCGCGGCGAGCATCGTCCCGGCGCCCACCTCGTCCTGGCCGAGCCGGTCCATCAGCGCGGTGCGCAGGTTGTCCATGGCGCGCCGGATCGGGGCACCGTCGGTTCGGCCCTGGCGCGCGGCGAGGCGGGCGAGGCGGGCCAACACCGCGGCGACCGTCGCCGCCGCGTCGGCGAGGACGGCCCGCCCCTCCGGGGTTGCCGTGAACGCCTTGCGGGTGCCCTCCGACCGGGCGCGTTCGATGTGGTTCATCTCCTCCAGCATCGTCAAGGTGGGGTAGACGACGCCGGGACTCGGTGCATAGGCGCCTCCCGTCATCTCCTCGACGGCGCGGATCAGGTCGTAGCCGTGGCGCGGCTGGTCCGCCACCAGCTTGAGCAGCACGAGCCGGAGTTCGGACGCGTCGAGCCGCCGCCGGCGTCCGCCCCGGCCGTCCCGCGGCGTGCCGTCGCCGCGGGACGGCCCGTCATCATGATGCGGACGGCGCGCGGCGTCGCGAGGGTGGGGGGCTGAGCGCATGGGCGGTGTTCCGGCACAACGATCCAATCAAGATATATCTTGATGCATCTCAGTGCAAGAGGGATGGGCGGGTCGCCATCCGGGGAGCCCCCTTCCCGTCGCTCGACCACCCCTTCCTGTTGCCCGGAATCGAAGTTGATCCTCGTCTGGATACCCCGTTCGAGGCCGAACAAGTCCGGAATGCGGCCAACGGGGAAATCCCACCTGCCGGTGGTGCGCCTCGACGACTTTGGGCGCCCCAGATGATGTCCGATTGATGAGGGGCGTAACACCGTGAGTGCAGCGGATCGTCTCTATCGATACTGGCAAATTTGACAGCTTATAGGATGGCTTTTCAACACCGATGTCCCGGACCAGCCGCCAGTGTCGCACGCGGCGGGCCTCCGATAACCGAGAAAGGGACACACGGTGCAAGACGTTCTCATCGCGGCTGCCGGCCTTCGCGATCTCGCCGACCTGCTGGAGCACCGCTCCACGACGCTGCGCGTCATCCTCGTTCCCGACGGGGCGGACGCGCACCCGGTGTTGGCGAGCGTCCTGGCGGAACGACCGGCGGCGATCCATCTCGTGGCCCATGGCGCGCCGGGTGAGCTGCGCCTGGGGTCCCACCCGCTGACCGCCGACAGCCTGGCGGACCGCGCCTGGGCCGAGGCCCCGGGCACCGAGATCCTGATCCACGCCTGCGACGTCGGCGCCGGTGCCGTCGGCCAGCGCTTCGTGGCGCGGCTCGCCGCGGCGACCGGCGCCCGCGTGGCCGCGGCGTCCCACCCGGTGGGCGACGGCGCGCAGGGCGGCAGCTGGGCGCTCGACGTCACCAGCGCGCCCGTCCGCAGCGCCGGTCCCTTCCATGGCCATGAGGCCTGGCCGCACCTGCTGGCCGTCACCGGCACCCCGTCGGATGGCGACGACACCCTGACCAGCGACGACGCGGCCGACACGGTGTCGGGCCTGGACGGCAATGATTCCCTCATCGGCGCCGGCGGCAACGATGTGCTGTTCGGCAACGGCGGTGACGACACCCTGCTGGGCGGTGCCGGGCGTGACACGCTGGAAGGCGGCGCCGGGGCCGACCACATGGACGGCGGCAGCGGCACCAACTTCGCGGTCTACGACACGGCGAGCGGCCCGGTGGGCATCGACCTGACCAACCCCGCCAACGGCGTCGGCGACGGCGCCGGCGATACCTTCGCCAACATCGGCTACTACGTGCTGGGCGCCCACAACGACACCTTCCGCGGCGGCGAGGGCGTCGACCGCGTGTGGGCCCATGGCGGCGACGACCTGGAGTATGGCGGCGGCGGCGACGACCAGCTCGAGGCTGGCGGCGGCAACGACACGATCTACGGCGAGGCCGGCAACGACTTCATCGCCGGCCGCGCCGACAACGACCTGGCCTATGGCGGCGAGGGCGACGACACCATCGAGGGCGATGGCGGCGCCGACGTGCTCTACGGCGACGCCGGCAACGACGTGCTGGCCGGCGACGAGCTGGCCGACACGCTCTATGGCGGCAGCGGCGACGACACCTTCTACAACGCCTACGACATCTCCGACGGGGTGACCGGCTCCCGTGCCGCCGGCCAGGCCGACCAGATGTTCGGCGATGCCGGCAACGACCGCTTCGTGGTGGTCGACGCCGACGACGTCAACGCCGCGATGACCTTCGATGGCGGCGCCGACACCGACACCGTGGAGGTGCGGACGGCCGAAGCCGTCGACTTCAACGGCATGACCCTCGCCAATGTCGAGCGGGTCGAGCTGACCGGTGGCGGCACCCATCAGGTGACCGTCACCGCGGCCCAGATCAACGGCCTCGACACCGTCACCGGTGCGGCCGGCGACGTCGTGCGGATCATCGGCACCGCTGCCGACGTCGACGTCTCCAAGATCGATGCCGCTGTCACCGTGGAGTTCATCGCCGACCCCAGCGGCGAGGCGGTGAGCGGCGACGCGTCGGGCACCGAGGGCGACGACCACCTGCGCGGCCTCGCCACCGCCGACACCATCCGCGGCCTGGGCGGCAACGACCTGCTGTCGGGCGGCGACGGCGCCGACTACCTCTACGGCAACGCCGGCGACGACACGCTGAGCGGCGGCAGCGGCGGCGACACCCTCGACGGCGGCCCCGGCGCCGACCACATGGACGGCGGCGCCAATTTCGACATCGTCTCCTACGAGCAGACCACCGGCAGCCTGGTGGTCGACCTCGCGAACCCGGCCAACAACGCCGGCGAGGCCGCGGGCGACAGCTTCGCCAACGTCGAGCTGTTCGTGCTGGGCAACCAGGACGACACCTTCGTCGGCGGCGACGGGAACGACCAGGTCTGGGCCCACAACGGCGACGACGTGGAGTACGGCGGCCTCGGCGACGACAGCCTGGAGGCAGGCGGCGGCAACGACACCCAGTACGGCGAGGCGGGCGACGACTACATCGCCGGCCGGGCCGACGACGACGTCGCCTATGGCGGCGCGGGCAACGACCTGATCGAGGGCGACGGCGGGTCCGACGTGCTGTACGGCGGGGCCGGCGACGACTCCATGGCCGGCGACGCCGAGTCCGACACCATGTATGGTGGCGACGGCAACGATTCCTTCTACAGCGCCTACGACATCCGCGACCCCGACGGCGTCGCCCGCGGATTCTTCACCCAGAACGGTGAGGACCGGGTGGCCGGCCAGCTCGACCACATGTACGGCGAGGCCGGCGATGACCGCTTCGTCGTCGCCGACGCCGACGACGTCAACGCCGGCATGAGCTTCGACGGCGGCGATGGCACCGACTCGATCGAGGTGGCGACGTCGGAATCCGTCAACTTCGCCGGCATGACGCTGACCGCGGTGGAGCGGGTCGACCTCACCGGCGGCGGCGCCCACGACGTCAAGCTGACGGCCGACCAGGTCAACGGGCTGACCTCCATCACCGGCGGAGCCGGCGACGTGCTGCGCATCGTCGGCACGGCCGAGGACGTGGGCGACCTCAGCGGCAAGGTGGGCGCCGACATCACGGTGGCGTACACCGACGACGCCGGCGGTGCCGCCGGGTCCATCTACACCGCCACCGGCGCCGACGCCGACCTGCGCGGCGTCGACCTCACCGGGGTCAGCGAGATCCGCGGCACCTTCGACGGCGGCACCGTCCTGACCCTGACGCCGGAGCAGTTCGCCCACATCACCCGGGTCACCACGGCGGCCGGCATCGACGACGGCGACATCCTCAACGTGATGGGCACGGACGCCCCCGAGACCGTCGACCTGAGCGCCGTCAGCCTCAACAACATCGACTTCACCCATGTCGAGGGCGGCGCCGGCGACGACTGGATCATCGGCTCCGACCGCTCCGACGAGCTCTACGGCAAGGTCGGCAACGACACCATCTTCGGCGGCCAGGGCGACGACGAGATCGGTGGCGGCCCCGGCAACGACTTGTTCATCTTCGAGAAGTCCCACAACTACAACCTGGACCTCACCTTCACGAGCCTGCACAGCGACTTCCTCACCGATTTCGGCAACGGTGGCGACGTCATCCGCATCCTCGACACCACGCTGAACGGCACGATCGTCCAGGGCAACGCGTCGGGCATCCTGATGGGCGAGGTGCGGGTCAAGCTGCAGAGCGGCGTCGACCCCGACGCCCCGACCGTGCCGGGCGGCGAGACCAACACCGTCATCATGATCGGCACCGACACCATCCCCGGCCCCGAGATCTTCATCCGCATCAACGGCGAGTACACCGCCGACCAGTTCGTGGTCGACCCCCACGCCGGCTACTCCGACATCTACTTCGCCGGCACGGTCCCGCCGGGCGGCCCCGACACCCTGTCGGGTGGCGACGGCAACGACACCCTGTCGGGCGGTGACGGCAACGACACCCTGTCCGGTGGCGACGGCAACGACACCCTGTCCGGTGGTGACGGCAACGACACCCTGTCGGGTGGCGACGGCAACGACACCCTGTCGGGCGGTGACGGCAACGACACCCTGTCCGGTGGCGACGGCAACGACACCCTGTCGGGCGGTGAAGGCAACGACACCCTGTCCGGTGGTGACGGCAACGACACCCTGTCGGGCGGTGACGGCAACGACACCCTGTCGGGTGGTGACGGCAACGACACCCTCGACGGTGGCCCCGGCAACGACACCACGGATGGTGGCGACGGCGGTGACGGCGGCACGGGCGGCGACGGCGGCAGCGGTGGCGGCGGCGACACCATCGGCGGTGGTGACGGTGGCACCGGTGGCGGCGGCTCCGACGGCGGTGGTTCGGGCGGTGGTTCGGGCGGTGGCGGCGACGGCGGCTCCGGCGGCACCCCGCCGGTGGTCGGCCAGACCGTGTTCGGCACCGGCGCCAACGACGCCATGACCGGCGACGGCAACGCCAACACCATCTTCGGCGATCTCGGCGACGACACCATCTTCGGCGACTTCGGCGACGACGCCCTCTACGGCAACCAGCAGTCCGACGCCCTCTACG
>NZ_BAAKJB010000023.1:0-119765 GCF_059703765.1 Azospirillum sp. NS33 | reverse complement strand
CGTGAGCGCCTTGGCCACCGCCAGCGGCTGCAGCTCCGCCTCGCTCTGCACCAGGATCGCCCGGTCCGCACCCATCGCCAGCGCCGTGCGCAGCGTCTCCTGGCACTGCGCGACCCCCAGGCTCACCGCGACCACCTCCGTCGCCGTGCCCCCCTCCTTCAGGCGCACCGCCTCCTCCACCGCGATCTCGTCGAACGGGTTCATCGAAAACTTCACGTTGGCCGTCTCGACGCCGGACCCGTCCGCCTTCACGCGGACCTTCACGTTGTAGTCGACCACCCGCTTCACGGGGACCAGGATTTTCATCTCGGGCTCTCTCCCTTTTCCGTTGGGGCGGCACGGGGCGCCGGCGGTGCCGGCCCCTGGGTCTTGCACCAGGGGCACCGCCCCGTGCCGCAAACTTATTGCGGCGCCAGCCGGACCGCGCCGTCGAGGCGCAGGGTGGTGCCGTTCAGCATGGGGTTCTGGACGATGTGCAGGGCCAGGGCGGCGAACTCCTCCGGGCGGCCCAGCCGGTGCGGGTGCAGGGTGCCGGCCACCAGCGACTCGTGGACCTCGGGCGGCATGCCCGCCATCATCGGCGTCTCGAACAGGCCGGGGGCGATGGCGACGACCCGCACCCCGCGCGGTGCGAACTCCCGCGCCGCCGGCAGGGTCAGGGCAGCCACCCCGCCCTTGGAGGCGGCGTAGGCGCATTGTCCGATCTGCCCCTCGAAGGCGGCGACGGAGGCGGTGTTGACGATCACGCCGCGCTCGCCGTCGGCCAGCGGGTCGAGGGCCAGCATCGCCTCGGCGGCCAGGCGCATCACGTTGAAGGTGCCGATCAGGTTGACGGTGACGACCTTGGAGAAGGTCTCCAGCGCCATCGGCCCCTTCTTGCCGACGACGCGGGCGCCGACCACGATGCCGGCGCAGCTCACCACCACGCGGGCCGGCCCGTGGGCGTCCCGCGCCCTGGCCAGCGCCGCCTGCACCGAGGCGGGCTCGGTGACGTCGCAGGCGACGGCGAGGCCGCCGATGGCCTCGGCGGTCGCCCTGGCCCCGTCCTCGTTGACGTCGAGCACGGTGACCTTGGCGCCGGCCGCGGCCAGCGCCCGGGCGGTCGCCGCGCCGAGGCCGGAGCCGCCGCCGGTCACCACGGCGGCGAGGGTGCTGATGTCCATGCGTCTCTCTCCCGATGTCGTCCTGTCCCCGCAGGGGAGGAGGTGTGTTGTCAGTCGAAGCTCAACTCGGTCGCCACCGGCGCGAACAGCGCGTCCACCTCCGCCGGGTCCACGGCCTCGACCGTGGCGTGGCGCCAGCGCGGGGCGTTGTCCTTGTCGACGATGACCGCCCGCACCCCCTCGCGCAGGTCGGGGTGCATGGCCGCCCGGGGCGCCATGCGGTACTCCAGGCGCATGGCCTCGTCGAACGCCAGCGCGCCGCCGCGGCGCAGCTGCTCGAAGGTCACCGCCATCGCCCAGGGCGACTTGGTGCGCAGGGTGGCCAGCGTCTCCGCCGCCCAGGGATCGTCGCTCGTCGCCAGCGCGGCCAGCACGGCGTGCAGCGTGTCGCCGGCGAACAGGGTGTCGATCAGCCCCCGCCGCGCGGCGATCGGGGCGTCGCCCGGCGGGCGGTGGTGGCGGTCGAGGACGGCCGCCACCGCGGCGTGGTCGGCGCGCCCCAGCGCCGCCAGGTCGGCCACCAGGGCCTCCAGCCCGGCCGCCGGAACGACGTGGGTCGAGACGCCGGCGTGGTGGGCGTCGGCGGTCTTCAGGCGGGCGCCGGTGAGGCCGAGATACACGCCGAGCCGGCCGGGGCAGCGCGGCAGGAAATGGGTGCCGCCGACGTCGGGGAAGAAGCCGATGCCGGTTTCCGGCATGGCGAACAGGGTGCGTTCGGTGGCCACCCGGAACGGGCCGTGCACCGAGAGCCCGACGCCGCCGCCCATGGTGATGCCGTCGATCAGCGCCACATAGGGCTTGGGGTAGGTGTGGATGAGGCGGTTGAGGCGGTATTCCTCGCCGAAGAAGGTCGCGATCCCGGCGCGGTCCCCGGCCGACGCCGCGTCGTAGAGGGCGCGGATGTCGCCGCCGGCGCAGAACGCCTTTTCGCCCGCCCCCTGGATGACCACGCACGCCACCGCCGGATCGCCGGCCCAGCGCCGCAGCGCCGGGTCGATCTGGCGGATCTGCTCCAGGGTCAGGGCGTTCAGCCCCTTGGGCCGGTTCAAGGTGATGCGTCCGACGGCGCCGACGGTGTCGAACAGGACGGTGGGTTCGCTCATCTCAGGTCGTGTCCCCGAATGTGGTCGCGTAGCGGTCGCGAAGCTGGTTCTTCTGCACCTTGCCCATGGCGTTGCGCGGCAGCTCGTCCACGAAGAACACGCGCTTGGGCACCTTGAAGTTGGCGAGCTGCTCCTTGCAGGCGGCGACCACCGCCGCCTCGTCGGGGCCTGGCGAGCCGGCCCGGCGCAGCACCACGGCGGCGACCGCCTCGCCGAAATCCGGATGGGGCAGGCCGACGACCGCCGATTCCACCACCCCGTCCAGCCCGTCGACCACCGTCTCCACCTCCTTGGGGTAGACGTTGAAGCCGCCGGAGATGATCAGGTCCTTGGCCCGGCCGACGATGTGGACATAGCCGCGCCCGTCGACCTTGCCGACGTCGCCGGTCACGAAGAATCCGTCGGGCCTGATCTCCTGGCGGGTCTTCTCCGGCATCCGCCAATAGCCGGAGAAGACGTTGGGCCCCTTCACCTCGATCACCCCGATGGCGTCGGTGCCCTGGGCCGTCCCGCTCTCCGGGTCGACGACGCGCAGCGACACGCCGGGCAGCGGGAAGCCGACGGTGCCGGCGATGCGCTCGCCGTCGAGCGGGTTGGAGGTGAGCATGCCGGTCTCGGTCATGCCGTAGCGCTCCAGGATCGCCTGGCCGGTGCGCTCCCGGAACGCGGCGTGGGTGTCGGCCAGCAGCGGCGCCGAGCCCGAGACGAAGAGGCGCATGTGCGCGGTGGCCTCCCGGGTCAGCCCGGGATGGGCCAGCAGACGGGTGTAGAAGGTCGGCACCCCCATCATCACCGTGGCGCGGGGCAGCAGCGCCAGCGCCAGGTCGGCGTCGAACTTCGCCACGAACAGCATGGAGGAGCCGTTCAGCAGCACGCAGTTGGTGGCGACGAACAGGCCGTGGGTGTGGAAGATCGGCAGGGCGTGGAGCAGCACGTCGTCCGGCTGGAATCCCCAGACGGCGTGCAGCACCAGGGCGTTGGAGCCGAGGTTGGCGTGGCTCAGCATGGCGCCCTTGGAGCGCCCGGTGGTGCCCGACGTGTAGAGGATGGCGGCGAGGTCGGCGGCGGCCCGCGGCACCGTCTCGAAATCCGGCGCGCAGCCCGCCGCGCGCTCTGCCAGGGTGCCGTCGCCGGCGGTGCCCAGGGTCAGCACATGGGCCACCCCGGCCTTGGCCGCGGTGTCGGCCAGCGCCGTGGCGCTGCCGGGCCGGCAGACGAAGACGCGGGGCTCGGCGTCGGTCAGGAAATACGCGATCTCGGCCCGGGTGTAGGCCGGGTTGAGCGGCAGGTAGACGCCGCCGGCGCGCACGGTGGCGAGGTAGAGGACGATGCTCTCCGCCGACTTCTCCACCTGCACCGCCACCCGGTCGCCCGGCGCCAGGCCAAGGTCGCACAGCAGCCGGGCCATGCGGGCCACCTGCTCCTCGAGGGCGCCATAGGTCAGGACCCGGCCGCCCTCCGTCTCCAGGAAGGGGCGCGACGGGTCGGCCGGGAAGCGTTGGCGGAACAGGTCGTACAGGTTCCCGCCGGGATAGGCGGCCAGGCTGTCGTCCATCGGAAGCGTCCTCTCGTGCGGCAGGTTCTTGTATTTGGATTTGGCTAGGGCTGTATACCGTCACCACCCATTATGGACACGAACTCGGTGAAGATGTCGATCTGGATGGTCACGTGGCGCCGCATGGCGGCGTAGGCCCGCTCCGGGTCGGCCGACAGCACCGCATCGACCACCGCCCCGTGCTCGTCGAAACTGTCGCCGACCCGCGCGGGGTGGTTGAGCTGGTAGCGCCGGTACGGGGCGAGCCGGGCGAACAGGCCGCGGGCGATCTCCTGCAGCGGCTCGTTGTGGCTGCCCGCCTGGATCGCCTCGTGGATGGCGCGGTTCTTGGCGTAGTAGGCGTCGAGGTCGTGCGCCTTCATGAACGCGCGGGACTCCTCGTGCAGGCGCGCCAGGGTGCGGCGCTCCTCCTGGGACATGCGGCGCGCGGCGTAGCGGGCGCACAGCCCTTCGATCTCCGACATCACCTCGAACATCTGGACCATGCGGTGCAGCTTGAGCGGCGCCACCACCGCGCCTTGGCGCGGCTGCTTCTCCACGAGCCCGGCGTGGACGAGCTGCAGGATGGCCTCGCGGATCGGCGTGCGGGAGATGTCGAAGCGCCGCGCCAGACTCTCCTCGTCGAGGCGGGTGCCGGGGCGCAGCCGGCCCAGGAAGATGTCCTCCTCGATGGCCCGCCGGACCTCCCCGGCCCGCGTGCCGCCCTTCCGCTCCTCGGACATCCGGTGCCTTTCCCGCTGCTCCCCCGCGCGTTTGCGGCGCGCATTTGAACACAACTCCGGCCATTCGTGTATACGGAATATGGACAGGACGCACGGGTTGTGTTACCCGTCGGGCCAAGAACCATACGGCACCGGACGGACGGGCCGGGCGCGACCGGGGAGGGGGCGATGGATTTCACGCTGTCCGAGGACCAGCAGGCGTTCCGCGACACCGCGCGGGCCTTCGCCGCGGCCGAGATGGCGCCCCACGCCGCGCGCTGGGACGAGCACGCCGAGTTTCCCGTCGACACGCTGCGCCAGGCGGCGGCGCTCGGCTTCGCCGGCATCTATGTGGGCGACGACGTCGGCGGCTCGGGCCTCGGCCGGGCCGACGCGGCGGTCATTTTCGAGGAGCTGGCCGCCGCCTGCCCGTCGACCGCGGCCTACATCTCCATCCACAACATGGCGTCGTGGATGATCGACCGCTTCGGCACCGCGGAGCAGCGCCGGCGCTGGCTGCCCGGGCTCACCGCCATGGAGCTCTTCGCCTCCTACTGCCTGACCGAGCCGGGTGCCGGCTCCGACGCGGCGTCGCTGACCACCCGGGCGGTGCGCGACGGCGACCACTACGTGCTGAACGGGACCAAGGCCTTCATCTCCGGCGGCGGCGTGTCGGACGTCTACGTGTGCATGGTGCGCACCGGCGGCGACGGACCCAGGGGCATCTCCTGCGTGGTGGTGGACAAGGGCACGCCCGGCCTGTCCTTCGGCAAGCAGGAGCACAAGCTGGGCTGGAAGAGCCAGCCCACCGCCGCCGTCATCTTCGAGGACTGCCGGGTGCCCGTGGCCAACCGCATCGGCGCCGAGGGTGAGGGCTTCGCCATCGCCATGAAGGGGCTGGACGGCGGGCGCCTCAACATCGGCGCCTGCTCGGTCGGCGGGGCGCGCGCCTGCCTGGAGCACGCCCTGGCCCACACCGCCGAGCGCCGGCAGTTCGGCAAGCCCCTCAACGCCTTCCAGGGCCTCCAGTTCAAGCTGGCGGACATGGCGACGGAGCTGGACGCGGCCCGCCTGATGCTGCACCGCGCCGCCGCCAGCCTGGACGCCGGGTCGCCCGAGGCGACCGCCCACTGCGCCATGGCCAAGCGCTTCGCCACCGATGTCGGCTTCCAGGTGGTGAACGAGGCGCTGCAACTCCACGGCGGCTACGGCTACGTCAAGGAGTACCCCATCGAGCGCTATTTCCGTGATCTGCGGGTTCACCAGATCCTGGAAGGCACCAACGAGATCATGCGCGTCATCATCGCCCGCCAGCTCACCGGCGGCTGACCGGCACCGCCGCCTTTTCGGGAGGAACAACCATGGCGACCATCGCCTTCATCGGTCTCGGCAACATGGGCGCGCCGATGATGCGCAACCTGCTGAAGGCCGGACACAGCGTCGCGGCCTTCGACCTGTCGGCCGCGGCGGTCGAGGCGGCGGTGGCCGCGGGCGCCACCGCTGCCGCCGATCCGGCCAGCGCCGCCGCGGGCGCCGACGTGGTGGTGACCATGCTGCCGGCCGGCCAGCACGTGCGCGCCGTCTACATGGGCGAGGGCGGGGTGATCACCACCGCCAAGCCCGGCAGCCTGTTCATCGACAGCTCGACCGTCGACGTGGCTTCGGCCCGCGCCGTGGCCGCGGCGGCCGAGGCGGCCGGCCACGCCATGGTCGACGCGCCGGTGTCCGGCGGCGTCGGCGGCGCCGAGGCGGCGTCGCTGACCTTCATGGTCGGCGGCTCGGAGACGGCGTTCCGCCGGGCCGAGCCGATCCTCCAGGCCATGGGCAAGGCGATCATCCACGCCGGCGGCCCCGGCAACGGCCAGGCCGCCAAGGTCTGCAACAACATGATCCTCGGCATCTCGATGGTCGGGGTGTGCGAGGCCTTCGCGCTGGCCGAGAAGCTGGGGCTGGAGGCGCAGACCCTGTTCGACATCTCCTCCAAGGCGTCGGGCCAGTGCTGGTCGCTGACCAGCTACTGCCCGGTGCCGGGGCCGGTGCCGACCTCGCCGGCCAACCGCGACTACGCCCCGGGCTTCGCCGCGGCGATGATGCTGAAGGACCTGAAGCTGGCGGTGGAGGCGGGGCAGACCGTCAACGCCCCGCTGCCGATGGGCTCCGAGGCGGCCCAGCTCTACGCCCTGTTCTGCGCGGGCGGCGGCGCCGGCGTGGACTTCTCCGGCATCATCCGCATGCTGCGGGGGAAGTGAGGGCGCGCGACCGGCGGCCTCCGTCAGGTCGCCGGGGCGACGAAGGCGGCCTGCAGTGCGCGGTCGAGGGTGACGAGATCGGCGCCCATCCGTCGCGCCAGCCACAGATAGGCGGCGTCATAGACGGTTAGACCGCTGCGTTCGGCCAGCAGGAGAACCTCGCTCGCCTCGACCTCGACGGTGTCGATGCCCATCCGGTTGAACTGGGCGTGGGCGTCGACCAGGGCGTCGCGCCGTTCGGGATGGCGGCGCATTTTCACGAGGGCGACGTTCGCCACCTCAAAGGCCAACAGGGGCGGCGCCAGCAGGCGGCGGTCTCTCAGCCGCACGGTGACGGCCGGGCCTTCGGGTTCGCCGAACAGGATAGCGGCTATGGCCGACGCGTCGACGACCTTAGCGTCCATCGCGGTCGGCGCGCACGATGTCCGCGGACTCTGCGGGGGTCTGCAGCCCGATGGCGCCGACATTGGACAGGATCTCGTCCGGCGTCAGCGGGCGGGCCGCCCGGGCGGCCTCCTCGATGATGGCCAGCAGTTCGCCTTGGAGGGAGCGGTGGTTCCGCTCGGCCCGCTGCCGCAGACGCCGGACCACGTCGTCCGGTGCGTTCTTGATGGACAGGGTGACGGGCATGGATGCCTCCATTGTGGCGCCATTTTGGAACTGAACAATAGAACGGCACGTCTGGCCGGACAAGAGCGGCCCGCAATCAACGGCGCTCCGTGCCCCCTCACGAATTCATCTGCATCAGCACGGCGTCGGAGACGCGGCCGCGGTAGCGGATGGTGCCGTCGTCGCCCAGGCACGCCCAGTCGCCGGTGAGGTAATAGCGCGGGCCGTGGCGGAAGCGGTGGGCGGTGCGCGAGGGGGAGTCGGCGTAGCCGTCGAACCAGAAGAGCGGCGAGGCGTCGCGGTCGATGGCGATCTCGCCCTCGCCGCCGACCGGGGCCTCGCGCCCGGCGGCGTCCAGCACGACGACGCGGTAGCCGGGCAGGGCGCTGCCCAGCGACCCGCCGCCGGCGTCGGGCGGCTGGCCGGGGTCGTAGCGGTTGACGATGAAGACCCCGGTCTCGCTCTGCCCGTACTGGTCGAACAGCGGCGTCTTCAGGGTGCCCGACGCCCATTCCACCAGATCCGCCGACAGCGGCTCGCCGACCGTGGAGAGCACGCGCAACGCCAGCTGCGCGGGGACCGCGGCGGGGTCGGCGTCGCGCAGCGCGCGCACCTGGGACGGCGCGGCGGTGAGGTTGGTGACGCCGTACTTGGTCAGCACCCGGTAGCTCTGGCGGGCGTCGTAGGGGCCGTCGCAGAAGATCGTCGTGCGCCCCAGCAGCAGCGGGCCCATCAGGCCGTAGAAGACGCCGTAGGCCCAGCCGGGATCGGCCATGTTCCAGTAGATGTCGTCGTCGCGCAGGTCGAGCCCGACCCGCATGTACTGCTCGACCCCGGCCAGCGCCCAGACGCTGACCGGGATGCCCAGCGGCGCCCGGTCGGTCTCGGGCGTGTAGATCAGCGCGAAGGGGTCGTCGACGCCGTAGCCGGCGACGCCGTCCAGCGGCGCCGCGTCGTGCAGCGCCGACCAGAAGGGCACGGCGTCGCCGCCGCCGCCGGGCGCGAAGGCCTCCTCGCTCTCCACCGTGATGACCGCGCGCCGCCCGGCCGGGTCCGCCGGGATCTTGTGGCGCAGGCTGTCGCGGGTCACGACAACCCGGGCGCCACCGGCGGCGAGGCGCACCGCCACCGCCGGCGGATCGAAGCTGCTGAACAGCGGCATGTAGACCGCCCCCAGCCGCCACGCCGCCACCGCGGTGATCAGCAGCTCCGGCCCCTTGGGGAGCAGCACCGCCACGCGGTCGCCCTTGGCGACGCCGAGACCCGCCAGCACCGTGGCAAGGCGCCGCGACTCGCGGGCCAGCCGGGCGAAGCTCAGCTCGGTGGTCTGGCCGGCCACGCTCTCGTGCAGCAGGGCGGCCCGCCCGCCGCGGCCCCGCACATGGCGGTCGCACAGCAGGGTCGCCACCGCCACCTCCTTGCCGCGGTATTCGGCGCGGGAGTAGGCGGACGCGCTGGCCTCCGGCGGCGCGGTGGCGCGGCCGCGCGCCGCCGCCACCCGCCCCAGCGCGGCCAGCTGCGGCCCCAGGTGGTAGCGCCGCGTCCCCGCGTCCTGCTCCATCAGCCCGTCGCGCACCAGGGCGGCCAGGATGCGGTGGGCGGTCGCCTTGGACAGGCCGGACACCGCCATCAGGTCGGCCAGCCGGGCGCCGGTCTGGCCCTGGGCGGCGACCGACCGCAGCAGGGTGATGGCGCGCTCCAGACTCTGGGTGCCGGCGCCGGCGGCGCGGGGGTCGGGCATCGTCAACTCATCCGTTGGCGCAGCAGATGGTCCATAATATGGACCGCCGAATGAAAAATCAGCCGAATTTGCATGCGGCCACGGAATATCAGTGTTGAAAGCGCCCGGATAACCGCTATACTGACGGTGTGTTGGCCTGACGAACGGTTCACATTGTGGACCTCGGCGCCAACCGGACGGCCGCCGGACCGGCCGCAACGACAAGCACGAACCAGGCACGACAAGAGGGAGACGACATGTCGGGCGCACCCGTCGCAACGCCACCGGACCGGTCCGGGGAGGCCGCCGGCACCCCGGTCCACGCCGCCACCGACGCCGGACCGATCTTCGAGGCGCGCAACGTCTCGCTGCGTTTCGGCGGGGTGCGGGCGCTGACCGAGGTCAGCTTCGCGATCAACCGCGGCGAGCTGTTCTCGATCATCGGCCCGAACGGGGCGGGCAAGACCTCGATGGTCAACTGCATCTCCGGGCGCTACCACCCGACCGAGGGGCGGGTGCTGTTCCAGGGCCGCGACGTCACGGACATGACGCCCAACCACCGGGCGGCGCTCGGCATCGGCCGCACCTTCCAGAACCTGGCGCTGTTCGGCCACATGACGGTGCTCGACAACATCATGGTCGGCCGCCACCACCTGCTGAAGAACAACTTCCTGACCGGCGCCCTCTACTGGTTCACCGGGGCCCGCAAGGAGGAGCTGGCGCACCGCCGCGAGGTCGAGGAGATCATCGACTTCCTGGAGATCCAGCACGTCCGCAAAGCGACCGCCGGCACCCTCTCCTACGGCCTGCGCAAGCGGGTCGAGCTGGCCCGCGCGGTGGCGCTGAAGCCCGACCTCATCCTGCTGGACGAGCCGATGGCCGGCATGAACCTGGAGGAGAAGGAGGACATGGCCCGCTACATCGTCGACCTCAACGAGGAGTGGGGCATGACGGTGGTGATGATCGAGCACGACATGGGCGTCGTCATGGACATCTCGCACCGCGTCATGGTGCTCGATTTCGGGCGCAAGATCGCCGAGGGGGTGCCGGACGCGGTGCTCGCCGATGCCCGCGTGCGCTCCGCCTACCTGGGCGAGGACGACGCCGAGCCGGCCCGGCAGGAGGTCGCGTGATGAGCACTCCCGGTCCCGCCCTTCCCGACCTCGACCGCCACGACACCCTGCCCAAGCTGCTGGCCCTGCACGCCCGCGAGCACGGCGGCGAGGTGGCGATGCGCGAGAAGGATTTCGGCATCTGGCGCCCGCTCACCTGGCGCCAGGTGGAGGCGCGCACCCGCGCCTTCGCCCTGGGCCTGCTGGAGCTGGGGGTGCAGCGCGGCGACGTGGTGGCGCTGATCGGCGACAACCGCCCGGACTGGGTGATGGGCGAGTTCGCGTCCCACGCCATCGGCGCCATGAGCCTGGGCATCTACCGCGACGCCATGGACGAGGAGGTGGCCTACCTCATCACCCACGCCGCGGTGTCCGTCGTCATCGCCGAGGACGAGGAGCAGGTGGACAAGCTGCTGAACCTCGCCGACCGCCTGCCCACGCTCACCCACATCATCTATTCCGACCCCCGCGGCATGCGCAAATACGACGATCCCCGGCTGATGGAGGCCGCCGCGCTGGTCCGCCTGGGCGAGGAGCGGCACCGCCGCGAGCCCGGCCTCTACGACGCCCGGGTGGCGGACGGCAAGGGCGAGGACGTGGCGATCCTGTGCACCACGTCGGGCACCACCGCCAACCCCAAGCTGGCGATGCTGCCGGCGGGCCGGCTGATCCGCCACTGCGCCAGCTACCTCAGCGTCGATCCCAAGGGCCCGCAGGACGAGTACGTCTCGGTGCTGCCGCTGTCGTGGATCATGGAGCAGGTGTACGCCGTGGGCATGGCCATGGTGTCGCGGATGCGCGTGAACTTCGTCGAGGAGGCCGAGACGATGATGAACGACTTCCGCGAGATCGGGCCGTCCTTCGTGCTGTTCGCGCCGCGCCTGTGGGAGTCGATCGCCGCCGACGTGCGCGCCCGCATCATGGACGCCTCACCCCTCAAGCAGCGGATGTACGAGCTGGGCATGAAGCTGGGGCTCGAGGCGCTGGCGCAGGGGCGCCGCTCCTGGCTGGCCGACCAGATCCTGTTCCGGGCGCTGCGCGACCGCCTGGGCTTCACCAACCTCACGTCGGCGGCCACCGGCGGCGCCGCGCTCGGCCCCGACACCTTCAAGTTCTTCCAGGCGCTGGGCGTGCCGCTGCGCCAGATCTACGGCCAGACCGAGACCATGGGCGCCTACACCGTGCACCGCGCCGGCGACGTCGACTTCGACACGGTCGGCGTGCCGTTCGACGCGGGCATCGAGGTGAAGGTCGAGAACCCCGACCAGAACGGCATCGGCGAGATCGTCACCCGCCATCCCAACATGTTCGCCGGCTACTACCGCAACGAGGCGTCGACGGCGGCCGACCTGCGCCAGGGCTGGATGCACACGGGCGACGCCGGCTTCTTCGACGCCAAGGGCCATCTCACCATCATCGACCGCATCAAGGACATCGCCACCACCGCCCGCGGCGACCGCTTCAGCCCGCAGTACATCGAGAACAAGCTGAAGTTCAGCCCCTACGTGGCGGAGGCGGTGATCCTCGGCGACGGCCGCGACTACCTCGCCGCCATGGTGTGCATCCGCTTCCCCATCGTCGCCAAATGGGCCGAGCGCAACCGCATCGCCTTCACCACCTACTCGGACCTGGCGGCCCGGCCGCAGGTCTACGAGCTGCTGCGCGGCGAGGTGGAGAGGGTCAACGCCACCCTGCCGGAGTTCCAGCGCGTTTCCAAGTTCCTGCTGCTCTACAAGGAGCTGGACGCCGACGACGGCGAGCTGACGCGCACCCGCAAGGTGCGGCGCGGCGTCATCGCCGAGAAGTACGGCGACATCATCGACGCCATCTACTCCGAACGGCCGGCGATCGACGTCGACACGACGATCACCTTCCAGGACGGCACCAAGCAGCGCATCCGCACCACCTTGAAGGTCGTCGACCTTCGCGCCCCCGAACCCCCGCCGGCGCGCGCCCAGCGCCCGGTGGCGGCCTGACCCGGCGGCTGGGAGCCAGACCCGATGAACTTCGAACTCCTGTTCCAACTGCTCGTCAACGGCGTGATCGTCGGCGCCCTCTACGGCGTCGTCGCCATGTCGTTCGTCCTGATCTACAAGGCCAGCCGCATCGTCAACTTCGCCCAGGGCGAGTTCCTGCTGATCGGCGCGTGGACCTGCTGGTGGCTGCTGACCTCGTGGGAGCTTCCCTTCTGGATGGGCTTCCCGATCACGCTGGTCTTCATGCTGGCGTTCGGGGTGCTGCTGCAGGTGGTGGTGCTGCGGCCGATGATCGGCGAGCCGATCATCTCCGTCATCATGGTGACGATCGGCCTGTCCATCGTCTTCCAGTCCCTGATGAAGTGGATGTTCGGCGTCTTCGCCAAGCCGTTCCCGCCGATCTTCGAGAGCCAGACCATGAGCGTGCTGGGCCTCGAGGTGCAGACGGTGTACGTGGCCAGCCTGGTGATCTCGCTGCTGATCATGGCCGGCTTCGGCTGGTTCTTCAAATACTCCAAGCTGGGCCTGGCCATGCGGGCCACCGCCTGGGACCAGCAGGTGGCGCAGTCCCTGGGCATCTCGGTGCGCCAGATGTTCGCCATGAGCTGGGCCATCTCGGCCATGGTGTCGGCGGTGGCCGGGGTCACCGTCGGCGTCGTCAACGGCGTGTCCTCGGCGCTGTCCTTCTTCGGCATCAAGGTGTTCCCGGCGGTCATCCTCGGCGGGCTGGACAGCATCGTCGGCGCGGTGATCGGCGGGCTGATCGTCGGCCTGCTGGAGAACGTCGCCCACTTCGTCGACAGCCAATGGCTGAACTGGGGCAACATGTACGAGGTCGCCCCCTTCTACGTCCTCATCATCATCCTGATGATCAAGCCGTACGGCCTCTTCGGCACCAAAGACATCGAGCGCGTGTGAGGAGGCGACACCCATGGCGACCACCACCCTCATCCCCTGCGGCGACTTCAAGACCAGCTACGCCAAGGACACCACCATCTTCCCGACGGTGACCAGCCGCAACGCGGTCATCCTCGGCGTTCTGGTCCTGCTGGCCGCCCCGCTGGCGTTCGACGCGTACTGGCTGAACCTGCTGATCCAGATCGGCTATCTCGGCATCGCGGCGCTCGGCCTCAACATCCTGGTCGGCTTCACCGGGCAGATCTCGATCGGCCACGCCGCCTTCTTCGGATTCGGCGCCTTCGCCTCGGCCTGGCTCTCCAACACGTACGGTGTCCCGGTGGCCCTGGCGATCCCGCTGGCCGGGGTGCTGACCACGGCGGTGGGCCTCGTCTTCGGCATCCCGGCGGCCCGCCTCAAGGGCCTCTACCTCGCCATCGCCACCCTGGCGGCCCAGTACATCCTGCAGGACTTCTTCGCCCGGGCCGGCTGGTTCACGGGCGGCGTGGCCGGCACCATCGCCGAGAGCTTCTCGCTGTTCGGCCACGCCTTCGACACCGACCAGTCCTACTTCTACGTGGTGCTGGCCTACGTGGTGGTGATGTACCTGCTGGCCACCAACCTGATGCGCTCGCGCGACGGCCGCGCCCTGGTGGCGGTGCGCGACCACTACCTCTCCGCCGAGATCATGGGCATCAACCTGACCAAGTACCGCACCATGTCCTTCGGCATCTCGGCCTTCTACGCCGGGATCGGCGGGGCGCTGTACGCGCACTACCTCCAGTTCGTGTCGGTGGAGGGGTTCACCATCCTCTTCTCGATCCAGTTCCTCGGCATGATCATCATCGGCGGGCTCGGCTCGATCATGGGCTCGCTGATGGGCACCGCCTTCATGGTGCTGCTGCCGGAGATCATGCAGGCGCTGACCGACCTGCTGTCGGGCACCGCCGTCGACCGTGCCCTCAACCTCAAGGACTCCGTGGCCTTCCTGCGCGAGATGGCCATCGGCGTCGTCATCATCCTCTTCCTGGTGTTCGAGCCCGACGGGCTGGCCCACCGCTGGAAGCAGATCAAGGCCTACTGGAAGCTCTACCCCTTCTCGCACTGACACCGCCACACCCAATGCCCATCACGAGGCATCACCCGGAGGAAACGAGATCATGACCATCAGGAAGTCCGCGCTGCTGGCCGGCGCCGCCATGCTCACCCTCTCCACCGCGGCGCTGGCCCAGGAGATCCCGGTCGGCCACCTCGCCGATTACTCCGGCGCCACCTCCGACGTCGGCCAGCCCTTCGGCCAGGGCGTCGCCGACGCGCTGGCCTACATCAACAGCCAGGGCGGCGTCGACGGCAAGACCCTGGACGTCGAGACGGTCGACTACTCCTACCAGGCGCCGCGCGCCATCAGCCAATACAAGAAGTGGGCCGGCGGCGGCGACAAGGTCGCGGCGATCCAGGGCTGGGGCACCGCCGACACCGAGGCGCTGACCGCCTTCGTCGCCAAGGACGAGATCCCCTACTACTCCGGCTCCTACTCCGGCCACCTCACCGACCCGACCGGCGAGGCCGGCCATGGCAAGGGCGCGCCCTACAACTTCTTCTACGGCCCGTCCTATTCCGACAGCCTGCGCGCCATGCTGATGTGGGCGGCCGAGGACTGGAAGCAGAAGGGCGGCCAGGGCGCGCCCAAATACGTCCACATGGGCGCCAACCATCCCTACCCGAACGCGCCCAAGGCAGCCGGCGAGGCGCTGGCCAAGGAGCTGGGCTTCGAGGTCCTGCCGGCGGTGACGTTCGCGCTGACGCCCGGCGACTACACCGCCCAGTGCCTGACCTTGAAGGACTCCGGCGCCAACTACGCCTACCTCGGCAACACCGCGGGCTCGAACATCTCGGTGCTCAAGGCCTGCGACACGGTGGGCGCCGACGTGCAGTTCCTGGGCAACGTCTGGGGCATGGACGAGAACGCCATGAAGGCGGCGGGCGAGGCGGCCGACGGCGTGGTGTTCCCGGTGCGCACCGCCAGCGTGTGGGACGGCGGGGTGCCCGGCATGAAGACCGTCCAGGCCATCTCCAAGATGTCCGACCCGTCGGGCGAGGCGTACCGGCCGGTGCACTACCTCTCCGGCATCTGCTCGGCCTTCTACATGAAAGAGGCGATGGAGTGGGCCGCCAAGAACGGCGGCGTCGACGGCCCGACCATCAAGCAGGGCATGTACCAGAAGGCCGACTGGGTGCCGGCCGGGCTGGACGGCGTGTGCGTGCCGTCGAGCTGGACCAAGTCCGACCACCGCGGCACCAACCTGGTCAACCTGTACCGGGCCCGGGTCACGGGTGCCACCGGCGGCTCCGTCGCCGAGCTGATGGGCAGCGGCGCCACGGCGCTGGAGAAGATCGCCACCATTGAGGTCCCGCGCAAGGCCGAGTGGCTGGGCTGGTAAGACCCGCCCGGGACGGGGCCGGCCGGCGCGCCGGCCGGCCCCGGTTCCACCCCATTTCCGTTCAGCACACCAGGTGCCGCATGATCGAAGCCGCCACCGCCACCGCCCCGTCCTCCGCGCCCACCACGACGCCGGCCAAGGCCCCGCTGTTGAGCGTCAACAACATCGAGGTCGTCTACAACGACGTCATCCTGGTGCTCCGCGGCCTCTCCCTGGAGGTCCCGGAGGGCGAGATCGTGGCCCTGCTGGGGGCCAACGGAGCGGGGAAATCAACCACGCTGAAGGCCATCTCGGGCCTCCTCAAGACCGAGGACGGCGAGGTCACGCGCGGCGACATCACCTTCGCCGGCGAGCGCATCAACGGCATCGACCCGGACCGCATCGTCGGGCGCGGCATCTTCCAGGTCATGGAGGGCCGCCGCATCATCGGCGACATGACCTGCCAGGAAAACCTGCGCCTGGGCGCCTTCACCCGCTCCGACGGCGGCGTGAAGAGCGACATCGAGATGGTCTACCACTACTTCCCGCGCCTCAAGGAGCGCACCGGCCTGGCCGGCTACCTCTCGGGCGGCGAGCAGCAGATGCTGGCCATCGGCCGGGCGATGATGGCGCGGCCCAAGCTGATCCTGATGGACGAGCCGTCGATGGGCCTGTCGCCGCTGATGGTGAAGGAGGTCTTCTCGATCATCCAGCAGATCAACCGCGACCTCGGCGTCACCATCCTCCTGGTCGAGCAGAACGCCCGCATGGCCCTGCAGGCCGCGGTGCGCGGTTACATCATGGAGAACGGCAAGGTCGTGCTGGACGGCACCGCCGACGAGCTGGCCAACAACGAGGACGTGAAGGAGTTCTACCTCGGCGGCGGCAGCGGGGAGCGCAAGAGCTTCAAGAACCTGAAGAGCTTCAAGCGCCGCAAGCGGTGGATCTGAGCGTTCGATCCCGTCCCCGGCGGCGCCGGCGGGGGGGAGAAGAAAGGGATGGACGGGGACTACCATGGGCGACTTCTACGACACCCTCGAGACGCGCGACCCCGGCGAGCGGGAGGCGGCGCTGTTCGCGGCCCTGCCGGGGCAGCTCGCCCACGCCAAGGCCGACGCGCCCTATTTCGCCGGCCTGCTGGCCGCGGTCGACCCGGCGGCGGTGCGCGACCGCGCCGCCCTGGCGGCGTTGCCGGTCACCCGCAAATCCGACCTGATCGCGCTGCAGAAGGAGGCGCCGCCGTTCGGCGGCCTGGTGGCGGTCGCCATCGGCAGCCTCGCCCGGGTGTTCGCCTCGCCCGGCCCGATCCACGACCCCGAGGCGCACGGCACCGACCCGTGGCGCACGGCGCGCGCCCTGTACGCGTCGGGCTTCCGCCGCGGCGACCTGGTGCAGAACTGCTTCGCCTACCACCTCACCCCGGCCGGGTCCATGTTCGAGACGGGGGCGCACGCCATCGGCTGCGCGGTCATCCCCGCCGGCACCGGCAACACCGAGATGCAGGCCCAGGTCGCCGCGGCGCTGCGCCCGCGCGGCTACATCGGCACGCCCGACTTCCTGAAGCTGATCCTGGAGAAGGCCGACGCCCTGGCGCTGGACGCGTCGTCGGTCGCCGTCGCCCACGTCACCGGCGGCCCCTTCCTGCCCGACGCCCGCGCCTTCTATGAGAGCCGCGGTGTCGACGTCTACCAGAGCTACGGCACCGCCGATCTCGGCATCGTCGCCTACGAGACCCAGGCGCGCGATGGGCTGGTGGTGGACGAGGGGGTGATCGTCGAGATCGTCCGCCCCGGCACCGGCGACCCGGTGCCCGACGGCGAGGTCGGGGAGGTGGTGGTCACCACCTTCAACCGCGCCTACCCGCTGGTCCGCTTCGCCACCGGCGACCTGTCGGCGGTGCGGGCGGGCCGGAGCGCCTGCGGGCGCACCAACATGCGCCTCAAGGGCTGGATGGGCCGGGCCGACCAGACCACCAAGATCAAGGGCATGTTCGTCCACCCCGGCCAGGTGGCCGAGGTGGTGCGCCGCCACCCGGAGATCGCCCGCGCCCGCCTGGTGGTCGGCCGGCTCGACGCCGGCGACACCATGACCCTGCGGTGCGAGGCGGCCGGCGGCGGTGGCGACGGTCTGGCCGTGGCGGTGCGTGACACGCTGGCATCCATCACCAAATTGAAGGGGGCGGTGGAGTTCGTCGCCCCCGGTGACCTGCCCAACGACGGCAAGGTCATCGAAGACGCCCGCGCCTGAGCCATAAAAAGACACGAACGACTTCAAGGACGCACACCATGACCGCCGACACCGCCATCCAGCTCGACCCCTTCGCGCTGGCCCGCAGCCTGTCCGGACTGAACCTCGTGGCCGGGGAGATGCGCGGCGCCGCCTCGGGCCGCACCTTCCCCGTGGTCAACCCGGCCACCGGCGCAGAGGTGGCGCAGGCCCCCTTCAGCGAGGCCGCCGACGTCGACGCCGCCGTCGCCGCGGCAAAGGCGGCCCAGAAGGCCTGGGCCCGGCGGCCGGCCCGCGAGCGCGGCCGGCTGATCGCCGCCTGCGGCCACGCGCTGGCCGAGCGGGTCGAGGAGCTGGGCCGGCTGGTCGCCCTGGAGACCGGCAAGGCGTTGCGCACGGAATCCCGTGTCGAGGCGTCGGTGCTGGCCGACATGTTCGTGTTCTTCGGCGGGCTGGGATCGGAGCTGAAGGGCGAGACCGTGCCCTTCAACCCCACCATGCTGACCATGACTCAGCGTGAGCCGGTCGGCGTCGTCGGTTCCATCATCCCGTGGAACGTGCCGCTGCTGCTGATGGCGATGAAGATCGCCCCGGCGCTGGTGGCCGGCAACGCCGTGGTGGTGAAGTCGGCCGAGGAGGCGCCGCTGACCGTGCTGCGGGTCGTGCAGATCATGAACACGATCCTGCCGCCCGGCCTCGTCAACATCCTCGCCGGCTACGGGCCGGAGTGCGGTGCACCGCTGGTGGCGCACAAGGACGTGAAGAAGGTGACCTTCACCGGCTCGGTCGAGACCGGCCGGATCGTCTACAGGACGGCCGCGGAGAAGCTGATCCCGGTCACCCTGGAACTGGGCGGCAAGAGCCCGATGATCGTGTGCGGCGACGCCGACCTGGAGAAGGCGGTGGGCGGCGCCGTCGCCGGCATGCGCTTCACCCGCCAGGGGCAGAGCTGCACCGCGTCGTCGCGTCTCTTCGTCCACGACAGCATCCATGACGCCTTCGTGGAAAAGCTGAAGGCCAAGGTGAACGCCATGACGATGGGCGATCCTCTGGACGAGGCGACCGACATCGGCACCATCATCTCGCCCCAGCAGATCGAGCGGGTGCAGAGCTACATCGCTCTGGGCAAGGAAGGGAAGGGCATCACGGCGCACGAGTGCTCCCGCCTGCCGGTCGACGAGGCGCTGAGCAAGGGCCTGTTCGTGCGGCCGGTGATCTTCACCGGTGTTACCAACGACGACCGCATCGCGCGCGAGGAGATCTTCGGCCCGGTGTGCTGCGTCATCCGCTGGACCGACTACGAGGAGGTCATCGCCGCCGCCAACGACAGCGAGTACGGCCTGGCCGCCACCGTGTGGACCAACGACCTGAAGCTGGCGCTGGACGCCGTGACCCGGCTGGAGGCCGGCTTCGTGCAGGTGAACCAGAACCTGGTGGTGCAGCCCAACCTCAGCTACGGCGGCGTCAAGACGTCCGGCCTCGGCAAGGAAGCCTCGCTGGAGTCGATGCTGGAGCACTTCACCCACAAGAAGACGATCATCATCAACATGGGGTGAGCCTCGCCGCTCCCCCGTGCGGGGAGCGGAAGTCCTGTTGCTCCACGCCCGGCCATACGGTAGCGTATGGCCCGCGTCGCCCCGGACCTCCGGGGCCAAGAATTCCGATCATGGGGAGGCCCCGTGCCATGCTGTCCAACCAGTACCCGTCGCTGAACTTCGACCTCGGCGAGACCGCCGACATGCTGCGCTCCTCGGTCGCCGCCTTCGCCGCCGACGAGATCGCGCCGCGCGCCGCCGACATCGACCGGGAGAACGATTTCCCCGCCGACCTCTGGCGCAAGATGGGCGACCTCGGCATCCTCGGCGTCACCGTGGAGGAGGAGTACGGCGGCGCCGGCATGGGCTACCTGGAGCACGTGGTGGCCATGGAGGAGGTGTCGCGCGCCTCGGCCTCGGTGGGGCTCAGCTACGGCGCCCACTCCAACCTGTGCGTCAACCAGATCCGCCGCAACGGCAGCGCGGCGCAGAAGCAGAAACACCTGCCCAAGCTGATCTCCGGCGAGCACGTCGGCGCCCTGGCCATGTCGGAGCCGGGCGCCGGCTCCGACGTCGTCTCCATGCGCCTGAAGGCGGTGAAGACCGGCGACCGCTACGTCCTCAACGGCACCAAGATGTGGATCACCAACGGGCCGGAGGCCGACACCCTGGTGGTCTACGCCAAGACCGACCCGGAGGCCGGGCCGCGCGGCATCACCGCCTTCCTGATCGAGAAGGGGATGACGGGCTTCTCGGTGGCCCAGAAGCTGGACAAGCTGGGCATGCGCGGCTCCAACACCGGCGAGCTGGTGTTCGAGGACTGCGAGGTGCCGGAGGAGAACGTGCTGGGCGCCGTCGGCAAGGGCGTCAACGTGCTGATGTCCGGCCTCGACTACGAGCGCGCGGTGCTCGCCGCCGGCCCCATCGGCATCATGCAGGCCTGCATGGACGTGGTCGTCCCCTACGTCCACGACCGCAAGCAGTTCGGCCAGGCGATCGGCGAGTTCCAGCTCATGCAGGGCAAGCTGGCCGACATGTACACCACCATGAACGCCTGCAAGGCGTACGTGTACGCCGTCGCCAAGGCCTGCGACCGCGGCGAGACCACCCGCAAGGACGCCGCCGGGGTGATCCTCTACGCCGCCGAGAAGGCGACCTGGATGGCCCTGGAGGCCATTCAATGCCTGGGCGGCAATGGCTACATCAACGAATACCCGACCGGCCGCCTGCTGCGTGACGCCAAGCTCTACGAGATCGGCGCCGGGACCAGCGAGATCCGCCGCATGCTGATCGGCCGCGAACTGTTCAACGAGACCAAGTAAGGACGCCCCCACCATGTCCGATCCCGTCGTCATCGTCGGTGCCGCCCGCACGCCCATGGGCGGCTTCCAGGGCGATCTGCAGAACCTGACCGCCGCCGACCTCGGCGCGGCGGCCATCCGGGCCGCCGTGGAGCGCGCCCGGGTGCGCCCCGAGGAGATCGAGGAGGTGGTGATGGGCTGCGTGCTGCCCGCCGGCCAGGGCCAGGCGCCGGCCCGCCAGGCGGCGCTGGGCGCCGGCCTGCCCCAGGGCACGGGCTGCACCACCGTCAACAAGATGTGCGGCTCGGGCATGAAGGCCGCCATGTTCGCCCACGACCTGATCACCGCCGGCAGCGCCGGCGTGATGGTCGCCGGCGGCATGGAAAGCATGACCAACGCCCCCTACTTGCTGGACCGCGCCCGCGGCGGCTACCGCATGGGCCACGGCCGGGTGCTCGACCACATGTTCCTGGACGGGCTGGAGGACGCCTACGACAAGGGCCGCCTGATGGGCACCTTCGCCGAGGAGTGTGCCGGGGCCTACCGGTTCACCCGGGAGGAGCAGGACGCCTACGCCATCGAGAGCCTGGCCCGGGCGCGGCGGGCCACCGAGAACGGCACCTTCGCCGGCGAGATCGTGCCGGTCACCGTGCCCGGCCGCAAGGGTGCCACGGTGGTCGCCACGGACGAGCAGCCGCTGAAGGCGCAGCCGGAAAAGATCCCCGGCCTCAAGCCGGCCTTCGCCAAGGACGGCACGGTGACCGCCGCCAACTCCTCCTCCATCTCCGACGGGGCGGCGGCGCTGGTGCTGATGCGCCGCTCTGAGGCGGAGCGCCGCGGCCTCGCCGTGCTGGCCGAGATCAAGGGCCACGCCACCCACGCCCACGCCCCGGCCCTGTTCACCACGGCCCCGGTCTTCGCCATGCGCAAACTGCTGGAGAGGACGGGGTGGAGTGCGCGCGACGTCGACCTTTTCGAGGTCAACGAGGCCTTCGCCGTGGTCGCCATGGCGGCGATGCGCGACCTCGACCTGCCCCACGAGAAGGTCAATGTGCACGGCGGCGCCTGCGCGCTGGGCCACCCCATCGGCGCGTCGGGTGCGCGCATCCTGGTGACCCTGCTGGCGGCCCTGGAGACCTACGGGCTGAAGCGCGGCGTGGCCTCGCTGTGCATCGGCGGCGGCGAGGCCACCGCCATGGCGGTGGAGCGGGTGTAGGGCGGCCAGGGCACGGCAAGAGGATTGGAGTGGAAAGGGGACCGCATGCGCCTCACCGACGAGCAGACCATGGTGCGCGACATGGCGCGCGCCTTCGCCCGTGAGCGGCTGGCGCCGAGCGCGGCGGAGCGCGACCGCACCCACGCCTTCCCGCACGCGGAGATCGCGGAGATGGGGCGCCTCGGCCTGATGGGCATGGTGGTGCCGGAGGAGTGGGAGGGGGCCGGCACCGACTACGTCTCCTACGCGCTGGCCATCGAGGAGATCGCCGGGGGCGACGGCGCGATCTCCACCATCATGAGCGTCCACAACTCCGTCGGCTGCATGCCGATCCTGAGGTTCGGCTCGGCCGAGCAGAAGGAGGAGTGGCTGCGCCCGATGGCGCGCGGCACCAAGCTCGGCTGCTTCTGCCTGACCGAACCCCAGGCCGGCTCCGACGCCGCCGCCATCAAGACCCGGGCGCGGCGCGACGGCAACCACTGGGTGCTCAGCGGCACCAAGCAGTTCATCACTTCGGGCAAGCACGCCGACCTCGCCGTGGTCTTCGCCGTGACGGATCCCGAGCGCGGCAAGAAGGGCATCACCGCCTTCCTGGTGCCCACCGACACCCCGGGCTTCCAGGTCTCTCGGGTCGAGGACAAGCTGGGCCAGAACAGCTCCGACACCTGCCAGATCGTGCTGGACGAGGTGCGCATCCCCGCGTCGCTGATGCTGGGCGACGAAGGGGCGGGCTACCGCATCGCGCTGGCCAACCTGGAGGGCGGGCGCATCGGCATCGCCGCCCAGGCGGTCGGCATGGCCCGCGCCGCGCTGGACCACGCCGTGCGCTACGCCCAGGAACGCCAGAGCTTCGGCGTGGCCATCGCCACGCACCAGGCGGTCTCGTTCCGGCTGGCCGACATGGCGACGCGGGTCGAGGCGGCGCACCAGCTGGTGCTGCACGCCGCCGCGCTGCGCGACGGCGGCGAGCCGTGCCTGAAGGAGGCGTCCATGGCCAAGCTGTTCGCGTCGGAGATGGCGGAGCGGGTGTGCTCCGACGCGATCCAGGTGCACGGCGGCTACGGCTATCTCAACGATTTCCCCGTGGAGCGGATCTACCGCGACGTGCGGGTCTGCCAGATCTACGAAGGCACAAGCGACATCCAGCGCCTGGTCATCGGCCGCGCGCTGGTGTCGTAGGAAAACCAGGAGAGCAGGGGCATGACCGTCCTCAAGAGCGCCGTCAGCGTGCGCTCGCCCGAGTTCCAGGCGAACGCCGAGGCCATGGCCGGGCTGGTCGCCGACCTGCGCGCCACCGTGGCGCGGATCAAGCGGGGCGGCGGCGAGAAGGCCCGCGACAAGCACCTGGCCCGCGGCAAGCTGCTGCCGCGCGAGCGCATCCGCCAGCTCCTCGACGTCGGGTCGCCGTTCCTGGAGCTGTCGCAGCTGGCCGCCCACGGCGTCTACGACGACTCCGTGCCGGCCGCCGGGATCATCACCGGCATCGGCTCCATCGCCGGGCGCGAGGCCATGGTGGTGGTCAACGACGCCACCGTGAAGGGCGGCACCTACTTCCCGCTGACCGTCAAGAAGCACCTGCGCGCCCAGGAGATCGCCGAGCAGAACAACCTGCCCTGCGTCTATCTGGTCGACAGCGGCGGTGCCAACCTGCCCAACCAGGACGAGGTGTTTCCCGACCGCGACCATTTCGGCCGCATCTTCTTCAACCAGGCCACCATGTCGGCCAAGGGCATCCCGCAGATCGCCGTGGTCATGGGAAGCTGCACGGCGGGCGGCGCCTATGTCCCGGCCATGTCGGACGAGGCCGTCATCGTGCGCAACCAGGGCACCATCTTCCTGGGCGGCCCGCCGCTGGTGAAGGCGGCCACCGGCGAGGTGGTGTCGGCCGAGGACCTGGGCGGCGCCGACGTCCATTCCCGCACGTCCGGGGTGACCGACCACTACGCCATGAACGACGGCCACGCGCTGGCCATCGCCCGGCGCATCGTCGGCACCTTGAACCGGGTCAAGGCGGTCGGCCTCGACATCCGCACCCCGGAGGAGCCGCTCTACGACCCGCGCGAGCTCTACGGGATCATCCCGGCCGACCCGCGCAAGCCCTTCGACATCCGCGAGGTGATCGCCCGCGTCGTCGACGGCTCGCGCTTCGACGAGTTCAAGCCGCTCTACGGCGCGACGCTGGTCACCGGCTTCGCCCACGTCTTCGGCTATCCCGTGGGCATCATCGCCAACAACGGCATCCTGTTCTCCGAGAGCGCGCTGAAGGGCGCCCACTTCGTGGAGCTGTGCTGCCAGCGCGGCATCCCGCTGGTGTTCCTGCAGAACATCACCGGCTTCATGGTCGGCCGGAAATACGAGGCCGGCGGCATCGCCAAGGACGGGGCGAAGCTGGTGACGGCGGTGGCCTGCGCCCAGGTGCCCAAGTTCACCATGATCGTCGGCGGCTCCTTCGGGGCCGGCAACTACGGCATGTGCGGGCGCGCCTATTCCCCGCGCTTCCTGTGGATGTGGCCCAACGGCCGCATCTCGGTGATGGGCGGCGAGCAGGCCGCGGGCGTGCTGGCCCAGGTCAAGCGGGACAATTTCGAGGCCCAGGGCACGGTGTGGGCGCCGGAGGAGGAGGAGGCGTTCAAGGCGCCGATCCGCCAGCAATACGAGACCCAGGGCCATCCCTACTACGCCTCGGCCCGGTTGTGGGACGACGGCATCGTCGACCCGGCCGACACCCGCATGGTCCTCGGCCTCGGCCTGTCGGCGTCCCTCAACGCCCCCGTCGCCAAGACGCCCTTCGGCGTCTTCCGCATGTGAGCCACGCCATGACCGACCACATCCTCGTCACCCGCGACGCCGGGGTCGCCACCATCCGCCTCAACCGGCCGGAGCGGCACAACGCCTTCGACGACGCCCTGATCGCCGACCTCACCCGCGCCTTCACCGGCGCCGGCGCCGATCCGGCGGTGCGCTTCGTGGTGCTGGAGGCGGCCGGCGCCAGCTTCTCCGCCGGCGCCGACCTCGGCTGGATGACGCGGATGGCCGGCTATTCGGACGCCGAGAACCGGCGTGACGCGCTGGCGCTGGGCGGGCTGATGCGGGCCATCGACCGCTGCCCCAAGCCGACCCTGGCGGTGGTCCAGGGCGCCGCCTACGGCGGCGGCGTCGGGCTGGTCGCGTGCTGCGACGTCGCCATCGCCTCCACCGCCGCCAGCTTCTGCCTGTCGGAGGTCAAGCTCGGGCTGATCCCCGCGGTCATCAGCCCCTACGTGGCGGCGGCCATCGGCGGGCGGGCCTGCCGGCGCTATGTCCTGACCGCCGAGCGCTTCACCGCGGCCGAGGCCAGGCGCCTTGGCCTGGTGCACGAGCTGGCCGAGCCCGACGGGCTGGGCGAGGCCCGCGACCGCATGCTCAAGCGCCTGGGGGACGGCGGCCCGGCCGCCCAGGCCGCGGCCAAGGAGCTGATCGCCGCCGTGGCCGGCCGGCCCGTCGACGACGCGCTGATCGCCGACACCGCCGGGCGCATCGCCGCCATCCGCGCCTCCGACGAGGGGCGCGAGGGGCTGGGCGCCTTTCTGGAGAAACGAGAGCCCACGTGGCGGAGCTGACCGGCATGTTCGACAAGATCCTCATCGCCAACCGCGGCGAGATCGCCTGCCGCGTGATCGGGACCGCCCGCCGTCTGGGCATCCGCACCGTGGCCGTCCATTCCGAGGCCGACGCCGGGGCCCGCCACGTCGAGCTGGCCGACGAGGCCGTGTGCATCGGCCCGGCGCCGGCGGCCGACAGCTACCTGCGCGGCGAGCGCGTGCTCGAGGTCGCCCGGCGCACCGGCGCCCAGGCCATCCACCCCGGGTACGGCTTCCTGTCGGAGAACGCCGGCTTCGCCGAGGCCTGCGCCGCCGCCGGCGTGGTCTTCATCGGGCCGCCCGCCGAGGCGATCCGGGTCATGGGGTCCAAGGCGGAATCGAAGCGCGTCATGGCCGGCGCCGACGTGCCGCTGGTGCCCGGCTACCACGGCGCCGCCCAGGACCTGGAGACGCTGGCCGCGGAGGCGGAGCGCATCGGCTGGCCGCTGCTGGTCAAGGCCTCGGCCGGTGGCGGCGGCAAGGGCATGCGGGTGGTGCGCGATCCCGCCGGCTTCGCCGACGCGGTGGCCGGCGCCAAGCGCGAGGCGCTGAACGCCTTCGGCGACGACAGCGTGCTGCTGGAGAAGTACCTGACCCGGCCGCGCCACGTCGAGATCCAGGTCTTTGCCGACGCCCATGGCCGGTGCGTCTACCTGTTCGAGCGCGACTGCTCGCTGCAGCGCCGCCACCAGAAGGTGATCGAGGAGGCGCCGGCCCCCGGCCTGCCCGACGACCTGCGCGCCCGCATGGGGAGCGCGGCGGTGGCCGCCGCCCAGGCGGTCGGCTACGTCGGCGCCGGCACGGTGGAATTCCTCTACGAGGACGGCGGCTTCCACTTCATCGAGATGAACACCCGGCTCCAGGTCGAGCATCCGGTGACGGAGATGATCACCGGGCTGGACCTGGTGGAGTGGCAGCTCCGCGTCGCCGCCGGAGAGCGGCTGCCGCTGGACCAGGACCAGCTCGCCCGGACCGGCCACGCCTTCGAGGCGCGGCTCTACGCCGAGGACCCGCAGCGCGACTTCCTGCCGGCCACCGGCCGGCTGGTCCACCTGCGCCCGCCGGCGGAGTCGGCCCATGTGCGCGTCGACACCGGCGTGCGCGAGGGCGACGAGGTCTCCATCTACTACGACCCGATGATCGCCAAGCTGATCGTCTGGGACGAGACCCGCGAGGCCGCGCTGCGCCGCCTGCGCACGGCGCTGGCCGCGTACGAGGTGGTGGGGGTGACCACCAACGTGGCGTTCCTCGGCGCCATCGCCGGCCACCCCGCGTTCCGCGCCGGGGCCGTCGACACCGGCTTCATCGAGCGCCACCGCGCCGACCTGCTGCCGCCGCGGCAACCGGTGCCGCCGCACGGGCTGGTGCTGGCGGCGCTGGCGGTGCTGCTCGCCCGCTCCGCCACCGCGCCGCGGGCGCCGGGCGACCCGTTCTCGCCGTGGCGCCTGGTGAACGGCTGGCGCCTCAACGACGACAACCACCACGACCTGCGCTTCAAGGACGGCGAGGCGGTGCGGGCGGTGGCGCTGCATTTCCGCGCCGACGGCTACGCGGTGGAGCTGGCGGAGGCCGCGGCCCCCTTGGAGGTGCGCGCGGTGCGGTTCGACGACGGGCACCTGTCGGCGGTGGTCGACGGTGCGCGGGTGCGCGCCACCGTGGTGGCGCAGGGCCACGACCTGACCATCCTCAGCGACGGGGCGGTGTGGCGCCTCACCCTGGATGATCCGTCGGCCCGCGCCGCCGAGGCCGAGGGCGGCTCCGGCCGGCTCACGGCGCCGATGCCGGGCACCGTGGTCCGGGTGCTGGTGGAGCCGGGCCAGGCGGTGGAGCGCGGCGCCCCCCTTCTTCTGCTGGAAGCCATGAAGATGGAGCACACCATCACCGCCCCGGGACGGGGTATGGTTGGGGCGGTGAACGTCGCCGCCGGCGACCAGGTCGCCGAGGGCGTCGAATTGCTGGTGATCGAGATCGAGGAGGAGAGCTGACATGCGCGTTCCGGCGAAGGTCCGCATGGTGGAGGTGGGCCCCCGCGACGGTCTGCAGAACGAAAAGGCGCTGGTGCCGACCGCGGTGAAGGTCGGGCTGGTCGACCGGCTGTCCGCCACCGGCCTGCCGGTGATCGAGACGGGCAGCTTCGTCTCCGCCAAATGGGTGCCGCAGATGGCCGACAGCGGCGAGGTCATGGCGGCGATCCGCCGCCGGCCGGGCGTGCGCTACGCCGCGCTGACCCCCAACCTGAAGGGTCTGGAGGGGGCGCTGGCCGCCAAGGCCGACGAGGTCGCCGTGTTCGGCGCGGCGTCGGAGAGCTTCTCGCGCAAGAACATCAACTGCTCCATCGCCGAGAGCCTGGAGCGCTTCGCCCCGGTGATGGAGCGGGCGCGGGCCGAGGGCGTGCCGGTGCGCGGCTACGTCTCGTGCGTGCTGGGCTGCCCCTACGAGGGCGAGATCGCCCCTGGCGCGGTGGCCGAGGTGGCGGGCACGCTCTTCGAGATGGGCTGCTATGAGGTGTCGCTGGGCGACACCATCGGCACCGGCACCCCGGCCAAGGCCCAGGCCATGATCGCCGCGGTCGCCAGCCGGGTGCCGGTGGAGCGGCTGGCCGTGCATTTCCATGACACCTACGGTCAGGCGCTGGCCAACATCCTGGCGGCGCTGGAGACGGGGGTGGCGGTGGTCGACAGCTCGGTCGCGGGGTTGGGCGGCTGCCCCTACGCCGCGGGGGCCTCGGGCAACGTCGCCAGCGAGGACGTGCTGTACATGCTGAACGGGCTCGGCATCGAGACCGGGGTCGACCTCGACCGCCTGGTCGCCGCCGGGGCCTTCGTCAGCGAGGCGCTGGAACGGCCGACCGCGTCCAAGGTGGCGCGCGCCCGCGGCTGCGCCTGAGAGGGGTTGGGCAACCACCAGACGACCAGACAATGAGACGACGGCAGGGGAGGGCGACGCCATGAGCTACAAGAACATCCTGGTGCAACTCGACGACGGCGAGCGCTGCGCCGAGCGCCTCGACGTGGCGGTGCGGCTGGCCCAGAGCCTGGGCGGGCGCCTCACCGGTCTGTTCGCCCAGAGCGAGACGTCCGGCCCCGGCCTGGTGGCGCGGCGCGCCAGCGACCGCCTGGTCGAGGCGGCGGAGAACGCGCGCGGCGCCTTCACCGTCAAGACCGACGCGGCGGAGGTGACCGCCCGGTGGTGGCAGCTCGGCCATGGCGAGTACGGCCATGTCATCGGCGAGACGGTGATCTGCGCGCGCTACTGCGACCTGGTGGTGCTGGGCCAGCACGACGCCGACGCGCCGGCCCGGGTGCCCGCCCAACTGGCCGAGGAGGTGATCCTGCACGCCGGGCGGCCGGTGCTGGTGGTGCCCTACGCCGGCCACTATCCGACGCTGGGCCAGCGCGTGGTCATCGCCTGGAACGCCAGCCGCGAGGCGGCGCGCGCCGTCAACGACGCGATCCCGCTGATGGCCCACGCCAAGTCGGTTCTGGTGCTGGCCCTGCACGGCCACCGCGGCGAGGCCGACGCCGGGACGGTGCCGCCGGTCGACATCGTCGAGCACCTGGCCTTCCACGGCATCACCGCGACCCAGGAGCGGATGGTGGTGGAGGACATGATGCCGATGGACGCGGTTCTGTCGCGCCTCTCGGACGAAAGCGCCGACCTGCTGGTCATGGGTGGATTCGGTGGCTACGGCAGCGGCCCCTTCGGCCTGTTCGGCCGCGGCGCCAACACCCGCCACATTCTGCGCCAGATGACCGCACCGGTGCTGTTCTCCCACTGACGGCGGGGCCGTTGGCGGCGCAGCGAAGCCCCTGTCGAAGACACGTTTAGGCAATTGCCGCAAAAACAATCGAAGCGAACTTCAACGTGTAACAATGAATTCAGCATTCGTTAACAGCGTTGCGTGACGATGGCAGTCATCGGCCGGGTATGGGGACCTATGGCAGCGATGATGGACGCGGAAACGCGCAAGAAGCTTGAAGATGCACTGCTGCGCAAGGCGGAGTCGGCCGTTGCGCAGTTGCGCCGTCAGGCCGAGGGGGACGATCCCGAAGCGGTGGAGGCCTTGGCGCAGGCCATCGGCGAGGTGCTGAAGGCGCGCGAGTTCCCGCCCCAGCGGGCCACCGAATTCCGCGAGAGTCTGAAGACCATCCAGCGGGAGGCCTTCGCCCGCAGCGTCGACACCCTGGTGGGCCTGGCCGAACGCCGTGGCCATGCCGGCGACGAGAAGGGGCGCAACGAGATCCTCGCCCAGGCCAAGCAGCATTTCGGGAAGGCGATCCGCTACGGCGTCGACGATGACTTCCGGCGCGCCGTGGAACGCCGCGTCCAGGCCGCCCTGATGACCACCGCCGACGGGGTCGACGCCCGCACCAAGGCCGCGGCCGCCCGCAAACTGGCGGAGCGGGACGTCGGCGCGCGGCTGCCCGACGGTGTTCATGAGCGGCGGCGCGCCATCCGCTACGTCGCCCCCGCGTTCACCGTCGACCTCGGCGGACAGCGCTACCGCACCGTCAACTGGTCGGCCCGCGGCCTGCTGCTCGAGGGCTACCGGGGGGAGCTGGGGCTGGACTCCGGCGACCGGGTGAAGATGGACGTGAGCTGTTCCGAGCTGCCGGAGCGCGGCACAATCCGCCAACTCGCGGTGGTGGTCCGCTACGTCGTGGAATCGTCGACGCTGGCCCTCGACTTTCCGTCCATCAGCACGGTCGTCCTCGACCTCTCCCGCGCCCTGAAGAACGCCGGCATCACTCCCGAACCGGAGTGAGGCCGCCCGCCCGGACGGCGCTCAGGGCGTCCGGCGTGTCGACGTCGCGCAGCACGGCGTCGTCGCCCACCTCGACCTCGCAGAGCTGGTCGGCGTTGGCGCCGATCAGGTGCCGCGCCCCGGTGTCGCCGGTCACCGCGGCCATGTCGGCGAAGAAGCCCCGGCTCCACAGCACGGGGTTGCCGCGCTTGCCCCCCGTCGTCGGCACACAGATGCCGCGGCCCTCCTGGGGGGCGAAGGCCGCGATCAGCCGGTCGAGGACGGCGGCCGGCACGGTCGGCATGTCGCCGAGGCACACCAGCGCCCCGTCGACGTCGCCGGGCAGCGCGGCGAGTCCGGCGCGCAGGGAGGCGCTCAGCCCGGCGGCGTGGTCGCGGTTGTCGGCGAAGGCGACCGGCCGCCCGGCCAGCGCGGCCTCCACCGCCGCCCGGTCGTGCCCGGTGACCACCACCACGGGGCGCGCCCGCGAGGCCAGGGCGGCGTCGACGGTGCGCGCCACCAGGGGGCTGCCGTGCAGGTCGGCCAGCAGCTTGTTGGGCCCGCCCATGCGGGTCGAGCGGCCGGCCGCCAGCACCAGGGCGGCGACGCGCGGGGCGCGGGGCGGGGCGTCGCCCTCGGGCCGGCCACCGCCGGCGCGCGGCGCCGGCCGGGTCGGGATCTCCGCCAGCAGCCCGCCGACTCCCATGCCCATGAGGTCGTCGCGCCGCACCGGAACGCCGGCGGCGAGGCGCCGCAGCACCCAGTCGAAGCCGTTGAGGCGGGGCGAGCGTGCGCAGCCCGGCAGGCCCAGCACCGGCACGCCGTCCAGGGCCGCCAGCAGCAGCAGGTTGCCGGGGTCGACCGGCATCCCGAAATGCTCGACCGTGCCGCCGGCCCGCTCCACCGCCGCCGGCAGCACGTCGCGCCGGTCGGTGATCGCCGAGGCGCCGGCCAGCAGCAGCAGGTCGACGCCGCGGCGGCGCAGGTCCGTCAGCGCCCCGGCCACCGCGGCCTCGTCGTGGTCGCAGCGGAGCTCGCAGGCCAGGGTGCCGCCGAACTCGGCCAGGCGGGTGGCGGTGACCCCCACGGTCTTGTCGAGGATCGACTCCTTCACGCCCCAGAAGCGGGTCTGCACCAGCCCGGCGCGCAGCGGGCGGAAGGGGGCGACGCGCAGCGGCGGCCCGCCCCCGGCGAGGTCGTCGACGATCCGCTCCACCGCACCGCGCGGGGCGGCGAAGGGGATGATCTTGACCGTCGCCACCATCTGGCCGGGCCGCACCGGGGCGTAAGCGGCCAGGGTGGCGACCGTCACCGCCTCGTCCACCCGGTTCAGCCGGTCGATCCGTGCGGCGTCGGCCACCACCAGCCCGGCCGCTTCGGCGAACAGGTTGACCCGGCCGGTGAAGGGGGCGGCGGCCGACAGGTGCGGCCCGAGAAGGGCGTCGGCGACGCGCGCGGCGGCGGCGTCCTCCTCCACGTCGTCGGCGTCGGGCCGGGCGACGACCACCCAGGCGAAGCCCGCCGCCGCCAGATCCCCGGCGTCCCCGGCGCTGAGGCGGCGGCCCTTCTTGAGGATCAGGCATCCCTTGCGCACGGAATGGGCCAGGATGGCCCCCGCCGCTTCGCTGACCGGAACCGGCCCGAACCGCATCGCATCCTCCCCGTCGACCATCGCCCACATTACCAGAAAGGGCGGGCCGGCACGCCGTCAAGCGCGGGAGGCGATCAGGCGGCGTCGAGCCGGGAGACGAAGCGGTCGACTTCGACCTTCAGGCTGTCGAAACGCCCGGTCAGCGTGCCGAGGCTGTCGAGCAGCCGGCCCGCCGCGTCGCCGTTGCGCTGCGCCGCCCCGGCCACGGACTGGACGTCGTGGCGGAGCTGCTCGGTTCCGGCGGCGGCCTGCTGCACGGCCGAGCTGATCTCGCTGGTGGCGACGTTCTGCTGCTCCACCGCCGCCGCGATGGAGGCGCTGATCTCGCTGATGGTGCTGACGATCCGCGCGATCCCGTCGATCTCGCCCGACGCGCCGCCGGTGGAGGCCTGGATGGCGGAAACCAGGCTGACGATCTCCTCGGTCGCCTTGCCGGTCTGGTTGGCCAGGTTCTTGACCTCCTGGGCGACCACCGCGAAGCCTTTTCCGGCTTCGCCCGCTCGGGCCGCCTCGATCGTCGCGTTCAGCGCCAGCAGGTTGGTCTGGCTGGCGATCTGCGAGATCAGGGTCACCACGTCGCCGACCCGATTGGCGTCATCCACCAGCCGGGCCATCTGGGTGACCGCGGTGCCGGCCTTGCGGGCGGCGTCGTCGGCGACGCTGTTGGCGCTCTGGGCCTGGGAGGAGATCTCGCGGATCGACGCGGCGAGCTGTTCCACCGCCGCCGCGACGGTCTGCACGCTGGCGCTGACCCGCTCGGCGGTGGCCGCGGCGCCGTGGCTGAGGTTGACGTTGTCGCCGGCGCTGTCGGCGACGCCGCCGGCGCAGCGCGACATGTCCTGGGTGGTGCCGTCGACGGCGCCGAGCACCGAGCCGACGTCGGCGTCGAAGCGCTGGGCCACCGTGGCCAGCGCCTGCCGGCGCTCGTCCTCGGCGGCGACGCGCAGGCGCTCCTGCTCGGCCTCCAGCCGTTCCTTCTCGATCGCATGGGCCTTGAAGGTGCCGACCGCCGCGGCCATCCGGCCGACCTCGTCGGCGCGTTCCAGGGCCGGAATCTCGACCGCATGGTCGCCCGACGCCAGGCGGGCCATGGTGGCGGTCATGGTGACGATGGGCCGGGTGACGGTGCGGATGATGGCGATCAGCGCACCCACCACCAGCAGCAGGGACAGCGCGCCGAAGCCGGCGACCTTGGCGGTGCGCTCCGCCTGGGCCTGCCGCATCCGGGTGTCGGACAGCCGCACCTCGAGCACGCCGAGGCGCTCGGCGGTGCCGGCGCGGGTGATGTCGACGCGGTGGGTGACCGTGCCGTCGTCGCGCTCTCCGGTGCCGGCCCCCGTGTTGGTGCCCCCCGTGTTGGCTGCCGGGGCGCCGTGGCTGGCGAAGACCGCGCCGGCGGCGTCGCGAAGGGTGCTGCCGACGTGGTCGGGGTCGGCGTCGAGGGCCGCCAGCAGCGCCTCGGCGGCGGCGGTGTCCATGTTCCACAGCGCCTCGCCGGCGCCGCCCGCCAGCGCCGTGGTGGTCATGCGTGCCCGCTCCCCCAGCGCGGCGCGCGCCGCGGCGCGATCCGTCTGGTCGATGGTGGTCACCGCGGCGGCCACCGCCAGCGCCAGCAGCAATGCGATCGGCGCCACGACCCTGACGGCCAGACTCCGCCGGTAAAGCGTCAGCATCACGCGGTCCCCTGCCGTTTCGAATGATTTGAGCGCCCACCATCATACGGGTGTCCGTGACGCTCGTGCGGCGCTCCTGTGAAGATTGCGGGTCAGGTCTTGCCCGGCGGCTTCGCGCAGCCTGTGATTGAAACTGTAACGTTGCCGGGGGTACGGCGTGTGTCATGCACCTGAACCACTCCGACCTCGAGATCCTGGTGGCGGACGACGAGGACTTCAGCCGGTCCATCGTCGTGCACATGCTGCGCAAGCTGGGCGTCACCCGCATCCGCCAGGCCGCCGACGGCGCCGACGCGCTGACCGCGCTGCGCTGCGTCGGGCGGGTCGACTGCCTGTTCCTCGACTTCCACATGCCCGGCCTGAACGGGCTCCAGGCGCTCAAGCGCATCCGCGACGGGTCGGCCGGGGCCGACCGCGCCACCCCCGTGGCGATGCTGACCGGACACAGCGACATGCGTCTGGTGACCACGGCCATGGCGCTCGACGTCAACGCCTTCCTCGGCAAGCCGACGTCGCTGGACGTGGTGGCGGATCGGCTGGACCGCCTGCTGACCCGCGACCGAACCGTGCGTTCCGCCGAGGTCTACGCCGACGTTCCGTTGCCGACGACCATCTTCCTGTCGGCCGACCGCACCCCGGCCCGGCGGGGCGCACCGCCGCCCCCGGCCCGCGGTGCCGCGGAGGCACCGGGCGGCGCGGGCGGCGTGCGGACGGTGCTGGACGACGTGCCCGCCAACGCCCGGCTGGCCCGTGCCGTGGACGGACCCGACGGCCACCTGCTGGTGCCCGCGGGAACCGTGCTCACGGCGCGCCTGCTGACCCATCTCAACGACCTGCGCCCGCTCTACGACGGGGTGGCCGAGCTGTGGATCGACGGGGCGGGCGCGCGGCCCTGATCCTGGAGCGCCGCGACCGCCCCGGCGACGGCGGCGAATCGTGCGGCCGCCCCGGCGGCGACGCCTCGCAGGCGGTGCACCGGCGCACCGCGCGCGTCGGCCTCCAGGTCGGCCAGCGTCGCCGCCAGCGCCCCGGCGGCGGCGTTGCCGGCGGCGCCCTTGGCGGCGTGGGCGGCAGCCTCCAGGGCGTCGCGGTCGCCGCTGTCCAGGGCGGCACGGACGCGCTCCAGCAGCGGCGGGAAGGTCGCGACGAAGACCTGCAGGATCTCGGCCATCTCCGCCCGGTCGGCACCGCCGAGGGCGGCCGCGAGGGCGGCGAGGTCGACCGGCGCGTCGCTCCCGTCCGCCGGCGCGTCGCTCCCGTCCGCCGGCGCGTCGCTCCCGTCCGCCGGCGCGTCGCCGGGCGGCAGCCACCGCGAGAGGGACGCGGCGAGGCGGTCGAGGGTGACCGGCTTGGTCAGGTGGTCGTCCATGCCTGCGTCGCGGCTCACCTGGACGTCCTCGGGCTGGGCGTGGGCGGTCAGGGCGACGATGGGGGTGCGGAGGCCACGCTCCGCCTCCCAGGCGCGCAGGCGCCGGGCGAAGGCGGGGCCGTCCAGGCCGGGCATGGCGCGGTCGACCAGGATCAGGGCGTAGTCGCCGGCGGTGGCGAGGCGGAACCCTTCGGCGCCGTCCGCGGCGAGCTCGCAGGCGAGGCCGAGGCGGTGGAGCTGGCGCCGGGCCATCGCCAGGTTCATCGGCGTGTCGTCGATGACCAGCACCGGCCGGCCGCCGCTGCGGTGGGCGAGGCTGGCGGGCGCCGCGGGCGCCGGCACCGCGGCGGGGGAGGGCGCGCCGCCCGCCCGTCCGGCCGCCGCGGCGACCGCGGCGACGATCTCGGTGGGCGGGCAGGGGGTGGCGATCGCCAGGGCGAATCCGCGGCGGTAGGCGGCACGCGCCAGCTCGGGCTCGTCCTCGGGCACGGTCAGCAGCAGGACCGAGGCCGTGCCGGCCAGCAGCTCGGCCACCACGAAGCGGTCGCCGTCGGGCAGATGGGCGTCCAGCACCACCACGTCGAACGACGCGCCGGCCGCCGTCGCCCGGCGCAGCGCGGCGATTCCGGTGAGCAGCCCGTCGGCGAGGGTGACCCGCGCGCCGGCCTCCTCGAGCAGCGGGGCGGCGTTCCGGTTGCCGTCGCCGCGCCCGCCATCCAATAGCAGGACGCCCAGGCCGTCCAGCCCGGGCCGGTCGTCGGCGGCGGGCCGGGCCTCATCGGGGGGAATGGCGGCGGGAATCTCGGCCGGGATGTCGGCCGGGATGTCGCACCAGAATGTGGCGCCCTTGCCGGGGGCGCCGTCGGCGGCGATGGTGCCGCCCATGAGGGCCACCAGCCGGCTGGCGATGGCCAGGCCGAGGCCGGAGCCTCCGTAGCGCCGGGCGGTGGCGCCGTTCTCCTGGACGAACGCGTCGAACAGGGTGGCGGCCGCGTCGGCGGCGAAGCCGGGTCCGGTGTCGGCCACGGCGAGGCGGAGCCACGGCCGTTGCGTGTCGCGCCAGACCCGGGTCAGCGAGACGGCGATGGTGCCGCGCCCGGTGAATTTCACGGCGTTGCCGACGAGGTTCATGGCGATCTGGCGCAGCCGCAGCGCGTCGCCGCGGATGGCGCGGGGGATGCCGGTGCCGACGTGGACCTGCAGGGCGACGCCGCGGCGCCGGGCCTCCGCGGCGAACAGCCCGGCGGTCTCCCGCACCAGCGCCGCCGGGTCGAGTTCGGCGATCTCCAGGGTGATGCGGTCGGACTCGATCTTGGAGAAGTCCAGCACGTCGCCGATGATGCGCAGCAGCGTCTGCGCCGCCGCCGTGGCCGACGCCACCAGCTCGTCGCGCTCGGCCGGGTCGTCGGCGTGGCGCAGCAGCTCCAGGCTGCCGATGACGCCGTGCAGCGGGGTGCGGATCTCGTGGCTCATCGCCGCCAGGAACGCGGATTTGGCGCGGTTGGCGGCGGTCGCCCGCACGCCGGCCGCGGCCAGCTGGCCGGCCCGCTCCCGGGTCAGGTCGACGACCGCCGACAGCAGCGCGATGCCCGTGCCGATGCCGATGTAGCGCCCGCCGTCGGTGACGATGAATCCGTTGGCCAGCGCCCGCGGGTGGTCGCCGGCGATGACCGCGCTGACCTCGTCCAGGCTGGTCGCGGCGTCGACGGCGAGGAACGCCGGCTCGGCCACCGCGGTGACGGGGCGCCGACGGTACAGCTCCGACTTGATGCGGTCGGCGAAGGTGGACAACAGACGCTCGCGCTCGACCACGCCCACCGGCCGCCCGCCGTCGTCGACGACGGCCAGGCACGGCAGGTCCGGGTGGGCCAGGAAGCGCTCCATCACGGCGCCGCAGGTGGTGGCCGCGGTGAGGCCGGGCACCGGAACGCGGATGTCGCGGGCACGGAACCGCGGTCGGTCGGCCTCCGCGCCCGCCGTCATGGCGGTCAGCGCTTCAGCGCGGTGGCGAGGATGGAGCGGGCGTCGATCTTGGCCAGCCCTTCGGCGAAGACCTTGGCCATGTCCGCCCCGGCGGCGTCCTTGCGGAAGGCGATGTGCAGCGTCTTGTCCTCCAGGATGGTCGGATTGAAGCGCAGCTCCGCGGCCTTGCCCTTGAGTTCCGGCGTCGTGCGCAGCAGGTCGTCCATCACGGCGCGGTCGATGACCGCCAGGTCGATGCGTCCGGCCAGCAGCTTCTTCAGGTTGGTGGCGTCGCTGTTGGCCGGGTCGGCGGCCAGGGTGCCGGCGGCGACCCGGGCATCGAAGGATTCGGTGTTGAGGTAGCCGTCGACCACGCCGATGCGCTTGTCCTTGAGGTCGTCGAGGGTCGACCAGGCCACCGGGGCGGCGGCGCGGTCGGCGAAGCCCAGCGGGCTGGAGCCCAGCGGCTCCGACAGGGTGAAGTCGGCGCGCACCGCGGCGCCGTCGTACTCCGGGAAATAGCCCTGGTGGGCGCCGCCCTCGCGCACCATCGCGACGGCCCGGTTCCACGGGAAGAAGTCCACCTCGACCCGGTATCCCATGGCGGCGAAGGCCGCCTCGACCACCGCCACCGCGGCGCCCTTCTCGGGCAGGGCCTCGCCGCTGAACGGCGGCCATTCCAGCGACGTGAGCTTGACCACCTTGTCGGCGGCGGCGGCCGGCAGGGCCACCGCGGACAGGGCGACGGCGACGAGGCCGGCCAGGGCGGCAAGGGTCGGGCGGATGGGCATGGAACCTCCTCGGACGGTGTGGCTGCGGACACTCATCCTAGGCGGCGGGCGTGTCAGGTCGGTGTCAGCCCGATGACGGACGGGGGACGGCTTCGTGACGTCCCGGCGACGCACCGGCCCGGGGGACACGAAACTGCAACGCAAGCGCCATTCGAGCGTCATCGCACTCGGCCATTGTGCGCGCCGACCGCACCCGTTGCAGAAGCCCTCCGCCCACCATGACCGCCGCCCATGCCATCGACCTGGAGACCGTGACGAAGCGCTGGGGAAGCGCCACCGCCGTCGACGCCGTCAGCCTGACGGCGCAGCCGGGGGAGATGCTGGTCCTGCTGGGGCCGTCGGGGTGCGGCAAGTCGACGACGCTGCGCCTGGTCGCCGGTCTGGAAACCCTGACCGAGGGGCGCGTCCTGATCGGTGGGGTGGACGTCTCCCGCCTGCCGCCCGCGCGCCGGCGGATTTCGATGGTGTTCCAGTCCTACGCCCTGTTCCCCCACCTCACGGTCGCCGACAACATCCTGTTCGGGCTGGAGGTGCGCAAGGTTCCCGCGGCGGAGCGGGCGGAGCGCCTGGCCTGGGCGGCCGACCTCCTGGGCCTGGGGGCGCTGCTGGCGCGCCGGCCCTCCCAGCTCTCGGGCGGCCAGCAGCAGCGCGTGGCGCTGGGTCGCGCCATCGTCGCCAAGGCGCCGGTGTGCCTGATGGACGAGCCGCTGTCGAACCTCGACGCCCAGCTTCGCCACGAGATGCGGCGCGAGATCCGCGCGCTCCAGCTCCGCCTCGGCATCACCATGGTGTACGTCACCCATGACCAGACCGAGGCCATGAGCATGGCCGACCGGGTGGTGCTGATGAACGGCGGGCGGGTCGAGCAGGCCGGCGCGCCGGAGGAGCTGTACGCGCGCCCCGCGTCGGTGTTCGCCGCCCGCTTCATCGGCACGCCCCCCATGAACGTGTTCGAGCTGCCGCAATGCCCCGGCGTGCGCCTGGGCGTCCGCCCGGAGGACGTGAGCCTCGACGCCAGCCCCGGCCTGCCGGCCACCGTCGTCGACACCGACTACCACGGTGCCGACACGGTGGTGATGTGCCGGCTGGCGGGCGACGGCCCGACCCTGGCCGTGCGCGCGTCGGGCCGCGCCGCGGCCCCCGCCGGCACCGCGGTGCGCCTGGGCTGGGCGCCCGAATCCGTGCACGTCTTCGACGCCGCCACCGGCCGTCGCCGTCCCGACGAGGACGCCCTGCGCCGTGCGGCCACACCCTGACCGGAACACCCTGACCGGATCATCAACGAGCGAGGACACGAGAGATGCGCAAGTCCTGGATGGCGGCGGCGATGACCGCCGGGCTGGTGACGGCGGCGCTGCCGGCCGCGGCCGACACGACGCTCAGCTTCTACTACCCCGTGGCGGTCGGCGGCCCGATCACCAAGATCATCGACGGCTACGTCGCCGATTTCGAGACGGCGAATCCCGGGATCGACGTGAAGCCGATCTACACCGGCTCCTACCAGGACACCATCGCCAAGGTGATGACCGCCCTGAAGGGCGGGGACGCCCCCCAGGTCGCGGTTGTGCTGTCCACCGACATGCACACGCTGATCGACGAGGATGCGATCGTCGCCTACGAGGATCTCGTGAAGTCGGCGGACGACAAGGCCTTCCTGGACGCCTTCTACCCGGCGTTCATGGAGAACAGCCGCACCGCCGGCAAGACCTGGGGCATCCCCTTCCAGCGCTCCACCATCGTCGCCTACTGGAACAAGGACGCCTTCAAGGAGGCCGGCCTCGACCCGGACAGGGCGCCGCAGACCTGGGACGAGATGACCGCCATGGCGGCCAAGCTGACCAAGCGCGACGCGTCGGGCAACGTCAGCCGCTGGGGCGTGCAGATCCCGTCGTCGGGCTTCCCCTACTGGCTGTTCCAGGCGCTGACCACGCAGAACGACGTGCGCCTGATGAACGACGCGGGCACCGAGACCAACTATGACGATCCCGCGGCGATCGAGGCCCTGCAGTACTGGGTCGACCTGTCGGCCAAGCACAAGGTGCACCCGCCGGGCATCGTCGAGTGGGGCACCACGCCCAAGGACTTCTTCGAGGGCAAGGTGGCCATGATGTGGACCACCACCGGCAACCTGACCAACGTGCGCAAGAACGCGCCCTTCGCCTTCGGCGTCGCCATGCTGCCGGAGATGAAGCGCCGTGGCAGCCCGACCGGCGGCGGCAACCTCTACGTCTTCAAGAGCGCCACGCCCGAGCAGCGCGACGCCGCGCTGGCCTTCGTGAAGTGGATGACCACGCCGGAGCGCGCCGCCCAGTGGGGCATCGACACCGGCTATGTCGCGGTCCGTCCGGACGCCTGGGAGACGCCCGCCATGACGGCGTACGTCGCCGATTTCCCGGCGGCGGCCGTGGCCCGCGACCAGCTCCCCTACGCCTGGGCCGAGCTGTCGACCCACGACAACCAGCGGGTCACCAAGGCCCTGAACGACGGCCTCCAGGCGGCGCTGACCGGCGCCAAGACGCCGCAGGCCGCCCTGCAGGACGCCCAGGCCGAGGCCGAGCGCATCCTCAAGGCCTACCGCTAACCGAGCCGTTCCGGCGTGGGCCCGCGCTCCCGTCTCCCGCCGGCCGCGGGGGAGGCGGGGCGGGGGCCCGGCCTTCCCCCCGCCGCTCCCGGTCCCATGCCCCACCGCATTCTCGCCCAGGTCTATGGCTGGCTGCTGCTGCTTCCCGCGGCGGTGCTTCTGGTGGCCTTCACCCATTATCCGGCGCTGGCCACCCTGTGGCATTCCCTGCACACCACGCCGCGCGGCGGGCGGCCGGCGCGCTTCGTCGGCCTGGACCAGTACGCCACCATGGCCGACGATCCGGTGTTCTGGCAGAGCCTGGCCAACAACGCGGTGTTCGCCCTGGGCACGGTGCCGCTGTCCATCGCGCTGGCCCTGGTGATGGCGCTGTGGGTCAACGGGCGGCTGTGCGGACGCACGGCGCTGCGGGTGGCGTACTTCACGCCCACGGTGCTGCCCATGATCGCCGTGGCCAACATCTGGCTGTTCTTCTACACGCCGGGCTACGGCCTCCTGGACCAGATCGGCGGCCTGTTCGGCCTGCCCGACCGCAACTGGCTGGGCAACCGCGACACCGCCCTGCCGGCGCTGATGGCGGTGACGGTGTGGAAGGAGGCGGGGTTCTTCATGATCTTCTACCTCGCCGCCCTGCAGGCGATCCCACCGGCGCTGCGCGAGGCCGGCGCGCTGGAGGGCGCGGGGCGCTGGACCTTCTTCCGCCGCGTGACCTTCCCGCTGCTGATGCCGACCACCCTGTTCGTGCTGGTCAACGCGGTGGTCAACGCGTTCCGCCTGGTCGACCACGTCATCGTCATGACCCGCGGCGGGCCCGACAACGCCACCGCGCTGCTCCTCTTCTACGTCTACGAGGTGGGGTTCCGCTATTGGGACAGCGCCTACGCCGCGGCGCTGACCGCGGTGCTGCTGGTGATCCTCGTCGTGTTCGCCATCGGCCAGTTCCTTTTCCTCGACCGCAAGGTGCACTACCGATGACCGACCGCCTGGCGACCGTGGCGGGGACTGTGCTGGAGACGGCGGCGGCCTGGCTGCTGGGGCTGCTGTGGGTGCTGCCGCTGCTCTACGCGGTGTGGACGGCGTTCCACCCCGGTGCCTATTCCGTGCGCTTCGAGCCATTGGCGCCGCTGACCTTGGAGAACTTCGCCCGGGCCTGGGAGGCGGCGCCCTTCGCCCGCTACCTCCTCAACACCTTCATCCTGGTCACGGCGATCCTGATCGGCCAGTTCGTGCTGTGCACCCTGGCCGCCTACGCCTTCGCACGCTTCGCGTTTGCCGGCCGCGACGTGGCCTTCGCCCTGGTGCTGGTCCAGCTCATGATCATGCCCGACGTCATGGTGGTGGAGAACTACCGCACCATGCACGCCCTCGGGCTGGTCGACACCATCGCCGCCGTCGGCCTGCCCTACATGGCCTCGGCCTTCGGGATCTTCCTGCTGCGGCAGACCTTCAAGACCGTCCCGCGCGAGTTGGACGACGCGGCGCGCGTGGAAGGGGCCGGCCCCCTCACCGTGCTGTGGCGGGTGTACGTTCCTCTTGCCCGCCCGGTGTACGTTGCCTATGGCCTGGTGTCGGTGAGCCACCACTGGAACAACTTCCTGTGGCCGCTCATCGTCACCAACTCGGTGGAGACGCGGCCCCTGACGGTGGGGCTGTCGGTCTTCGCCTCGACCGACCAGGGCATCGACTGGTCCGTGATCACCGCGGCGACGCTGATGACCTCGGCCCCGCTGCTGCTCGCCTTCCTGCTGTTCCAGCGCCAGTTCGTGCAGAGCTTCATGCGCGCCGGCATCCGCTAGGCGGCTTCGCTCTCCGCCGCGGCGGCCGCGGCTTCGCCGGGAGGCACGAAGCGCACGAGCACGCCCTTGTGGGGCAGCGGCAGGTGCTGCTCCGGCGACAGCAGGGTCGCGGAGCCGTCGGCCACCACCGCCAGGTTCCAGCCCTCCGCGTCGGAGCGCGGCGCGTGGCCGGTGAACGGCACGACCTCGAAACGCCAGCCCTCGCCGAGGCGGCGGTCCAAGGTGTCGTGGTGGAGGGTGGCGGCACCCAGCACCTTGCCCCGCCATTCCCGGCTGGCGGTCTCGCCCGTCTCGATGCCGCCCGAGGTCGGCGCGATCTGGTGCACCTGCTCATGCCCCAGCTCCGGCGCGAAGCGGGTGCAGACCAGGGCGTTGTAGGCGTCGTCGCGGGTCGTCGCCAGCACCTGGTCGACCTCCAGGAGGTCCAGCTCCTCGGTGTCGTGCTCCGACAGAACCTCGCCGGCGAAGGTCCGCAGGCGCTGCCGCCGCGCCGGGCCGAGCGCCGCCCAGGAGCGGTCGGCGACCATCACCGTCACCCCCTGGTCGCGCAGGGTGGCGGCCAGGGCGACGCTCCAGGCCGAGGCGCCGACGATCATCATCCCCGCGTGCTTGCCCGCGGCCAGGCCGAGGCCGCGGGCCAGCGGCCCGACGCTCAGCCCGTGCAGCACGACGGTCGACGCGATCACCGCGAACACCATGGGCAGGATCAGCTCCGCGTCGGGATAGCCCTGCTCGGCGAGGTCGGACGAGGCGATGCCGGCGATCGCGGCGGCGACGATGCCGCGCGGCGCCACCCAGGCGACCAACAGGCGCTCGCGCCACGGCATGCGGTCGCCCACGGTGGACAGCAGGATGGCGGCCGGGCGGACCGCGAACAGGATGACCGCGGTGGCGGCGGCGATGGGCCAGGACAGCTCGCCGAACACGGCGGGGTCGAGATCGGCGGCCAGCACGATGAACAGGCCGGAGACCAGGAAGACGGTCAGCGATTCCTTGAAGCGCCGCAGCTCCGTCAGGCCGACCAGGCCGATGTTGCCGAGGACCACGCCGAACACCGTGGTGCCGATCAGTCCGGCCTCCGACTGCAGGGCGTTGGCCGCGGTGTAGATGCCGAGCACGCAGGCCAGCAGGATCGGCGTCTTGAGGATCTCCGGGGCGTGGCCGCGGTGGAAGGCCCAGCGGATCGCAAAGGGCACGCCGGTGCCGAGCGCCAGCGCCAGCAGCGTCCCCTCCGCGACGTCCCAGCCCAACACCACCGCCGCGCGCTCGCCGCTCATGCTGCCCGACAGCAGCAGGAACTCCAGCACCAGCACCGCCAGGACCGCGCCGATCGGGTCGTTGACGATGCCTTCCCACTTGAGGTAGGCGGCCGGACGGGGGTGCAGCCGGGCCTGGCGCAGCAGCGGGATGATGACGGTCGGCCCGGTCACCACCAGGATGGCGCCGAACAGCGTCGCCACCGGCCAGGCCAGGCCGGCGACGTAGTGGCCGGTCAGCGTGCCGAGCAGCCAGCTCAGCGGCAGGGCGACGGCGATCAGGCGCAGCACCCCGGTGCCGGCGGCCCGCAACTCGCTGAGATTGAGGTTGAGGCCGCCTTCGAACACCACGATGGCCACGGCCAGGCCGATGAGCGGTCGCATCAGCGCGCCGAAGCTGTCGGACGGGTCGAGCAGGCCGAGGCCCGGCCCGGCGAGCACGCCGACCGCCAGCAGCACGACGATGGCGGGCATGCCGGTCTTCCACGCCAGCCACTGGGCGGCGACGCCGGACACCGCGATCAGCGCGACGAGGGTGACGATGTGATGTTCCATGGACGCACTGGAACGCGCGCGGGCGCGCCGGGTTCCCTGGAGCACGGCGGCGTGCCCCGTGGCCGGCCCTTTGCCGGTCCGTCACGGGATCGTCATGGAACACGCGGCCACGCTTCCGGTTGAGTCTTCGCACCGTTCGGGAGTCGGCTTTGGAGGAGCATGGGCATGTCTGAAGACCGCACCGCGTCGCCCGCCGCGGCCGGGGGCCACACCGCGCCGGGCGCCGCAGACGCGCCGATCCTGGTGCCGGGCGACACCTGCTGGCGCATCGCCCGGGCCGACCGGGTCGCCCTGATCGTCGACGCCGCCGATTATTTCGCCGCCGCCAAGCAGGCGATGCGGGCGGCGCGGCACCGATTGATGATGGTCGGCTGGGATTTCGACCTGCGCATCCGCCTGGAGCCCGACAACCCCGCCGCCAGCCAGCCCGACACCCTCGGCCGCTTCATCCAGGACCTGGTGCAGAACCGCCCGGGGCTGCGCGCCTACATGCTGAAATGGGACATGGCGATGCTGAAGACCATCGCCCGGGAGTTCCTCCCGCTGCTGGCGATGAAGCTGCTCACCTTCAGCCGCATCCATTTCCGCCTGGACAGCGAGCACCCGATCGACGCCTGCCACCATCAGAAGATCATGGTGATCGACGAGGGGCTGGCGTTCTGCGGCGGCATCGACATGACCCGCGACCGCTGGGACACCCGCGACCACCGGGAGGACGACCCCTGCCGCTGCGAGCCGGACGGCACGCCGTACGGCCCGTTCCACGATGTCGCCGCCATGGTCGACGGCGAGGCGGCGCAGGCGTTGGGGGAGATGGCCCGCTGGCGCTGGCGGCGGGCCGGCGGGCGCCGGCTTCCAGCGCTTCCGCCGCGCGCCGTGCCCTGGCCGGAGGGGGTGCCGGTGGCCCTGCGCGACGTCGACGTGGCGATCGCCCGGACCCTGCCGGACTATGACGGCCACCCGCTGGTCAACGAGATCGAGCGGCTCTACGTGGCGGCCCTGTCCGCGGCGCGCCGCACCATCTACCTGGAGAGCCAGTACCTCTCGTCGCGCGCCATCTCCGCGGTGCTGGAACGGCGCCTCGGCGAGACCGACGGGCCGGAGGTGGTGGTCATCAACCCGCAGCACGCCGAAGGCTGGCTGGAGCGGTGGAGCATGGACGCCGGGCGCAGCCAGGTGGTGCAGGCGCTGCGCCGCGCCGACCGGCATGACCGCTTCCGCATCTACTACCCCGTGAACGCCGCCGGCACGCCCATCTATGTGCACGCCAAGGTCATGGCCATCGACGACCGGCTCCTGCGGCTCGGCTCCTCCAACCTCAACAACCGCTCCATGGGCTTCGACACGGAGTGCGACGTGGCCGTCGACGCCGCCGGCCAGCGGGACGAGGCGGCGGTGCGCCGCGCCATCGTGGCCTTCCGCAACCGCCTGCTGGGCGAACACCTGGACGTCGACGCCGACGCGTTGGCGGCCGCGCTCGAGGACAAGGGGTCGCTGATCGCCACCATCGAGGGGTTCCGGCGCGACCGCGGGCGCAGCCTGCGCCCCGTGGAGGTCCGGGAGCTGGGCGACTGCGAGGAGGCGATTCTCGACCTGCACCTCTTCAACCCGGAGAGCCAGGCGCGCCGCGAACGGCGCATCGCCCACGCCTTGAAGAAGACGGCCACCCGCTACTACCCCCTGGCCATCGGCGTGGCGCTGGGCGCGGGGGTGGGGCTGTGGATGCGGCGGCGGCGGCGCTGACCGGCCGGCGCCGTCAGCCGGCGCGTCGGCCGATCACGCCGGCCAGGGCGTCATAGAGGTTGGGCGGGCTGAAGGGCTTCTGCAGGGCGGGAGCGGCGGCGAAGCGCTGGTCGATGTCGGCGGCGCCGTAGCCGGTGGTGAACACGAAGGGCACGCCGCGCTCGGCCAGGCGCTCGGCGACGGGATAGATGGGCTCGCCGCCGACGTTGACGTCGAGAATCGCAGCGTCGAGGGCACTGGCGCCCGCGAGTTCGAGGGCCTGTGCGACGCTGGCGGCCGGGCCGACGACCTCGCAGCCGAGGTCGCCCAGCATGTCCTCCAGCATCATCGCGACCATCGCCTCGTCCTCGACCAGGAGGAGGCGCAGCCCGGACAGTTGTTCCTCGGCGGTCATGGCAACATCACCCTGTTGGAAATTGGCAGCCGCACGCGGCGCAACCGGCGCGGGCTGGAACGGACGAGGGCGACGACCCCACCGGGCGGGCGGCCCGGGGCGTCGTCGGGTGGGGAAAGGCCATGGGATGCGCCACCCAACGGGGGCGCGCCGGAACCCAGGCCCCGCGACCCCCGGCGTCGCCGCCGTGCCTTTCTCAGGCGATGTGGGGTGCCGAGGCGCACCGGACAACGGCCAAGTTCGTCATCTTCTTGCGCGCCGTGCGCAACGATGGTGAACGTCCACGTTTCGCACGGGGCGATCACACATTGATCACAGTGAGGTTGACCGGCGAGCGGCGGCCCGAGACGACCACGATGCCGCTGTCCGACACATGGAAGCGCGTGCGGTCCGCGGCCTCGTCGTAGCCGACGACGGTGCCCGGCGGCAGCACGACGTTCTTCTCGATGATGGCGCGGCGGACCCGGCAATCGCGGCCGATCTCCACGTTGTCGAACACCACGCAGTCCTCCACCGTGGCGAAGGAATGCACCCGCACGTAGCGCCCCAGGACGGAGCGTCGCACGGTGGCGCCGGAGATGATGGTGCCGCCCGCCAGCATCGAATCGACGGCGGAGCCCCGCCGCCCTTCGTCGTCGAAGGCGAACTTGGCGGGCGGGTCGGAATAGCCGGCGGTGCGCAGCGGCCAGGCGCGGTTGTAGATGTCGATGGGCGGGTCGATCGCCCGCATGTCCATGTTGGCCTCGTAGTACGCGTCGAGCGTGCCGACGTCGCGCCAATAGGCGGGCTGGTTGGGCAACTGGCCGGGGATGCGGTTGGTGGCGAAATCGTAGGCGTACATGGCCGAGCTGCCGACCAGGCTGGGCAGGATGTCCTTGCCGAAATCGTGGCTGCTGTCGGCCCGTTCGGCGTCCTGGTAGACCATCTTCAGAAGATGGTCGCGGGAGAAGATGTAGTTGCCCATCGAGGCCAGGACCTGATCGGGCCGGCCGGGGATGGTCGGGGCGTCGGCCTGCTTCTCGATGAACCCGGTGATGCGCCCGTCCGGCTCGACCTGGAGGACGCCGAAGTCCTTGGCGAACTTCTTGTCCACGGGAAGGGCGGAGATCGTCACCTCGGCCCGGCGCTCCAGATGGTGCTCGATCATCGAGCGCACGTTCATCCGGTAGACGTGGTCGGCGCCGAACAGCAGGACCAGGTCGGGTTCCGACTGCTCGATCAGGTTGGCGTTCTGGTACACCGCGTCGGCGGTGCCGCGGTACCATTCCTCGCCGGCGGTGCGCATCTGCGCCGGAACGGGGACGATGAACTGGCTGTTCAGCATGCCGCCGAACTGCCAGCCGTCGCGCAGATGCTGGATCAGCGACTGGCTCTTGAACTGCGTCATCACGTAGATCGAGTAGATGCCGGAGTTCACCAGGTTCGACAGCACGAAGTCGATGATCCGGTACTTGCCCCCGAACGGCACCGCCGGCTTCGCCCGCTCCACCGTCAGGGGATGGAGGCGGGTCCCTTTGCCGCCGGCCAGCACCAGTGCCAGGACCTTGATTTGCATTGTTATTCCTCCCCTCAAGCGCGGCGTGCGTGGCGGCGCGCATGGCGGCCGCTCCCGCGGGCCGCATTGCGCCCGATCGTTTCCCCCAGCTTAACATTTTATGCGAATGAAGTATCCCCCGCCGTCCCGCCGTCATGCCACCGGCGGCAGTGGACGGGAGGCAGAGGGGGCGCGGCGTCAGGACGCCGGCAGGGGCGCCGCGTCGATGCGGCCGCGCGGTGCGGCCTTGACGGCGGGGCCGGCGTTGTCGGTGGGCTTCGGCATGAACACGGGACCGGCGCCCGCGGGGCGCGGCTCGCCGCGCAGGCGCAGCAGGTGGAGGCGCACGTAGGCCATGCCCGCGGCGGTGGAGACGGCGACCCAGTCGGTGCCGTGGGCCCGGCCCATCACCTGCAGCGGCTGGCCCGCGCCGATCCGGGCGACCACCGCCGACGCGGTCGACGGCTGGGCGTGCAGCGCCAGCGCCCGGTCCGCCGACCAGTCCCCGGCCACCGGGTCCAGCCCCGGCGCGGCCCGCATCGGCGGCGCCGGGGCGGGCAGGGCGGCGACCCGCTCGCGCGGCTGGCAGGCCGCCAGCAGGAGGGCGAGCCCGAGCAGCAGCGGGCGGGGGCGCAGGATGAGGCGGCGCATGGTTCGGCGACCTTCCGGGGAACGGCGCCGCAGCGGGGCGGCGCGGCGACCCTAGCACGGGGTGGCGGTGTTCGCAGTGCGGAAATCGCCCGCCGCGCGATCGCCCGCGGCCGCGCGGGGCCACCCGGTCGGGCAGTGGAAAAACCTCCGGGCTCCTGCTAGACATCGACGAATCGAACGACAATCGCCGCCGGAGGACACCCTAGCCATGGCCGCTCGCCGCAAGCTGATCGCCGGAAACTGGAAGATGAACGGCCTGAAGGCCGTCGGGCTCGACCTCGCCTCCGATCTCGCCGGGCGGCTCAAGGGGGCCGGCAGCGTGGCCTTTGACATGCTGGTCTGCCCGCCCTTCCCGCTGCTGTTCCCGGTCGGCGAGGCGATCGCCGACAGCACGCTGGCGCTGGGCGGCCAGGACTGCTCGCCGCACGGCAAGGGCGCCCACACCGGCGACGTCGCCCCGGCCATGCTGGTCGACGCCGGATGCCGCTACGTCATCGTCGGCCACTCCGAGCGCCGCCAGGACCACGGCGAGGGCGACGCCGCGGTCGCCGCCAAGGCCGCCGCGGCCCATGCCGCCGGCCTGGTGGCCATCGTCTGCGTCGGCGAGACGGAGGAGGAGCGCGGGGCCGGGAGGGCCGAGGAGGTGGTCGGCCGGCAGATCGCCGGGTCCCTGCCGGAGGGCGCCACCGCGGTCAACACTGTGGTGGCCTACGAGCCGGTCTGGGCCATCGGCACGGGCAAGACCGCGACGCCGGCCGACGTGGCGGCCATGCACGGGTTCATCCGGGGGGCGCTGCGCTCGCGGCTGGCCGACGCCGAGGGGGTGCGCATCCTGTACGGCGGCTCGGTCAAGCCGGCGAACGCGGCGGAGCTGATGGCGGTGCCCGACGTCGACGGCGCGCTGGTCGGCGGCGCGTCCCTGCAGGCCGACGATTTCTGGGCGATCGCCGCGAGTTGCCGCTAGCGTCTCCGGGCGTGGCGCGCTAAAACGACGGGGCACGCGCGCCCCGGGCCCCTGACACGGCCCGCGGCGCGCGCTCGGTTTGGGCATTTGGTCGGTTCGCACGGAACCAGGTCTGGAAGGAAGCGGGTTCATGGAGTCGGTGGTTCTCGTCATACACCTGCTCATCGCCGTGGCGATGGTCGGCGTCATCCTGATCCAGCGGTCGGAAGGCGGCGGACTGGGCATCGGCGGCGGCACCATGGGCGGCATGATGACCGCCCGCGGCACCGCGAACCTCTTGACCCGGACCACCGCGATCCTCGCCGCCTGCTTCATGGCCACCAGCATCCTGCTGGCGATCCTGGGCGGCCGCACGGGGACGCCGACCTCGATCATCGACGATCTGCCGACCACCCCGGTGGAACGGCCCGTGGCCCCGGCGGTGCCGGCCCCGCCGGTCGCCCAGTGATGGGCCGGCGCCGCAGCGGCGCCGCCCCGCCCGGCCCGGGCGGACGACAGGACAAGAGGCGGCGCCCCCGATGCCGCCTCTTTCGTTTGCAGGGACCAGGAGTCCCGCTTCGGGGACGGATTCCGGCGCTTAAGGTCTGTGGACGGTCATGACTCGGTACATCTTCATCACGGGCGGTGTCGTCTCCTCGCTGGGCAAGGGCCTGGCCTCGGCGGCGCTGGGGGCTCTCTTGCAGGCGCGCGGCTACAAGGTCCGCCTGCGCAAGCTCGACCCCTATCTCAACGTCGACCCCGGCACCATGAGCCCGTACCAGCACGGCGAGGTGTTCGTGACCGACGACGGCGCGGAAACCGACCTCGACCTCGGCCATTACGAGCGCTTCACCGGGGTGTCGGCGCGGCGCGGCGACAACGTCACCACCGGCCGCATCTACAAGACGGTGATCGAGAAGGAGCGCCGCGGCGACTATCTCGGTGGCACGGTCCAGGTGATTCCCCACGTCACCGACCAGATCAAGGAGTTCATCGGCGCCGAGGTCGGCGACGAGGACTTCATCCTGTGCGAGATCGGCGGCACCGTCGGCGACATCGAGTCGCTGCCCTTCCTGGAGGGCATCCGCCAGTTCGGCAACGAGGTCGGGCCCGAGCGCGCGCTGTTCGTCCATCTGACGCTGCTGCCCTACATCCCCACGGCGGGCGAGCTCAAGACCAAGCCGACCCAGCATTCGGTGAAGGAGCTGCTGTCGGTCGGCATCCAGGCCAACATCCTGCTGTGCCGCGCCGACCGGCCGATCCCCGACGGCGAGCGGCGCAAGATCGCGCTGTTCTGCAACATCCGGCCGGAGCGGGTGATCGCCGCCCTGGACGTCGACACCATCTACCAGGTGCCGGTCAGCTATCACGAGGAAGGCTTCGACACCCAGGTGCTGGAGTACTTCGGCCTGCCGACCGCCGGCGAGCCGGACCTGAGCCGCTGGACCGACATCGTCGAACGGGTGCGCCGCCCCAACGGCGAGGTCACCATCGCCGTGGTCGGCAAGTACACCAGCCTGCTCGACAGCTACAAGTCCCTGGGCGAGGCCCTGACCCACGGCGGCATTGCCAACAACGTCAAGGTCCGCCTGGACTGGATCGATTCCGAGATCTTCGAGACCGACGGGGCGGTGCAGCGCCTGGAAGGGGTCCACGGCATCCTGGTGCCGGGCGGCTTCGGGTCGCGCGGCACCGAAGGCAAGATCCGCGCCGCCCAGTTCGCGCGCGAGCGCGACGTGCCCTATTTCGGCATCTGCTTCGGCATGCAGATGGCGGTGATCGAGGCGGCCCGCAACCTCGCCGGCATCGTCGACGCCGGCTCCACCGAGCTCGGCCGGCCGGGCAATCCGGTGGTCGGCCTGATGACCGAGTGGATGCGCGGCAACGCCCTGGAAAAGCGCCCCGAGGTCGGCGATCTCGGCGGCACCATGCGGCTGGGCGCCTATCCCGCCAAGCTGGTGGCGGGATCCAAGGTCGCCGAGGTCTACGGCACCGCCGACATCTCGGAGCGGCACCGCCACCGCTACGAGGTCAACGTCTACTACAAGGACCGGCTGGAGAAGGTCGGCCTCCTGTTCTCCGGCCTGTCGCCGGACGGGGAGCTGCCGGAGATCGTGGAGCTGGCCGACCACCCCTGGTTCATCGGCGTGCAGTTCCACCCCGAGCTGAAGTCCAAACCGTTCGACCCGCACCCCTTGTTCACCTCCTTCATCAAGGCGGCGATCGAGCAGAGCCGGCTGGTCTGACACCGCCGGGCAGGGGACAACCAGGGGGCGTCGGCACGGTCGGCGCCCCTGTTCCGTGCCCGGCCGGCGGCGCGGAACGGGTGGCGCACACGGCCGGCCGACCTCCCACCATAGCACTATCCCGATAGGGCTAAGACAAAGACCCCACCGCGGCAGACAACCTCCTCCCGGCGCAAGCATCGCCGGGGCCGCGGGGGCCGCCGCCGCCCATCCCTCCGTATTGTTCTGATGGTCTATAATCCGCAATACGACGCTTTTTGTATTGCTTGGTGGCCGAACCATGTTTAGGCTTCGTTTTGGGCACGGCATGCCGCACACCGAATTTGGCATGCCAGTGATCGGGCGCCGCTTGGGTCGATTCCCCGTGTGAATCGGCCGCGGCTCGGCCGGCGTTCCCCCGCCCCCCGGCCCAACCATCAAACACGAGGTCCAACCGCCCAGCGAACCAAGCAGAGGAGGAAACGTCATGACACACGCCTTGACGCGTGGACTGCTCGGAGTGTCCATCGGGGCCGCTCTCGGTCTGTGCACCGCGCTCACCGCCACCCAAGCGGCGGCGGAATGGAAGCCCCAGAAGCCGGTCGAATTCGTCATCATGGCCGGCCCCGGCGGCGGCGCCGACCAGTTGGCCCGCCTCGTCCAAAGCATCGTCGAAGAAAACGACTTCGCCAGCGTCCCCTTCATCCCCGTCAACAAGGGCGGCGGATCGGGCGCCGAGGGGCTGCGCTACCTCGAGAGCAAGTCCGGCGACCCCCACGTCATCATGACGACGCTGAACAGCTTCTTCACGACGCCGCTGCGCCAGAGCACGCTGAACGTCGACCCGACCAAGTTCACCGGCATCGCCAAGCTCGTCGAGGACCCGTTCATCCTCTGGGTGCACTCGGATTCCCCGGTCAAGTCGGTGGACGCGTGGGTGACGTCGGCCAAGGAGGCGGGCAGCGACTACGTGGTCGGCGGCACCGGCACCGGCCAGGAGGATTCCCTGGTCTTCGCGATGCTGGAACAGCAGTACGGGCTCGACCTCACCTACGTTCCCTTCGACGGTGGCGGCGACGTCGCCAAGAACCTGGTGGGCAAGCAGATCGAGGCGTCGGTCAACAACCCGGCGGAGCAGACCGGCTTCTACGCGGCGGGCATGACGCGACCGCTCGGTGTGTTCTCCAAGGAGCGGCTGCCGGCCTACCCGGATGTCGCGACGATGGGCGAGCTGGGCGCCCCGGACCTGGTCTACCACCAGCTCCGCTTCGTGGTCGGCCCGCCGGAGATGCCCAAGGAGGCCCGGGACTACTACATCCAGGTCTTCAAGAAGGTGCACGAGTCCCCGGAATGGCAGCAGTACGTCAAGAAGCAGGCGCTTGAGCACGCCTGGCTCGCCGGCGACGACCTCAACCAGTTCATGGAGGAGCAGGTCGACGTCCACCAGACGCTGCTGAAGGCGCTGGGCGAACTGTGATCACCGCGATCCACGGACGCAGCGGCGACGTGGGCAAGACGAGGAGGCCATAACCATGCGACGGGCAGAACTGATCACGGCCGTGGTGTTGGGGATCGCCTCGATGCTGCTCATGGTCAAGGCGGCGGAACTTCCCATCGGCTGGAACGGCCGGACCGGTGGTCCGGCCGGCGGGGCGGTGCCCTTCTGGCTGTCGGCGGGAATGCTGGTCGTCAGCGCCGTCATCTTTGTCCGGGGATTGAGGGGGGTGACGCCCGAATCCCGGTCGGAGGAACCGTTCATGGACGCGGACACCTTCAAGCTGTTCGCGATCACGGCCGGGTCCCTGTTCGTCATGATCCTGTCGATCCATGTGATCGGCATGTACGCCGCGATACCGCTGTTCTTCATCTTCTACATGCGGTACGTCGGCCGTCATTCCTGGATCACGACGGGCCTGATCGCCGCCGCGGTGCCGGTCTTCCTGTTCCTCTTCTTCGAGATCACCATGAAGGTGACCTTGCCCAAGGGGATCACGGAGCCGCTGTTCTATCCCCTCTTCGCGCTCGTCTACTGACGGCGCGCCGGCCGGCCCCCCGGGGCCGGCCGTCCCGGCGGGGCCTGAGGCCGGCCGCCACATCGAAACCCGAGCCGCCGCCGCGGTCCGTCGGCAGCGGGCCCGTGTGCCCGACCGAACGGCCGCCCGTGCGCGCGGTGCGGCATGCAATCCGTGACCCAGAGGACCGGGCCAATGGACGTAGTCAGTCTACTCATGGAGGGCTTCGCGGTCTCGCTGCAGCCCTTGAACCTTGCAATGATCATCGTCGGCTGCGGGGCCGGCCTGGTGATCGGGGCGCTGCCGGGGCTGGGCTCCGTGAACGGCGTCGCCATCCTGTTGCCGGTGACCTTCCTGGTGCCGCCGGAAACCGCGATGATCTTCCTCGCGGCGATCTACTACGGCGCCATGTACGGCGGCGCCATCAGTTCCATCCTGCTGGGCATCCCCGGCGCCTCCACGGCGGTCGCGACGACCTTCGACGGCCGGCCGCTGGCCATGAAGGGCCTGGCCGACCGGGCGCTCGTCGCCGCCGCCGTGGGGTCGTTCGTGGGCGGCACCGTGTCGGTGATCCTGTTCACCCTGTTCGCGCCGCCGCTGGCCATGTTCGCCCTGAAGTTCGGCCCGGCGGAATCCTTCGCCCTGATGCTGGTCGCCTTCGCCACCTTCATCGGCCTGGGCGGCGACGACATCCCCAAGACCATCTTCGCCATCCTGCTCGGCCTCGTCTTCAGCACGGTGGGGCTCGACCACATCAGCGGCATGCCGCGGATGATCTTCTTCGACCTGCCGGGATTCTACGCCGGCATCGGGTTCATCGTCCTGGCCATCGGCATCTACGGCATCGGCGAGATCCTGTGGACCTTCGAGGTCAGCAAGGGCAAGGTCGAGATGATGCAGGCCAAGACCAACGCCTCGCGGATCTGGCAAAGCGTCAAGTCGCTGAAGCGGTCCACCGGCACCATGGCGATGGGCTCGCTGATGGGCTATTTCGTCGGCATGCTGCCGGCGGCCGGCGCGACCCCGGCGTCCTTCATGGCCTACGGCTTCGCCCGCACCTTCTCGCGCAACCCCAAGGCCTATGGGACCGGCGAGGTGGACGGGGTGGTGGCGCCGGAATGCGCCAACAACGCCGCCAGCACCGGCGCGCTGCTGCCCATGCTGACGCTGGGCATCCCCGGGTCCCCCACCACCGCGATCCTGCTGGGTGGCATGATCATCTGGGGCCTGACGCCGGGACCGATGCTGTTCATCCAGGAGAAGGAGTTCGTGTGGGGCCTGATCTCCAGCCTCTACACCGCCAACGTCGCCACCCTGCTGCTCAACATCGCCTTCATCCCGGTGTTCGTGTGGGTGCTGCGCATGCCCTTCACGATCCTGGCCCCGATCATCTTCATGCTGTGCGTGGTCGGCGGCTTCGCCCCGACGACGGTGATGCACGACGTCTGGCTGATCCTGCTGTTCGGCGTCGGCGCGTATTTCCTGCGCAAGCTGAACTACCCGATGGCGCCGCTGGTCCTGGCGCTGGTGCTGGGGCCGCTGGCGGAAAAGACCTTCCGCCAGGCGATGATCACGTCCCAGGGCGACATCACCACCTTCGTGACCCGGCCGCTGTCGGCCGTGTTCATCCTGTTCGCCGTGCTGCTGGTGGCGCTGCCCTTCATCCGCAACGCCATCGCCATCGCCCGCAGCCGCCGCAAGAGCGCCGCGACGGCGTGATGAAGCCCGCCCCCGGGCGGCCCCGCGCCGGGGGCCGCCCGCGACGGCCGGTCCCGTTCCGGCCGGCCAGCCGAGGAGGCGCCGCCGCCATGGCCCCGACCCCCTTTGCCGGCGCCGCCGGCCCCGTCGAGCCGCCCGCACCGCCGTCCGCCAGCACGCGGGTCTACGACGCGCTGAAATGGGCGATCGCCCGCATGGACATCTACGCCCGGCCCGACGCGGTGCGGCTGGAGGAAACCGGGCTCGCCCGCGAACTGGGGATCAGCCGCACCCCCATCCGCAAGGCCATGGCCTTCCTGGAGACGGAGGGGATCGTCCGCAGCATCCCCTACCGCGGCGTCTTCGTCGTGCGCCGCACCCGGCGCGAGATCGTCGAGATGATCACGGTGTGGGCGGCGATCGAGGGGCTGGCGGCCCGGCGCATCGCCGAGTGCGGCACGGTGGACGACGTCGCGGCGCTGCACGCCACCCTGGCGGGGCACCACGGCGCGAGCCCGGGGGCGGGCTACCGGGACGCCAACAACCGCTTTCACGAGGCGATGATCCGGTTGAGCCGCAGCCCCCTGATCGACCGCATCACCGACCGCCTGGCCTTCCACGTCCAGCCCATCCGCCGGCTGGCGCTGGCCCACGAGGACCGGCTGCGCAGCTCCATGGCCGACCACCGGGCCATCCTGCGGGCGATCGAGCGCGGCGAGGGCGAGCGCGCGGAGGCGCTGGTCCGCCGCCACTCCCTGGGCCTGGCCGCCCATGTGGAGGCCCATGGCGGCTTCCTCGACCGGCCGTGGCGGGTGTAAGCCGCGCCCACTCCGCGCGGCATGACGGCCAACGCGTCACGGCGGTTGACCGTCGGCCCCGTTTTCTGGGATGGAAGGACCCGTCCGCCATCCCGCCAGGAGCGCCGCATGCCCACCCCCCGCACCGTCCGGATCGGCCCCCTGTCCGTCGCCAACGACCGGCCGTTCGTGCTGATCGCCGGCCCGTGCCAGATGGAGAGCCGGGAGCACGCCCTGGAGATGGCCGGTGCGCTGTCGGAGATGTGCGGCGCCCTTGGCATCGGCCTCATCTACAAGTCGTCCTTCGACAAGGCCAACCGCACCTCCATCGCCGCCGCCCGCGGCATCGGCCTGGACGGCGCGCTGCCGGTCTTCGCCGAGATCAAGGAGCGGTTCGGCTGCCCGGTGCTGACCGACGTCCACGAGATCGACCAGTGCGCCGCCGTGGCCGAGGTGGTCGACGTGCTGCAGATCCCCGCCTTCCTGTGCCGTCAGACCGACCTCCTGGTGGCGGCGGCGCGCACGGGGCGGGTGGTCAACGTCAAGAAGGGGCAGTTCCTGGCCCCCTGGGACATGAAGAACGTGGCGGCCAAGCTGGTGCAGGCCGGCAACGAGAACGTGCTGCTGTGCGAGCGCGGCGCCAGCTTCGGCTACAACACGCTGGTCTCGGACCTGCGCTCCCTGCCGATCATGGCCGAGACCGGCTTCCCGGTGGTGTTCGACGCCACCCATTCCGTCCAGCAGCCGGGCGGCCAGGGGACGTCCTCGGGCGGCCAGCGGGAGTTCGTGCCGGTGCTCGCCCGGGCGGCCATCGCGGTGGGCGTCGCCGCGGTCTTCATGGAAACCCACCAGGACCCCGACAGCGCCCCCAGCGACGGCCCCAACATGGTGCCGATCGGCGAGATGCCGGCCCTGCTGGCGCGCCTCCAGGCCTTCGACCGCCTGGCCAAGAGCTAGGGCGGGGCCGCGGTCACGCCGGCGGCGCGAAGGCGATCCGCACCGCCCGGTTGACCGCCACCGGCAGCGCCGACATGTGGGTCTCCCCCGCGAACACCTCGAACCGGGCGCGGAGTCCGTCCGGTGCCCCGTCCAGGCGGGCCGCCATGGCCCGCGCGTTGGCCACGGTCCGCGTCGTCCGCTTGCGCTCCAGCAGGGCGTCGGCGTCGTCGCGGCCGACCTGGAAGGGCGCCAGCCGGTCGCCCTCCCATTCGCCCGCCGACAGGTGCAGGACGCCGCCGGTGCCGGGGACCCGCCGCGCCTCGTGGGCGAGGATCGCGCCGTCCTCCCAGAAGATGGAGGGGCTGGCCGCCACCCAGGTGCGGAACAGGTCGGGCCGGGTGAACAGGGCGTAGAGGGTGAACAGCCCGCCGAAGGAGTGGCCGAACAGGGTGTGGCGGCCGGCGGCGACGGGAACGCGCGCGGCGAGCCAGGGCATCGCCGTGCCGGCGATGAAGGCCAGGAACCGGTCGGCGCCACCGGTCGCCACCGGCGGCCCGCCCGTGGTGAAGGGCGGATAGGTGCGGCCGGGTGGCGGGCTGAGGTCCCAGGAGCGCCGCAACGGGTCGTAGGGGGCGTCGCCGGGGTAGCCGATGGCGACGACCACCCCGTCGGCGACGTTGCTGCCCCGCGGGTGCGCGGCCTGGACGCGCAGGCTGCCCGCGGCCAGCGGAAAGGCGGCGTTGCCGTCGCTGAGCCAGAGCACCGGCCAGCCGCCGGCCGGCGGCGCGCCATCCGGGGCCAGCACGAAGACGCGCCAGGGCGGGCCGCCGTCGGCCGGCGGGAGGTCGGCCCACCGGGAGCCGGGCACGGTGTAGGGCGTGGCGGCGCCGTGGTCTGCCGCGGCCAGCGCGGGGCCGGCCCAGGCCAGCGCGACGGCGCCGGCCAGCACGGCGCGCCGGCCGGGCCGCCCGGCGGCGCTCACCACCGGTAGCGCAGGGTGCCGGAGACCACCCGCCCCTCGCCGAGGTAGCAGTAGCCGTTGTTGCAGGTCGTCACCGTCTCGTCCTCCAGGTTGCTGACGTTGAGGGCGACGCTGAGACCGTCCAGGCGGTGGCCCAGCGCGCCGAGGTCGTAGCGCAGGGCCGCGTCGAACAGGGTGGCCGAGGGGTTCTTCGCCGTGTTGGCGTTGGACGTGTAGGTCTCGCCGACGTGGCGGGCGCCACCGCCGATCTGCAGGCCCGCCAGGGCGGCCGTCGTGAAGCGGTAGTCGACCCACAGCGAGGCGGCGTGGCGCGGCGTCACCATGGGCGTGTTGCCGATGTTGGCGGCGGTCGCGTCATCGGTGATCTCCGCGTCGTTGACGGTGTAGGAGGCGATCAGGTCCAGCCCTTCCGCCAGGGTCATCCGGGCCTGCGCCTCGACGCCGCGGGTCGTCACCTCGCCGATGGACTGGTAGTAGCTGCCGACCGTGCCGTTGTACCCGACGTATTTGGGGACGTTCCGCTCCGTGAGGTGGTACGCCGCCAGCGTGAACAGGCCGTCGAACCCGGCGGGCTGGTACTTCAGCCCGACCTCCACCTGTTCGCCGGTCGACGGCCGCAGCGGCGCGCCGGCGATGTCGACGTAGGCGGTGGGCTGGAACGATGTGGCGTAGCTGACGTAGGGGGACAGGCCGAGCGCGCTGCGGTAGAGCAGGCCGGCGTTGTAGGTGGTCTTGCGATCCTCCTGGTCGGCCGTGGTGGCGCCGGTGGCGTGGTCCTCCTGGGTGCGGGCGACCCAGTCGCGGCGCACCCCCAGCGTGGCGTGCCACCGCTCCAGGACCTCGATCTGGTCCTGGAGGTAGACGCCGGCCTGGCGGATGTCGGTGTCGCGACCGGAGCTGTAGGCGGGGCGGTCACCGCCGCGGCCGTAGGCGGGGTCGTCCAGGTAGAGGTCGTACTCGCGCGTTGCCGCGGCGCTGCCGGTGAGGAACTCCGTGAGGCTGGCCTGGTAATCGACGCCGACCAGCACCCGGTGGGCGAGCGGGCCGGTGGCGACCTCGCCCAGCGCGCTGAGGTCGGTCTGCGCCGTCAGCATCGCGTCGCTCAGGGCGTAGCGGCCGCGGGCGTAGTAGGGCCGGCCGTCTCCATCGCTCTTCCAGCCGCCGCCGGCGACGCTGCCGGTCAGGTATTTGGCGGTGGTGTCGACGTAGCCGAGGCGGGAGGCGTTGCGCAGCGTCCAGGCCGCGCCGACGCGGTGGGCGATCTCGACGCCGAGCTGGTACTGGCGGACCTCCTGGGTGTCGTAGTCGGGGTCGCTGGCGCGGATCGCGTAAACCTCTCCGTTGCGGTTCAGGGCGGCGACGTTGCCGTCGGTCTCGTCGTGCTGGACCGAGGCGAGGACGGTCACCGTGGTGTCGCCGTCGGGGGCGTAGGTGAGGGACGGTGCCACCAGGAAGCGTTCGTCCGCGACGTCGTAGCTGCCCTCGCCCAGGCGCCCCAGACCGACCACCCGGTAGAGCCAGCGCCCGTCGGCGTCCAGCACGCCGCCCTGGTCGACGCCGGCCTGGTAGCGGCCGGTGCCGTCGATGCGGCCCATCACCTCGTGCAGCGGCGTGGACGACGGCCGCTTGGACACGCGGTCGATCAGCCCGCCCGGGGTGGACTGCCCATAGAGGGCCGAGGCCGGCCCCTTGACGATGTCGATCCGTTCCAGGGCGTAGGGATCGGTGCGGAAGGTGCCGTAGCTGCTGCTCATCTGGCGCAGCCCGTCCTTGAAGTCACCGAAGGTGGTGAGCCCGAAGCCGCGCACGGAGATCTGGTCGAACCGGGGGTCGTAGCCGAAGCCGCCGGTGGCGACGCCGGCGGCGTAGCGGACCGCCTCGGCCACGGTGGCGGGCGCGCGCCGGTCGATCTCGTCGGCGCCGACGACCTCGATCGAGCGCGGCGTCTCCAGGAGCGGGGTGTCGGTCTTCGTGCCGGCGACGCTGGTGGCCGCGACGTAGCCGTCCACGGCGCCGCGTCCGTCGCCGCGGTCGGCGGTGATGCGGACCGGCCCGAGCCTCAGCGCGCCGTCCGCCGCCCCGCCCGTCGCCCCGGCTGGCGCGGCGCGGGCGATGGTGACGCTGTTGGGGCCGGTGAAGCGGTGGGCGAGGCCGGTGCCCGCCAGCAGCCGGTCGAGAGCGGTGGCGGGGGCGAGGTCCCCCGCAACCCCGGCGGTGCGCAGGCCGCTGGTGGTGGCGCTGTCGTAGAACACCTGCATCCCGCTGGCGGTGCCGAACCGCAGCAGCGCGTCGTCGACGGAGCCCGCGGGGATCGCGAACCGGACGGTCTGCTGCGCCACCACCGCGGCGGGCGCCACCGCGATGGCCGCCGCCACCGCCGCCGCCAGCACGCCCGCCATCCCCCGAACCGTCTCCGCCATCGCCGTCCCCCTTGTCGGTGCCGCGCCCGGTGGCGCGAGTCTCATGGGAAAAGACGACGGGCGCGCGGCAACACGAAAATTTTCTTGGGCCGCGGCACCGGCCGGCCCCCGCGGTCAGCGCAGGATGACGATGCCGCCGGGCAGGTCGATGCGGCGGGTGTGCAGCGTGTCCTCCAGATGGGCCAGGATCTCGTCGGGATGGCTCAGGTGGAAGACGCCGGACACCCGCCGGGCGTCGAGCGCACCGCCGGCGACGATCACCTTGCCCTTGCGGTAGCGGTTGAGATCGGCGACCACCTCGGCGAGGGGGCGGTCGCGGAACACCAGCAGGCCGTTGCGCCATTGGGCGGCGGTGTCGGGTGCGGCCGCGACGACCGGCCCCAGCCCGTCCGGCGTGTAGCGCAGCGCCTCGCCCGGCGCCAGCCAGCGCCCGTCGCCGCAGGCGACGCGCGCCCGCCCGTCCAGGCATTCGACGAGGACGTCGCCGATGCCGAGGGCGACCGCGAAGGTGCCCGCCGCCGCCGCGGTGTCGCCGCGTCCGGCGGACACCACGAAGGGCTGCCCGCCGCCGTCGGCGACGGTGAAGACGGCCGCGCCGGCCAGCAGCGTGAGCCGCCGGCCGCCGCCGCCGTCCAGCGACAGGGCCGAGGCGCCGCCGAGGCGGATCGACGAGCCGTCGGCCAGCGCGATGTCCTTCTGTTCGCCGACGCCGGTCGCGAAGTCCGCGGCCATCGCCGCCATCGGCGGCAGCGCGCCGACCTCGGACAGGACCAGGCCGGCGGCGGCGGCGGCGGCGGACAGGCCCAGTCCCGTCAGCACGGCGCGGCGGGAGCGGGCGGGCCGCGCGGCCGGCGCCAGGGCCGGGCCGAGGCGCGACCACAGGCGGGCGGCGTCCCGGAAGGCGCGGTCGTGGCCGGGGCTGGTCGCCCGCCACCGCCGCAGCGCCTCGGCATCCTCCAGGGTTGCCTCGCCCGAGGTCAGGCGTGCGATCCAGGCGGCCGCGTCTCTTTGCAGAGAATCGTGCTCCTGGTGCACCGTCTCTCCTTCCCCTGAGGTGGACCGGGCGGCGGGAGGCGTCGTCGTGCGGTGGGCCCGGACCGGCCATCGCGCGGGGGGCGCGGACACGCCGGTCAGGCCCGGTTCTTCTTGCGGAGGCGGACCCCACAATATTCAATGGCCCGGCGGATGTCCATTTCGACCGTCCGCACGGACACCCCCAGGTCGCGGGCGATCTCGGCGTGCGGGCGCTGCTCGATCCGCGACGCCACCACGGCCCGGCGCTGGCGGTCCGGCAGCTCGCGCAGGATGTCGGCCAGGCAGGCGAGCTGGTCGCGGTCCTCCAGAGCCTTCGCCTGGCTGGGCTGCTCGTCGGGCAGATCCAGGATCTCCGCGACGGCGTGCGCGCCGAGCCGGCGGCGGTGAACCCGTTCCTGATCGATCACCAGGCTGCGCGCGATCTTGAGCATGTAGGGCCAGGGTGCGGCGAGCGCGGCGGTGCCGTTGCGGGCGAAGCGGATCCACGCCTCCTGGGCGAGGTCCTCCGACACCCCGCGGCCGGCCAGCCGGCCCGCGAAATAGCGCAGCAGCTGCGGCCGGTAGCGGGCGAACACCCGGGAGAGATCATCGGAATCGGCCATTCTTGCGTCGCGGTTCCCTGTCGCCCACGGCCGCCGGGGAGCCCCCGCGTCCGGCCGTCGCATACCCGGCCATGCGATCTTAATGAGAATGAATGTTAATCGCAATATGCATCGCGGCGCTTTGTCGCGCGGCCTATGCCGTCTCCCCGATTGGCGGGGCGCCGCCGGAACCCAACTTGCCCTCCTACGGCCGGCGTTCGACCGGACACCACCACCGCACGCTTCCGGGGAGCGCGGCATGGACCTCGACGTGCTGATCCTGAGCCGTCTGCAGTTCGCCTTCACCATCGGCTTCCACATCCTGTTCCCGACCCTCACCATCGGCCTCGGCCTGTTCCTGGTGGTGCTGGAGGGGGACTGGCTGCGCCGTGGCGATCCCGAGGCGCACCGGCTGCTGCGGTTCTGGACCAAGGTGTTCGCCCTGGCCTTCGGCGTCGGCGTGGTGTCGGGATTGGTGCTGAGCTACCAGCTCGGCACCAACTGGAGCCGCTTCTCCGCCTTCACCGGCAACCTTCTGGGACCGATCATCAGCTACGAGGTGCTGACCGCCTTCTTCCTGGAGGCGGGGTTCCTCGGCATCATGCTGTTCGGCTGGCAGCGCGTCACGCCGCGGGTCCACTACCTCGCGACCTGCCTGGTCGCGCTGGGCACCCTGTTCTCCGCGTTCTGGATCCTCTCCGGGAACTCCTGGATGCAGACGCCGGCCGGTCACGCCATCGTCGACGGGCGGATCGTCGCCGTCGACTGGTGGGCGGCGGTGTTCAACCCGTCCTTCCCCTACCGCCTCGCCCACATGGTGGTGGCGTCGTTGCTGGCCTCGGCGTTCCTGGTGGCCGGCGTCTCGGCCTGGCACACGCTGCGCGGCATCCAGCCGGCGGCCGCGCGGCGGGCGTTCTCGCTGGCCATGTGGATGGCGCTGGTGGCGGCCCCGGCCCAGCTGGTGATCGGCGACATGCACGGCCTCAACACGTTGGAGCACCAGCCGATGAAGGTCGCCGCCATGGAGGCGATCTGGGAAACCCAGTCGGGCGCGCCGCTGCTGCTGTTCGCGTGGCCCGACGAGGCGACGGGGCGCAACGTCGTGGAGTTCGGCATCCCCGGGCTGGGCAGCCTGATCCTGACCCATTCCCTGGACGGCACGGTGCGCGGCCTGAGCGAGGTGGCCGCCGCCGACCGTCCGCCGGTGACGGTGGTGTTCTGGTCGTTCCGGCTGATGGTCGGCATCGGCCTGCTGTTCATCGCCATGGCCGTGGCCGGCCTGGCCCTGCGCTGGCGCGGCCGGCTCCACGACACCCGCTGGTTCCACCGCCTGGCGGTGCTGGCGTCGCCGCTGGGCTTCGTCGCGGTGCTGGCGGGCTGGGTCACCACCGAGGTCGGGCGCCAGCCCTGGGTGGTCTACGGGCTGCAGCGCACGGCCGACGGGGTGTCGGAGCTGCCGGCCGCGTCGGTGGCCTGGACCTTCGCCCTCTTCATCGTCGCCTACACCGTCCTGTTCGCCGCCTTCCTGGTGTTCTTCCTGCGCCTGGTGCGCCTGGGCCCCGGCGACGGCACCGGGTCGCTGCATTTCCACGACAAGGCGCGTGCCGTCGTCCACAAGGCCGGTTGAGAGGGAACGCCGCCATGCCCAGCGAAGCCACCGTCGACCTCTCCCTGGTGTGGAGCGCCATCATCGCCTTCGGCGTCTTCATGTATGTGCTGCTGGACGGCTTCGACCTGGGCGTCGGCATTCTCTTCCCGTTCACGCGCGACCGGCGGGAACGGGACACCATGATGAACAGCGTCGCGCCGGTCTGGGACGGCAACGAGACCTGGCTGATCCTCGGCGGGGCGTCGCTGATGGGCGCCTTCCCGCTGGCCTACGCCACCATCCTGCCGGCCTTCTACCTGCCGGTCATGGTGATGCTGTTCGGCCTGATCTTCCGCGGCGTCGCGTTCGAGTTCCGCTTCAAGGCCGGGCGGCGGCAGCCCTGGTGGGATGCCTCCTTCTTCCTGGGCTCGCTGGTCGCCACGCTGGCCCAGGGCGTGCTGCTGGGCGCCTACATCGACGGCATCCCCCTGGAGCGGGTCGACGGCGGCGGTTGGCGCTACGGCGGCGGGACGTTCGACTGGCTCACCCCCTTCAGCGCCATGACCGGGATCGGCCTGGTGTGCGGCTACGCCCTGCTCGGCGCCACCTGGCTGGTGATGCGCACCGAGGGCCCGCTCCAGGACCGAGCCTTCACCGCCGCCCGGGCGCTGGCCGCCGCGGTGGCCGGCTTCGTGGTGGTGGTCAGCGTCTGGACGCCGTTGAGCCACCCCGACATCGCCGACCGCTGGTTCAGCCGGCCGAACCTGCTGTACCTCAGCCCGGTTCCGGTGGTGACGGCGGTGGTGGTCGCCGCCCTGTTCGTCACCCTGGCCCGGCGCCGCGAGACCGCGCCCTTCCTGCTGGTGATGGCGCTGTTCGCCCTGTCGTTCCTCGGCCTCGCCATCAGCCTGTGGCCCTACGTGGTGCCGCGGGCGCTGACCATCTGGGACGCCGCGTCGCCGGCGGACTCCCAGCTCTTCCTGCTGGTGGGCGTGGTCGTGCTGCTTCCCGTCATCCTCGCCTACACCGCCTTCTCCTACCGGGTGTTCCGGGGCAAGGTGGCCGACGCCGAAGGCTACCACTGAGGAAGCGTCCTCGCGGCGCGGGTTTCAGCGCGCCAACGCGGCGGCAATCGGGGCGTAACACGGCCATGCGAACACGGGCGGTGGAGGCGACGCGCAGAGGGGGCCCCATGCGGTTCGATCTGCGGCCGGCGGCCGGCGACATCCTGCAAGAGGCGTTCGTGTGCGTGGTCGGCAGCGACGTGGACGGCCCGGCGCGCGAGCGCGCGATGCCGGCGGAGCTCGCGGCGCTCAAGGCCACGCGCGGCTGTCCGCCGGCCGCCTGCGCGCGGTGCGGCCTGCGCATCGACTGCGAAGCGCGGGTCATCGACATCATCGGGGCGGCCGAAGCCGGGCCGCCGGCACCGGACGCCCACCCGTTCGATGGCCATACCAGCGGATCGCCCGACCTGTGCTAAAGTGACCGCTTGGCGGCGGCGGGGTGGGCATGGGCTTCACGGTGACCTTCTGGGGCGTGCGCGGAACGGTCCCCTGTCCGGCGCGCTCGCACATGGCGTTCGGCGGCAACACCGCGTGCGTGGAGATCCGGGCGGCGGGGCAGACCATCGTCGTCGACGCCGGCACCGGAATCCGCCTTCTGGGCCGGCGTCTGCTCGAGGAGGGCGCGCGCTCGGCCACCCTGCTGCTCAGCCACACCCACCTGGACCACATCAGCGGCTTCCCGTTCTTCGCGCCGGCCTACACCCCCGGCTTCGCCCTGCGCGTCGTCAGCGCCCACGTCACCGGCAATCCCGGGATCGAGGCGGTGCTGGCGCGGCAGATGGAGCATCCGCTGTTCCCCGTGCCGCTGCGCACCCTGGCCGGCGACCTCAGCTATCTGGAGGTGACGGCGGGGGAGACCATCGACCTCGGCTCCGGCGTGCGGGTGCGCACGGCCCCCCTCAACCACCCCGACGGGGCCACCGGGTACCGCATCGAGTGCGGCGGGCGGGCGATGGCCTATGTCACCGACACCGAGCACGTGCCCGGCCGGCCCGACCGTCATGTCCTCGACCTCATCACCGGCGCCGACCTCGTGCTCTACGACGCCACCTACACCGACGAGGAACACGCCCGGCGCGTGGGATGGGGGCACTCGACCTGGACGGAGGGTGTCCGGCTGTGCCAGGCCGCCGGCGTCCGGCGCCTGGCCCTGTTCCACCACGATCCCGACCACGACGACGCGGCCATGGCCGCCATCGAGGCGGCGGCCCAGGCGGTCTGGCCGCCGGTGTTCGCGGCCCGCGAAGGCACCACCATCGACCTCGCGGACGGGCCGGGAACCGGCGGCTGAGGTTGCGGGCCGGGGATGGTGCGGCGCGGTTTGCGGGCACCCACAGCGGAACCATTCGCGGCACCGCCGGTTCGCAGCGTGTGGGTGTCGGGGGGAGCCTGTCTCCCCTGCCGGCGCCCCGAGACGAACGCCACGAAACCGTCGGAGACTACCATGCGAACCCCCCTTCTCATGACCACCGCGGTTGTCCTGTCGCTGGCCCTTCCGGGTGTCGCGTCGGCGCAGCAGGGGCAGCCCGCAACCCAGCCGTCCAGCCAGAGTGGCGCCTCGGCATCCGCCGAGATCCAGAGCGCCAAGGACACCATCGCCGAGGCCAAGCAGACCCTGCAGCAGGCCAAGCAGGGCATGTCCCAGCCCGGCGGAGCCGGCGAGCAGGCGCGCACCGAGCTGCGCCAGGCGCTGCAGGACCTCGAGGACGCAGCGGCCGACCTGAAGGGGGACGCCCAGTACGGCCAGGTCGGGACGCAGCTGGAATCGAGCAGCCGCTCGGCGATGACGGCCGTCGGTGACGGCGGCGACCTGTCCCCCGAGGCGATGAACGCCATTGCCGACGTCGAGGCCGTGATCATCGCCTTCGAGGAAACCGGCGCGCGCCAGCAGCGCTCCGACCTCCAGGGCGCCCAGGGTGCCGAGGGCGCCCAGGTGACCGTCGACCCCGCCAATCCGGAGATCGCCGTCCAGACCGAGCCGCCCGAGGTGACGGTGGACACGCAGGCTCCGCAGGTGGCCGTCCAGACCCGGCAGCCCGAGGTGACGGTGCAGCAGCCGCGGCCGCAGGTGACGGTGCAGCAGCCCAAGCCCGAGGTGACGGTCCGGCAGCCCCAGCCGGAGGTCACCGTCCAGCAGGCCCGGCCCGAGGTGACGGTCGAGCGCGCGCAGCCCGAGGTGACGGTCGAGCAGAGCCGGCCGGAGGTCACCGTCGAGCAGGCCCGTCCCGAAGTGACGGTCGAGCAGGCCCGGCCGGAGGTCACGGTCGAGCGCCAGGGCGAGCCCCAGGTGGCCGTGGAGAGCGAGGGCGCGCCCCAGGTCGACGTGGAGCGCCAGCAGTCGGCCGACGCCGGCCAGGGCGGGGTGGAGCCGGGCTCCGCGATGGGCGGCGCGACGCTGGGTGTGGACCGGGATGCCGGTGACCTCGCCGTGATCGCTCCGGTCGACGAGAGCGGGGTCGACGAGAGCGGGTCGGGCAGCGACCTGGCCGCGGCCGGCGGTGCCGACTACGGCATCCAGGGCTGGCCCGCCGGCATGCGCGTCGAGGAGTTGCTGGGCCGCGACGTCTACTCGCGCACCGGCGACGATATCGGCGAGGTGGAGGACGTGATCCTCGACCCCGAGAGCGGGAACATCCAGCAGGTGGTGGTCGCCGTCGGCGGCTTCCTCGGCATCGGCGAGCACGACGTGGCGCTGCAGTTCGACCGCCTGTCGTTCGACGCCGGCCAGGACGGGCTCTCGGTGGACACCACCCGCGAGCAGCTCGAGGCGATGGAGTCGTTCGAATACAACGACACCATGACGTCGCTGCGCGACCGGGGCGTCGAGTAGGGCGGACCGCGCGGCGTCGCCTTCGCGGGTTTCCGAAGGCGTGTCGGGGGCGCCGGACCAGCGGTCCGGCGCCCTTGGCGCGTCTGCGTTCCCGGCCTGCGGCCCCGGCCTGGCCCGGCCCCGGTCCGCACGCTGGCGCCGCGCCGGTCGGGTCGGGCTCCGCCGCTTCGGTGTCGGCCAGGGTCGCCCGCCGGACCGCTCACACCGCCGATTGCAAAAGTGATGGACAAGGGATTCGTGCTTGTTTTCCTTTGTGTGACAATGAATTTGACGCGCCCGCCGGGGCGGAGGATGAGTTGCGATGGGTGTAAGCGGTGGCGGTGCGCGGCTGCGCTCGATCGAGGATCTCCGCGTTCTGGTGGTGGAGGACGATTCCTTCACCCGCAAGCTGGTGCTGCGCCTGCTTCAGGATCTCCACGTCCGCGAGTCATGGGAGGCGGCCGACGGGGTGGCCGCGTTGGAGGTGCTGCGCCGCCAGGGTGGAGCGGTGGACGTGGCGATCTGCGATCTCGAGATGCCGAGGATGGGCGGTCTCGATCTCCTGCACGCGCTGCGCACGGCGACCGGCAACCCCCTGTCCAACCTGCCGGTGATCGTGCTCACCACCCACAGCGAGGCGAAGACCGTCAAGCAGACCATCGCCTACGGCATCTCCGGCTACCTGGTGAAGCCGGTGTCGAAGGCCGATCTGATGAAACGTCTGACCTTCGCCATCCAACAGGCGCGCTAGACACTCTGTCCCATGGCCGATGGCAGGGCACGCTGGCCGGCGTGTATCATCGCCCCGCATCTGGTTCCAGGGGATGGCCTCCATGCAGACTGCGACGGCGATCGTCGAGCGCCGCGGCGAGCTTGCCCGCGCGGTGGTCGAACGCCAGTTCGCCCGCAGACCGGACCTGTACGCGCGATACGGGGACGCCGGCCGGGAGAAATGCGTCGAGGACGTCGGGTACCATCTCCTGTACCTGGGCGAGGCGGTGGCGGTGGACAGTCCCGGCCTGTTCCGGGAGTACATCGCCTGGGCGAAGGTGCTGTTCGCCGGGCTGCGCATTCCCGTCCAGGAGATGGCGGACAGCCTCGTGCTGCTGGGCGAGGTGATCGACGAGGCGGTCGGGGGCGAGCCGGCGCGGCGGGCCCATGCCTGCATCGCCGCGGCGCTGGCCATCCTGCCGACCGCCCCGGTGGACCTGCCGCCGGCGATCGGTCCCGAGGCGCCCCACGCGGCGCTCGCCCAGGCCTACCTGGCGGCCCTGCTGGCCGGCGACCGCCGCCACGCCACGGGGCTGGTGCTCGAGCGCGTCGAGGCCGGGCTGCCGGTGCGCGAGGTGTACCTCCACGTCTTCCAGCCGGTCCTGCGCGAGGTCGGGCGGCAATGGCAGACCGGGCGCATCAGCGTCGCCCACGAGCATTTCGCCACCGCCGCGACCCAGGCGGCGATGGCCATCCTCTACCCCCGCATCTTCGCCGGCGCCCGTGTCGGCCGCACCCTGGTCGCCGCCTGCGTCGGCGGGGAGCTGCACGAGGTCGGCATGCGCATGGTCGCCGACTTTTTCGAGATGGAGGGATGGGACACCTACTACATCGGCGCCAACGTCCCGGTGGCGGCGGTGGTGCGGACGGTGCGCGAGCGCGGAGCGGACGTGCTGGCGGTGTCGGCCACCATCACCGGCCACATCGGCAAGGTGGCCGAGATGATCGCCGCCGTGCGCGCCGACGCCGGCGCCGCGGCGCCACGCATCCTGGTCGGCGGCTACCCGTTCAACATCGATCCCGACCTGTGGCGCAAGGTCGGCGCCGACGCCTCGGCGGCGGGCGCCGACGGTGCGGTGCGCGCCGTGGGACGGCTGCTCGCGGCAGGGGCGCCGCCGTGACCGGTGCCGACGGTCGCGGCGCCGGCGCCGTCCTGGTGTGCGACCGTGACGGACGGGTGACCGCCGTGCACGCGGTCGGCGGAGGGATCGCCGGGCTCGAGCCGCGGATCGACGTGCCGTTCCCGGTGCTGTTCGGCCTGCAGCCCTTCGGCCGCGCCCTGGACCTGTTCGCCACCCTGCGCCGCGACGGGGTGGTGGTCGATTGGCCGTTGGAGACCGTGGACGCCGCGGCGGAGCGCGTGCTGTACGTGTCAGGGCGGACGCTGGGCGCGATCATCGCCCTGGCGGTCGCCGACGCGCCGGGGGCCGCGCCATCCCTGTGCGCCGCCGTCGGCCGCGTCCGGCCGGATCTCGCCACGCTGCTGACGGCGCTGGGCGAGGCGCGGCCGGCGCCGACCATGGAGGCGCTGTTCGACGAGATGGCGCGGCTCAACAGCCAGCTCGCCACCACCCAGCGCGAACTGGCCAAGGCCAACGCCGAGCTCGCGGCCAGCGACGCGCAGAAGAGCCGCCTCCTCGGCATGCTGGCGCATGACCTGCGCACCCCGCTTCAGATCATCGCCGGCTTCGCCTGGATGCTGACGGGGCGCCTGAAGGACCGGGTCGAGCCGCGCGACATCGCCGGCCTGGAGCGCATCCGCGAATCCAGCCAGTTCATGCGCCACCTGATCGAGGACGTGCTTTCCCTGTCGGCGCTCCAGGCCGGGCGGCTCACCCTGGTGCGCCGACCCGTGGACCTCGGTGCGCTGGTCCGCGCCAACCTGGCCAGCAACGCCATCCTGGCCTCCGGGCGCGACGTCACGCTCGCCGCCGCGGTGGCCGACGGCCTGCCGCCGGTGCCGGTCGATCCGCCCCGAATCGAGCAGGTGATGAACAACCTCGTGTCCAACGCCATCAAGTTCTCCGACGCCGGAGGGCATGTGCGGGTGGTCGTGGAACGCGCCGCGCGCGGCGTCGGCGTCGCCGTGATCGACCACGGCCGGGGCATCCCGGCCGACGACGTCGACCAGCTCTTCCGGCCCTATTCCCGCACCTCGGTCGTGGCGGCCTCGGGCGACGCCTCGGTCGGCCTCGGGCTCTTCATCTGCCGCAGCATCGTCGAGGCCCATGGCGGCACCATCGCGGTGGAGAGCGCGCCCGGCCGCGGCAGCACCTTCCGCTTCGAGCTGCCGGTGGAGGGATGACCGGCGGGTCGCCGGCGCGGGCCGGCCGCCGCGACCCCCGCCCCGGCCCGGCTCAAGCTGGCCTTCCGCGCCGCGATCCGGTAGAACGGCGGGGAGCCTGGTCCACCCACCGGACGGTCCGACGCCGCGGCGCGCGCCGCGGGAGCCGCAGCGAGCCATGATCTGGGAACTGCTGATCGTCCTGCTTCTGATCGTCGTCAACGGCTTCTTCGCGATGTCGGAGTTGGCGGTGGTCTCGGCGCGCCGGGTCCGCCTGCGGCAGATGGCCGAGGCCGGCAGCCGCGGCGCCCGGGCCGCGCTGGCGCTGGCCGAGGACCCCGGGCGTTTCCTGTCGACGGTGCAGATCGGCATCACCCTGGTCGGCATCGTCGCCGGCGCCTATGGCGGCGCGACCCTGGCGGAGCCGCTGGCGGCGGAGCTGGCCGCCGTGCCCTGGCTGCGGCCCTACGCGGCCGAGCTCGCCTTCGTCCTGGTGGTGGCGGCCATCACCTACCTCTCGCTCATCGTCGGCGAACTGGCGCCCAAGCGGGTGGCGCTGGCCCGGGCCGAGGGCATCGCGGCGATGGTGGCCGGGCCGATGGCCGCGCTCACCCGGTTCAGCGGCCCGGTGGCGTGGCTCCTGGTCGCCTCCACCGAGGGGCTGCTGGCGTTGCTGCGCCTGCCCAAGGCGGGCGAGCAGTCGGTGACGGAGGAGGAGGTCAAGGCGCTGATCGAGGAGGGGACGCGCGCCGGCGTGTTCGCTCCGGTCGAGCAGCAGATGATCGAAGGGGTGCTGCGCCTGTCCGACCGCCCGGCGCGCGCGATCATGACGCCGCGCCGCGACGTGGTGTGGCTCGACCCCGACGACCCGGCGGACACCATTGGCCGCGAGATCGCCGCCAGCGGCTTCTCGCGCTTTCCCGTGTGCCGCGGCCAGCTGGACGAGGTGGAAGGGGTGGCCGCCGCCAAGACCCTGCTGGACCAGGCGCTGCACGGCCGCCCCATCGACCTGCGCGCCGCACTGGTGGCGCCCCTGGTGGTGCACGACGGCACCCCGGTGATGCGGGTGCTGGAGCTGTTCAAGCAGGCCTCGGTGCACATGGCGGTCGTGGTCGACGAATACGGCAGCGTGGAGGGGATCGTCACCGTCACCGACATCCTGGAGAGCATCGCCGGCGAGCTGCCGCAGCCCGGCGAGGACGGCGAGGCGGCGGTGCGCCGCGCCGACGGCTCGTGGCTGCTCGACGGAATGACCCCGATCGACGAGGCGGCGGCGCTGCTCGGCGTGGCCGAGCTGCGCGGCGACGGCGGCTATCACACGCTGGCCGGCTTCGTGCTCGACCGGCTGGGCCACCTGCCGGCGGCGGCCGAAACCTTCGAGTGGCGCGGTCTGCGCTTCGAGGTCGTCGACATGGACGGCCGCCGGGTCGACAAGGTGCTGGTGCAGCCGGTCGCCGTGGCGCCACCCGACGCCCTCCGCGACACGCCCCGGTCCGGCCGGGATTGACCGGGATGGGCACGCGCCACCGGCCCTCCGGCCTCCCTGGCCGCCGGCCGGGCGCCTGCCCGGTTGACAAGCCCCGGTCCGGGGGCCTCAGATCCGCTCCGTCCAACCCTTCAGTCCCCGCCGGAGCGCGATGTCCCCCGAAACCGTCCTGAAACTTGCCGAGTGGGACCGTCCCGCCAGCATGCCCGACAGCCTCGCCGCCGAGGTCGCCGGCTGGCGCCACGTCGTGAAGAGCCCGGCGGCCCGCAGCTTCTATTCGGAGCCGGGACCGCCCGCCGAGCCCCCGCCCGAAGGCTGTCTGCGTGTGAGCCGTCTGTGGAACATCCCCGGGGACGCGGGGGCGGCCACCGGCTTTGCCACCGACCAGCCGGTGGACAGCGCAGGGCAGTGGGCCATGGCCCGCTACGAGGGTGGGCTCTGGCGGGTGCAGTCGGTGGTTCCGGCGACCGGCAAGGCGGCCGCCGTGCGGCTGCACCGGGCGCTGGCCGACCGTCTGGTCGCGGCGCGGCGCTGGACGCACAACGACCTGGACCTGCTCCGCATGCTGCTGGAGGGGGGCGTCGTCAGCCTTGACCACCTTCTCGCCGGCGACGCGGCGCGGGAGCGGTCCCTGCGGTCACTGACGACGCTTCACCTGGTGACCCTGGCGACCGCCGCGGATGGCGAATGCGCGGAGACGGTGCGCGGCCATCTGCGCGACGACACGGACACCGCCGTCTGGATGGACGAGGACGCCTGCGGCGTCGCCGCCGAAATCCTCGCCTGGCACGCCCGGAAGCTGGCCCGCACCGCCGTCCGGGCCGGGCGGGGGGCGGACTCGCGTGAGCGCAGCGAGGAGCTCAAGCAGCGCCTCGCCGAGGCGGTGCGCAAGGTCTTTCCCGGCATGCCCCGGGACGTCGCCGCGGCCACCGCCGCGCGGCTGGCGCCGGGCGTCGGCAAGCTGGGCCGCGTGCCCGGCTTCCAGGCCGTCGTCGACGCGGTCGCGGAGATCCGCTTCGACCGCTGGCGCCAGGCTGTGGCCGCCGAGCCCGAGGTGGCGGAGCGCCTGCAGTCGATGGCCAAGCGCGGCGACACCGGCCGGGCGCGCAAACGCTACCGGGACCAGCGCGCGGCCGAGCGCGTCGAGGCCGAACTGCGGGAGTGGCGGCAGGGGCTCGGACCGGCGTCCTCGCGCCGCCTCGGCTGACCCAGCCTTGCGCCACCGTCGCGGCGACGGACCACGACGCGGTGGGGACCGCCGCACGCGCCTCCCCCGGGGCGGGATGCCGAGGACAGCAACCCGGGGGAGTCGGACAAGGGGGACGGCGCCGGCCCGTCCTTTGGTTGGGGACTGGACATGCTGGAGCAGAATCTTCGCAAGGTTGACCTGAACCTGCTCGTCGTTCTCAGGAGCCTGCTGGCGACGTCGAGTGTGGGGCAGACGGCGAAGCTGCTTGGCATGAGCCAGCCGGCGACCAGCCGCGCGCTGGCAGCGCTGCGCGTCCTGTTCGACGACCGCCTGTTCGTGAAGAGCGGTTCGACGATGAAGCCGACTCCGCGCGCGCTGGCGTTGGCCGAGCCGTTGGAGGACGTGCTGACGAGCGTTCTGCGTGTCCTCGATCCGCCCGCCGTCTTCGATCCGGCCACCTCGCAGCGCCGGTTCCGGATCGCGACCACGGATTACGGAGCCACCGTCGTCCTGCCGCGCCTCGCCCCCCGCTTCTTCGGCTCGGCACCCGGGGTGGAGCTGGACATCAAGCCGCTCGCGCCGACCTCGTTCGACGAGCTCGGCAGCAACGATCTCGATCTCGCCCTCTACAGCGACAACCCGGTCCCGACCGCGCTCCGGGCGAAGGAGCTCTACCGGGAACACTTCGCCTGCCTCGTGCGCTCGGACCACCCGGCGGCCGCGGCCGGCGGCGGGTGCCTGCCGCTCGACGCGTATCTGTCCTACCCCCACATCCTGGTCACGGTGACGGGCGGCCGGACCGGGACCGTCGACCGCGCGCTCGCCGCCATGGGCCGTGCCCGCAAGATCGCACTCGTCCTGCCCTATTTCGCAACGGCGGCGCTGGCCGCCGCGTCCTCCGACCTGATGCTGACCATGCCCCACCGGGCGGCGCAGGCGTTCGCCGACAGCATGCGCCTGGTGCTGCTGAAACCTCCCCTGGAGCTTGGCGATTTCGGCTACCGGATGGTCTGGCACGAGCGGGTCCACGACGACCCCGGCCATGTCTGGCTGCGCCGGGTGGTCGCCGAGGTGGTCGCCGCCGATCGCTGAGCGGCGCCGGCGTCGCGACCGGGCAGGGGCGGCCGACCGCTCGCGTTATCCAATATTCGGATGAAGACTATTTCTTTGTTTCGATTTTCGGAACACCTCCTGCGCCGTATATCCACCTCACCACGTGGCCCGGCACGACGCCGCCGCGTCGGACGCAACGAGCGATGGAGGGCAATCCCATGTCGGCATTCGAGATCAGGCGACGACGCGTCATGCTTTTCGCGGCGGGCGGCGCGCTGGCGCCGATGATCGGGCCGGGGGCGGCGCGCGGGCAGGCGCCGTCCGTCATCGGCAACGCGGCCGTGTATCGGTTCGCGATCGGCGACATCCGGGCGACGGTCGTGAGCGACGGCCTGCTCACCGGGCCGCCCCAGGTGTATGCGCACGACGCACCGGAGGCCGAGCTGCAGGCGGTCCTGCGGCGGGCCTTCCTGCCCACCGATCGGATGACGCTCAACATGAACACGCTGCTGGTCGAAACCGGCGGGCGGCGCATCCTGATCGAAGCCGGAGCCGCCCAGACCATGGGGCCGAACGGCGGTCGCCTTCTCGACAACCTCGCCGCCATCGGCGTGGCCCCGCGGGACATCGACGTCGTGGTCGTGTCGCACGCCCACCCCGACCATCTCGGCAACCTCCGCAACCGCGACGGCGGCAAGACCTTCCCCCGCGCGGCCGTCCATGTGCCCGAAGAGGATTGGGCGTTCTTCGTGCAGAACGACCCCGACCTCAGCTACATGCCCGTCGGCGCCGATTTCCGGCGCCGCTTCGCCGCGGCGATCAAGAGCAGCCTGGAGCCGGTGGCCGATGCCGTGGAACTCTACCGGGCCGGCGCCGAGATCGTGCCGGGCCTGACGACGCTCGCCGCCCCGGGCCACACGCCCGGCATGGTGTCGTTTCTTCTCCACTCCGGCGACGCGCAACTGCTGCTGACCGCGGATCTGGCGTATCACCCCGTGGTCAACGTCGACCGGCCCTGGCGCCCGGGCCCGGACCGCGACACGGACACCGCGCTGGCGTCGCGCCGGCGCATCTTCGACATGGCGGCGGCGGACCGCTTGCTGGTCCTGGGCTTCCACTATCCGTTTCCCGGGCTGGGGCGGATGCTGAAGACCGACGACGGCTGGTACGCCTGGGTGCCCAGCGACTGGCAGTTCTGAGGTGGGCGCCCGCGGCCGGCGCCGGTTCACACGTCGCCGACACCGGAGCGGGGAATGCGGATCTCGCGGTGGACGGAGACGCTCAGCAGCAGGCCGACGCCGATCAGCAGGGTCAGCATGGCCGTGCCGCCGTAGGACACCAGCGGCAACGGGATGCCGACCACCGGGATCAGGCCCATGACCATGGCGACGTTGACGAACATGTAGAGGGCGAAGGTGGTGGTCAGGCCGACCCCCACCAGCCGCCCGAACTGGTTGCGGCACGACAGCGCGATCACGTAGCCGTAGATCAGCAGCAGGCAGTAGAGGAACAGCAGCGCCACCGCCCCTGCCATGCCGAACTCCTCGGCCAGGACGACGAAGATGAAGTCGGTGTGCTTCTCCGGCAGGAACATGAGCTGGCTCTGCGAGCCCATCATGAATCCCTTGCCGAAGAGGCCGCCGGAGCCCAGCGCGATCTTCGACTGGAGGATGTTGTAACCGGCGCCGAGGGGATCGGTCTCGGGGTCGAGGAAGGTGTAGACGCGCTGCTTCTGGTAGTCGTGCAGGAACTCCCAGCCGATCGGGATCACGGCGAGGCCGCTGCCGATGGCGATCGCGAACTTCCACAGCCGCACCCCGGCGGCGAAGAAGATGGCGCCGCTGCCCAGGATCAGCAGCAGCGCCGTGCCGAGGTTGGGCTGCAGCAGCACCAGACCGACCGGCAGGAACACCAGGATCAGCGGCGGGATCAGCACCAGCGGCTTGCCGATCTGGTCCAGGGTCAGGCCGTGGAAGTAGCGGGCCAGCACCAGGGTCAGGGCCGGCTTCATCAGCTCCGACGGCTGCAGCACGAAGAAGCCGAGGTTGATCCAGCGCTGGGCGCCCATGCCGATGTGCCCCATGATCTCCACCGCGATCAGCAGCAGCAGGACGCCGAGGTAGATGACGTAGGCGAAGCGCATCCAGATGCGCACGTCCACCAGGGCGATGCCCAGCATCAGCACCAGGCCGGGGATCAGGCGGATGAGCTGCGACTTCGCCCAGGGGTCCCAGTCCCCGCCGGCGGCGGAGTAGAGCAGGGCGATGCCGGTGCCGGAGATGACGCACACCAGCAGCACCAGGCCCCAGTTGATCATGCGGATCTTGGTGCCCAGCGTGAGATGCGGGCGCTGCGGCGCCAGCCCGCCGGAGCCGTGCTGAAGAATGGCGACCATGCGCTGCGCTTTGCCGAGTGAGGGCCGTGCGGGACGGCCGGGATGCGGGTCGGGATGCGGATCGGGATGCGGATCGGCCGGGAGTGTGCCCCACTCCGCCGCCGGGGTAAAGCCGCCCGCGGCCCCGGCCCATCAAGGACACGGGCGGGCGGGGCGCGCCGCGCGTCAGTCGCGCGCGGCGTAGCCGGCCAGGAAGTGGGCGACCGTGCGCTCGACCTGGCGCTCGACCTCCTCGGCTCCGGGCGGGTCGCGCATGCCCAGCAGCAGGCGCAGGTGCAGGTCGCCCTTCAGCATGGCCAGGAAGCACTCCGCCGCCTGGCGCGGTTCGGCCACCCGCAGCCGGCCGAGGCGGTCGGCCTCGGCGAGATGGTCGGCCAGCTTCTCGATCCAGCCCGCCGGGCCCGCCTCGTAGAACGCGCTCGCCAGCTCGGGGAAGCGCTGGGCCTCGCCGATCACCACGCGGTAGGCGGCGAGCGCCTTGGCCGACAGCACCAGGCCGAGGAAGCGACGGGCGATGGTGCGCAGGGCGTCGGCAGTGTCCATCCGCGCCACGTCCTCGGCGGACAGGCTGGCCATGTGGTTGCGGCACTCGCAGCCGATCATCGCCGCGAACAGCGCCTCCTTGCTGTGGAAATGGGCGTAGAGCGTGGCCTTCGACACGTTGGCCGTGCGGGCCACCGCGTCCATCGACACGGCGCCATAGCCGCCGTCCAGGAACAGCCGCCCCGCCGCCTCCAGTATCTGCGCCGGCTTGGACCCCGCCTCGGGGATCGCCTCCGCACGCGCCATCGCCGTTCTCCCGATCGCGTCCATGTCCACCCGACTAAACCCCGGCAGGCCGGTCCCGGCAACCGCTATCGCCCGCCCAGCCGCAGGCCGCCAGGGCCGCCGCCATGTGGGGCGGCGGCGGCGCCGTGGCGGCGGTCTCCGGTCCCTCGGGGTCGAGGCGGAAGGCGATGGCGCGGGCCAGCAGGTGCAGGTTGCCGGGCGGCCGGCGCTCCGGGCCATAGTAGGGCTCCCCGGACAGCGGGCAGCCGATGGCCGCGCAGTGCACCCGCAACTGGTGGGTTCGCCCGCTGCGCGGCGTCAGCTCCAGCCACGACCGGGCGCCGTCGCTGCCCAGGAGCCGGTACTCCGTGACCGCGGGCTGACCGTCGGGATGGGTGACGATGTTCCAGGAGCCGGGGACCGTGAGCTTCAGCAGGGGCAGGTCGATGACGCCGGCCGGCTCGTCCGGCACACCGTCGGCGACCGCCCAGTAGGTCTTGCGCACCTGCCCCGTGGCGAACAGCCGGCCGAGCCGCGTCGCCCCGTGGGCGGTGCGGCCCAGCGCCAGACAGCCGGCGGTGTCGCGGTCCAGGCGGTGCGACAGGCGGGGCGCCTCCGGTGCGCCGAACGCCAACAGGTCCATGTACTGCCCCAGATGGTGCTCGATGCGGTGGGCGGCGTGGACGGCGAGCCCGGCCGGCTTGTCGAGCACCAGGACATGGGGGTCGAGGTGGAGGACGCGGGTGCGCAGGTCGTCGAGGCTGTAGGGCAGGGCGGCGGCGGGAGTGGCAGCGGGAGTGGCGGCGGGGGCAGGGGCGGTGATCATGGGCCGCACCGAAGCATGCCGGCGCGGCCCCTGGCAACGCCGTCGTTCACTTGACCCGGCGCAGCACCGTTTCCAGACGGGCGTCGCTGCGGCGGTCGACCCAGGTCGCGGCGAGGCGGCCGTCGTGGCGCAGGCGGTAGCGCAGCACGTTGAGCCCGGGCTCGTCGAACACCAGGGTGTCCTCCTCCAGGCGGCCGCTGCGGCGCACCCGTTCGAAGCGCTGCTCCGGTTCGACGCCGGGCCCCAGGACGTAGTCGGCCTGGACCCGGTCGCCACTGACCCGCGCCACGTCGAGCATGACCTCGCGCCCGTTGACGTAGGTGCCGTACCAGCGCCCCAGCAGGTCGGTGCCGGCACCGCTCCGGCGGCGCACCGGCTCGGCGCGCGACGAGCCGAGCGCGGCCTCCAGGAAGTCGGTGGTCGGGCTGCGCCCCCACGACCCGTCGCAGGGCGGGTCGCCGTCCCGCGGCGGCGCCTCGGCGAAGCGGACGATGCAGCCGGCGAAACGGCGCACGAACAGGCCGGAGTTGGCGGCGCCGTGCCCGGTCAGGGCGGCGGGCTGGTCGACCACCAGGTGTTCGAGCCCGCGGGCGGCCAGGATGGCCCGCGCCGTCTCGCCGCGGCCGCCCGGGTCGAAATCGTCGCCGTGGAAGAAGAACAGCATGACCCGGGCCGAACGCACGTTGCGCAGGATGCGCCACAGCTGGCGGGCGTTCTCGCGGTAGCTGTCGTAGCTCTCGGTGAAGCTGCCATAGGCCGCGGGGGCGGTGCCGATCACCGCGTCGGCGGCGTCGGTCCGGCCCGCCGCGATCAGCGAGATGAAGGCGCCGAACGACTGGCCGGCCAGCGCGACGCGGCGGTAGCCGCGCGCGCGCAGCGCTTCGGCGTGTCCGGCCAGGGCGTCGGCGCTGCGCGTCAGGGTGTCGGAGACGCGCATGCGGTCGAGCCGGTAGACATCCCACCCCGCCTCGCGGGCGGCCCGCAGATAGGCCGGGGTCGGCGCCTCGGAATCCTCCGACTCCACCGAGCGGCCGTGGCTCCACACCAGGGCGCCGGTCGCCGCCTGGGGCCCGGCAAGGGCGGCTTCGCCGTACGCCGGCACCAGGCGGATCTGTGCCGCGGCGGGGGTCGCGGCGATGGTCAACAGCAGCAGCAGCACGCGGGCGATGGCGTGATTCATCCTGCCTCCCTCCGAAGGTCGTAACCCTTACGATCGCACCGACCAGAGTTCGGCATCCTCCTTAATACCAACTTTATGCCGGGGCCCGTCCCGACTTTGTCACCGGCCACGCTCACGCTTGGTCGCGCCGTCGGCCTGCGGCCGAGCGCCCGATTTCTGCAAATGAGAATGACTCGCATATCTTGGCGGGATGCGCTAGGATGGTGCCACGACCGAAACCTGGGAGGACGACGATGACCCGGATGAGCGCCCTGAGCATGGAGGCGATGACGGAGGGTGAACGCGCCCTGCTGGCGGCGGTGCGCCTGTGGTTCCGCTCCGGCACGGCGAAGGCGATGACGCCGATCCGCCTGTCCCTGTCGTCGGCCCGCATCCCCGGCGATGCCCTGCTGCCGCTGTTCGCGCTGCTGGGGGTGTTCGCCTCCGACCCCGACCGGGGACGGCGGCTGCGGGTGGAGCGGCCCGGTGCCGAGGCGGTGAATGGCGACGAGCGTCACCTTCTGGAAGCGCTGGGCGCCTTCCAGCATGGCGAGGACGCCGCCGGGATGGACATGCTGGACCGCTGGCTGCCCCTGGTCGCCCTGTGCATGGCGTCGGCCGCCGCCCGCGACCTCGGCCGCATCCTCGGCGCCGCGGGCGTGTTCCTGCCCTGCCGGGCGTCGGCCTACCCGATGGCCGCCCCGATGGCCGCGGAGTAGGCGCCCCGCTCAGTCGCGGTGGGCGACCAGGCGGTCGGTGAGGCGCTCGAACTCGCGCTCCAGGCGGGCGTTCTCGAAGGCGCGGGGCGGCGGCAGCTCCAGGGTCAGCAGGGTTTCGAAGGCGCGCCCGCTCTCGTTCATCATCGCCAGCATGTCGGCCGAGGCGCGCACCGTCCGCCAGGTGTTCACGGCGACGTCGCGCTGCCGGGCGACCCGCTGCCACGCCGTCTTCACCGCGGCCGCCTGCTCCTCCAGGGCGCGGCGGTAGAGGCCGGCCGCCTCCAGGGTGGTGTCCAGCGCCTGCAGGTTGGCGTCGAGCTGGGCGGTCAGCGCCGTGTCGGCCTCGCGGGTCTTGAGGCGGGCGGCCTCGTCGCGGGCGCGCCGGGCGTCGGCCTCGATCGAGGCCAGCTGGGGCAGGTGCTGGTAGCGCACGGTGTCGAGGAAGCGCTCGTGCATGTGCAGCGCCACCTCCAGCAGCACCGCGTAGACGCCGTAATAGCGCCGCGCCACCTCCAGGGATTCGTCGGTGGCGACGGTGGCGCGCTGCAGCTCCTCGTTCACGGCGCGCAGGTTGTCGTAGACGGTGTGGGCGGCGACGATGCCCTCGGCGGTGGCGAGGCGCAGCAGCCCGTCCACCTGCTGCGGCGTCAGGGCGATGCCCAGGCCCTCCAGCGAGGTGGCGAAATCGGCGGTCAGCCGGTCGATCTCGGCGTCGATGCGGGCGATCTCGCGGTGGGCGGCGGCGATGCGCTCGACCTGGTCCTCGCGCGAGGTGGCGAACACGCAGGCGAGCTGCCGCGCAACGAAGGAGGCGTCGGCCCCGGCGGCGTCGCAGCGCTCCTCCGGCAGGGCCGCCAGCGCGGCGCGCAGCCCGGCCGCGTCGGACGCCCGGCCCTCGCGCTCCTGGCGCAGGCCGGCGATGCTGGCCCGCAACGCCGTCGCCTGGCCTTGGGAGAGCCGCTCCACCGCCTCGTCCAGCAGGCTGTTGAGGGCGTAGGAGCGCTGTGCCGCCGGATCGTAGCGCAGCGCCTCGCTGCGCCATTCCGGCTCGCGCCGGTCGAGGATCTCGCCGGCCGTCTCGTCGACCTCGGCCCACAGCGCGCCGATCCCGGAGTCGATGCCGGCTCCGGAGTCGGCGCCGATGCCGGTGGCGGCCGCGGCGGTCGCGGCCGACGGCGTCGGGTCGGTGGCCATCGAGCCCCGGGCGGTCAGCGCCAGCACCAGCCCTCCGGCGACCAGCCCGGCGGCCAGGATGGTCCGCAGCATCGTTCCCTCCTCGCTTGCGCACTGGGAAGGGAAGTGGGGCGCGCCGCCACCGCGTCGCCTGTCCGGATGGCGAGCCCCCCGGCCTCTTCCGTCGCAACGCCGCCGCTCCCGGCGCGCGGCGGCGGCCCCCTTTCGGTGCCCGCTGTCACTTTCGCGACACGAATGGCGTTGCGGGGCCTGCGCGAATCGGCCTAGAACAGCGCGGCCTTCCCGGCTTGACGGAATGTTAACCCTGGGCGGGCAAGGTCGGGTTCCCGCGGTGCAACACCCGCCCCGCGGCGGCATCACCCCGCCGACTCGTCACACCCTGCACGGCACCGCCACCGCACGGCTCAGCCGAGGACCCGAAGCGCATGACACCTCCCCACAGCGACGGCGCCGGCGATACGGTCGTCATCTTCGACACGACGCTGCGCGACGGCGAGCAGTCGCCGGGCGCCTCGATGAACCTGGAGGAGAAGCGGCGCATCGCCCTGGTGCTGGAGGAGATGGGGGTCGACGTCATCGAGGCGGGCTTCCCCGTCGCCTCGCGGGGCGATTTCGACGCCGTCCAGGGCATCGCCCGGCTGGTCCGCACCGCCACCGTCTGCGGCCTGGCGCGCGCCACCAGGCGCGACATCGAGGGCTGCGCCGAGGCGCTGGCCCCGGCCGCGCGCAAGCGCATCCACACCTTCATCTCCACCAGCCCGCTGCACATGAAATACAAGCTGCAGATGGCGCCGGACGCGGTGGTGCAGGCGGTGCGCGACAGCGTCACCTTCGCCCGCACCCTGGTCGACGACGTGGAATGGTCGGCCGAGGACGGGGCGCGCACCGAGCCCGATTTCCTGTGCCGCTGCGTCGAGACGGCGATCGCCGCCGGGGCGCGCACCATCAACATCCCGGACACCGTGGGCTACGCCGTTCCCGACGAGTTCGGGGCGCTGATCGCCATGCTGTTCGACCGGGTGCCGAACATCGACAAGGCCATCGTCTCGGTCCACTGCCACAACGACCTCGGCCTCGCGGTCGCCAACTCCCTGGCCGGGGTCGCTGCCGGCGCCCGCCAGGTGGAGTGCACCATCAACGGCCTGGGCGAGCGCGCCGGCAACGCCGCGCTGGAAGAGATCGTCATGGCCCTGCGCACCCGGGCCGACCGCCTGCCGTACCGCACCAACATCGCCTCCGAGGCGATCATGAAGGCGTCGCGGCTGGTGTCGGCGGTGACCGGCTTCGTGGTCCAGCCCAACAAGGCGATCGTCGGCGCCAACGCCTTCGCCCACGAGTCGGGCATCCACCAGGACGGCATGCTCAAGCACGCCCAGACCTACGAGATCATGACGCCGGAGTCGGTGGGGCTGAACCGCTCGACCCTGGTGATGGGCAAGCATTCCGGGCGCAACGCCTTCCGCTCCAAGCTGCGCGAGCTCGGCTACGAGCTGACCGACGCGGCGCTGGACGAGGCGTTCCGGCGCTTCAAGGACCTCGCGGACAAGAAGAAGGACGTGTTCGACGAGGACATCGTCGCCCTGGTCGACGACGGGATCGGCCACGAGGACGACCGCATCCGCTTCGTGTCGCTGGCGGTGGTGGCCGGGTCCAAGGGACCGCAGACCGCCACCCTGGAGCTGGAGGTGGACGGCACCACGGCGGCGACCACCGCCACCGGCAACGGGCCGGTGGACGCCACCTTCAACGCCATCGGCGCGCTGGTGACCCATGCCGCGCGCCTGCAACTGTACCAGGTTCACGCGGTCACCGCCGGCACCGACGCCCAGGCGGAGGTGACGGTGCGGCTGGAGGAGCAGGGGCGCACGGTGAACGGGCAGGGGGCCGACAGCGACACGCTGGTGGCGTCGGCCCGGGCCTACGTCCACGCCCTGAACAAACTCCTGGTTAAGCGGCAGAAGGCCGCACCGGACGCACTCTCCGCTTGAGCGCAAATCGACGTTCGTCTATGGAACCGGGGACCGCAGCGGTCGATCCCTATCGTCTCCGGTCAGGCCGTCTCAACATGAAGAGCTAGTCGGGTCCATGCTTTCCAAACTACTCGGCGTTTTGTCCGCCGACATGGCAATCGATCTGGGGACGGCCAACACCCTGGTCTACGTCAAGGGCCGCGGCATCGTCCTCAACGAGCCCTCGGTGGTCGCCATCGCCAACGTCCGCGGCAAGAAGCAGGTGCTGGCGGTCGGTGACGAGGCCAAGATGATGCTGGGGCGCACCCCTGGCAACATCCAGGCGATCCGTCCCTTGCGCGACGGCGTGATCGCCGATTTCGAAGTCGCCGAGGAGATGATCAAGCACTTCATCCGCAAGGTGCACAACCGGCGCAGCTTCGCCAGCCCGCAGGTGATCATCTGCGTGCCCTCCGGTTCCACCGCGGTGGAGCGCCGGGCCATCCAGGAATCGGCCGAGGCCGCCGGCGCGCGCCGCGTCTTCCTGATCGAGGAGCCGATGGCCGCGGCGATCGGCGCCGGCCTGCCGGTGACCGAGCCGACCGGGTCGATGGTTGTCGACATCGGCGGCGGCACCACCGAGGTGGCGGTGCTGTCGCTGGGCGGCATCGTCTACTCGCGTTCGGTGCGGGTCGGCGGCGACAAGATGGACGAGGCGATCATCGGCTACATCCGCCGTGCCCACAACCTGCTGGTGGGTGAGGGCTCGGCCGAGCGGATCAAGAAGGAGATCGGCTCCGCCTGCCCGCCCGAGGACGGCGAGGGCCGCATCCTCGAGATCAAGGGCCGCGACCTGATGAACGGCGTGCCCAAGGAGCTCATCATCTCCGAGCGCCAGATCGCGGAATCCCTGGCCGAGCCGGTCTCGGCCATCGTCGAGGCGGTCAAGGTGGCGTTGGAGCACACCGCGCCCGAGCTGGCCGCCGACATCGTCGACAAGGGCATTGTCCTGACCGGCGGCGGCGCGCTGCTGGGCAATCTGGACTTCGTCCTGCGCCACGCCACCGGCCTGCCGGTGTCGATCGCCGACGATCCCCTGAGTTGCGTCGCCCTGGGGACCGGCCGTGCCCTGGAAGAGATGAAAACCCTGAGAAACGTCTTGGTCAGCGCTTACTGATCGTGTAATTCTCAGGTCTGTTGCCTCCGTACTTGCGGTGACGACACTGCCGCAAGTCCGGGGGAGTTCGCATTCCTGGACGGGATCATCCAGTGAAGCCACGAACCTCCGGATCCGTTGTGCGTCTGGCGGCACCGCTGCGGGCCCTCGCCCAGCGTTTTTCTTTCCTTCTGCTTATCCTGGCGTCGCTGGCGCTGATGATGACGGGGAAAGTGGACGCGGTGTTCGTCGACAATCTCCGCACACGCGTGACCGACGCCTTCGCCCCCATCCTCGAGGCGCTGTCGCGGCCCGCCGCGACGGCCGCCCGCGCCGTCGAGTCGGTGGTGCAGATGCAGAACGTGTTCGAGGAGAACCAGCGCCTGCGCGCCGAGAACGCCCGGCTGCTGCAATGGAAGCAGGCGGCGCTGCGCCTGGAGGGCGAGAACAACTCCCTGCGCTCGCTGCTGCGCTACGCGCCGGAACCGGCGGCCTCCTACATCTCGGCCCGGGTCATCGCGTCGCCCGGCGGGTCGTTCTTCCGCACCCTGGTGGTGACCGCCGGGCGGCGTGACGGGGTGAAGAAGGGGCAGGCGGCCATCGCCGGGCCGGGCATGGTCGGCCGCGCCGTCGAGGTCGGCGAGTGGTCGTCCCGGGTGCTGCTCATCACCGACATCAACTCCCGCATCCCGGTGACCTTGGAGGGCTCGCGCCTGCGCGCGGTGCTGGCCGGTGACAACACAGACCAGCCCAAGCTGATGTACCTGCCGCCGGAATCACCGGTGGCGACGGGCGAGCGGGTGGTCACCTCGGGCCATGGCGGCCTGTTCCCGCCGGGCATCCCGATCGGCGTGGTGGCCTCGGTCGGCGAGCGCGGCGTCAAGGTCACGCCGATCGCCGACCTGTCGCGGATCGAGCACCTGCGCCTGGTCGAGTTCGGCGCCGCGGCGGCGGCCGCCGCCGAGGGCGCCGCCGGCGGCATGGAAGGTCTCGCCGAGTGGAAATGACGCTGACCTGGTGGCAGCGCCTCGACCGGGCGGGCCGCAATCTGGCGCCCTTCGCGGTGACGGTGATGCTGGTCCTGCTGGGCATGGTGCCGCTGCACATCCCCGCCTTCACCCAGGTGGCCCCGGCGCTCACCCTGATGGCGGTCTATTACTGGGCGATCCACCGTCCCGACCTGCTGCGCCCGGCCGCCGTGTTCGCGGTGGGGCTGCTGCAGGACCTGCTGAGCGGGGCGCCCCTGGGGATGACCGCGCTGGTGCTGGTGCTGGCCTACTGGCTGGTGCTGAACCAGCGCCGCGTCTTCCTGGCCAGCACCTTCGCGCTGATGTGGTTCGGCTTCGCCACCGTGGCGATCGGCGCGTCGGTGGTGCAGTGGGCGGCCCTGAGCGCCTACTACGCCACCGTCCTGCCCTACGAGGCCGCGTTCTTCCAGGCGCTGCTGACGCTGATCCTGTTCCCGGTGTTCGCGTGGCTGTTCATCCGCATCCACCGCGCGTTCCTCCAGCCATGACCGCGGCGGGCGAGGCGGAGGCGTGATGGCGGGGTCGTCGATGGACCGTGACACCGACCGCTACCGCAGCCTGACCCGGCGCACCCTGGTGCTGGGCGGGATGAAGGTCGGGCTGGTGTCGGCGCTGGCGGGGCGGCTCTACTACCTGCAGGTTGTCGAGTCGCAGAAGTACACCATGCTGGCCGAGGAGAACCGCATCAGCCTGCGCCTGGTGGCGCCGTCGCGCGGGCCGATCGTCGACCGCTTCGGCATCCCGCTGGCCATCAACCAGCAGAACTACCGCGTGGTGGTGGTGGCCGAGCGGACCTCGGACGTGTCGGAGACCCTGGACAAGATCTCCCGCATCGTGCCGCTGACCGAGGCGGACCGCCGCCGCGTCCTGCGCGAGGTGCAGAAGAAGCGCCGCTACGTGCCGGTCACCGTGCGCGAGAACCTGACCTGGGAGCAGGTCGCCACCATCGAGCTGAACACCCCCGACCTGCCCGGCGTGTCGATCGAGGTGGGCGAGATCCGCTACTACCCCTACGCCGATTCCATCGCCCATGTGCTGGGCTATGTCGGGGCGGTGTCGGAGTCGGAGCTGAACGGCGACCCCGTGCTGTCGCTGCCCGGCTTCCGCATCGGCAAGAGCGGCATCGAGAAGTTCCACGAGAAGGCGCTGCGCGGCACCGCCGGCACCAGCCAGCTCGAGGTCAACGCGGTGGGGCGGGTGATCCGCGAGCTGTCGCGCGACGAGGGCCAGCCGGGCCGCGAGGTCCAGCTGACCGTCGACATCGGGTTGCAGCAGTTCGTCCAGTCCCGCCTGTCCCAGGAGCAGAGCGCGGCCTGCGTGGTGATGGACGTCCACACCGGCGGCATCTACGCGCTGGCCTCCCACCCCAGCTACGACCCCAACCAGTTCCCCATGGGCATCAGCGCCGAGCTGTGGGAGGAGCTGCTGTCCAACCCGACCAACCCGCTGTCCAACAAGGCGGTGGCCGGGCAGTACGCGCCGGGCTCCACCTTCAAGATGGTGGTGGCGCTGGCGGCGCTGGAATCGGGGCTGATCGGGCCGCGCCACACCGCTTTCTGCCCCGGCCACATGGACCTGGGCGACCACCGCTTCCACTGCTGGAAGCGGGGCGGCCACGGCACCGTCGACATGGTGGGGGGGCTGCGCCATTCGTGCGACGTGTTCTTCTACGACGTGGCGCGGCGCATCGGCATCGACCGCATCGCCGAGATGGCCAACCGTTTCGGCCTGGGCCAGCCGCTGGGCCTCGACCTGCCCCACGAGCGGCCGGGCCTGATCCCCACCCGGGACTGGAAGCTGGGGCGGATCGGCAACACCTGGCAGCCGGGCGAGACGCTGATCGCCTCGATCGGCCAGGGCTACGTGCTGACCACGCCCTTGCAGCTGGCGGTGATGACCGCCCGCCTGGCCAACGGCGGCTACGCCATCCGCCCGCACCTGACCAAGCAGATCAAGCTGGGCCCCCACGAGCAGACGACCTGGCCGGCCATCGGCGTGAGGAAGGAGAACCTGGACGTCGTGCTGCGCGGCATGAACGAGGTGTCCAACAGCGCCAACGGCACCGCCTTCCGCGCCCGCATCAAGGAGCCGGGATTCGAGCTGGCCGGCAAGACCGGCACCGCCCAGGTGCGCCGCATCACCATGGCCGAGCGCGCCGGCGGGGTGCTGAAGAACGAGCAGTTGCCGTGGCGCGAGCGCGACCACGCCCTGTTCGTGGCCTTCGCCCCGGTGCACGCGCCGCGCTACGCCTGCTCGATCATCGTCGAGCACGGCGGCGGCGGCTCGGCGGTGGCGGCGCCGATTGCCCGCGACATCCTGCTGGAGTGCCAGAAGCGCGACCCCGGCCGTGCCTCGGTGGCCGACGCGCCGCAGCCCTTCGGCCTGCCCGGCGGCACCGGCACGCCGGGCTGAGCGGGCGCCGGCAATCTGCCCGGCGCTGCGGATTTGCTGTCGACAACCCGGGACCGCTTCGCTATAACGCGGGCCTCGCCGGTCGGGAGACGCCTTCGGGACGCTCCGCCGACCGCAGCGGCGATGGGTGCATAGCTCAGTTGGTAGAGCAGCTGACTCTTAATCAGCGGGTCCAAGGTTCGAGTCCTTGTGCACCCACCATCGCCATCCCATGCGTTCCAGCGCTGTCGCGACGCCCGGCCCCTGCGCCGGGCTTCTCGCGTTCGCTGCCGGGGGCATCCGCGGACGCTGGGAGCCACAGCCCGATGCTGCCGATTGGCGGAGCGTTCCGGCACGGCGACCATCGGAAATACGCTCAAAGATCGGGTGCGCCCGGTGACGGCCCTCGCTAGGCTTTCCCGGAAGTGCCAACGTCCGGAAGAACGATGACCGCGCGTGAGGAAACGAAGGATGTGAGCGGCGCGTCGGCGGCGCCCCGCGACGTGCAGCGTTGCGTCATGGTCAGTGGCCGCGCGCGGAACGCCATTCGCACCGAGGCGGAGCGACGCGGCACGACCGTGCGCTCCCTGGTGCTGGAGGCGTTGCGCTCCGCCGACGTCCCGGGGCCGGACGACGAAGAGAGCGGCGATCGCCGGATCGCCGCCGCCGCACGTCGAGCGCGGGTCTGGCGCGATCGCGTCGGCAGCGGCGGCGCGCGATGACCGGCCCTGCGTCCGCCGCGCCGCCGGCCGGCACCGCGGGCTGCGGGTCCGGCTTCCTCGTTGGTGGTGGCGGGATGGGAGCGCGCATGCGTGCGCACGACTGGTCCCGCTCGCCCCTCGGTCCACCGGACGGGTGGCCGCAGCCCCTGAAGACGGTGACCGGCCTGATGCTTGCCGCCAATCAGGCGATGTTCGTCGCCTGGGGCCCCGAGCGCGCCATGCTTTACAACGATGCCTATGCCGAGATCCTCGGCAACAAGCATCCCGCCGCCCTCGGCCGCCCCTTCTTCGAGGCATGGTCGGAACTCGTCGACAGCGTCGGGCCGATCATGGACCGCGGCTACGCCGGTGAACCGACCTACATGGACGACCTCGAGCTGGTCATGGTCCGCAAGGGGTATCCGGAGGAAACGCATTTCTCCTTCTTCTACGCGCCGGTGCGCGAGGCCGCCGATGACCAGCACCCGGAGGGGCGGGTGAGCGGCGTCTATTGCGCCTGCGTGGAGATCACGGAACGGGTGTTCGCCGACCGCCGCGCCGCGTTCCGGGGGCTGCTCGACGATCGCCTGCGTGGGCTTTCCGATCCGAACGGCGTCATGGCCACCGCCTCGGCGATGCTGGGCGACCACCTGGGCGCCGGTCAGGTGCTCTACGCCGGTGTCGACGATGCCGGTGTCTTCGCCACCATTGAGCGGGAATGGAACGACGGCACCGTGCCCAGCAGCATCGGCCGTCATCGGATGGAGGATTTCGGTCCCGCGCTCGTCGCCGTCCTGAGGCGCGGCGAGACCGTGGTCATCGACGACGTCCGGCATGATCCGCGCACGGCGACGCCGAGCGCCGTCGCCAGTTTTGCGCGGAGAGGCATCGGCGCCGTGATGAGCCTGCCGCTGATCAAGGCGGGCCGGCTGGTCGCGGTGATGTCGGCCCACAGCCGCCTGCCGCGCCGATGGTCCGCCGCCGACGTCGCCCTTGCCGGGGAGGTCGCCGAACGGACCTGGCAGTCCGTGGAACGGGCACGCGCCGAGGCCGACCTGCGCCGAAGCGAGGAGCGGCTCCGGGCCCTGGTGAACGCGACGTCCTACGTGCTCTATCGCATGAACGCGGACTGGACCGAATTGCGCCAACTCGACGGCGGCGGCTTTCTCAGCGGCACGCAAAGCCCCACCACGGCCTGGTGGACCGAGTACATCCACCCCGGCGATCAGCCGCGGGTCTGGCGGGCGGTCCAGGAGGCGATCCGGACGAAGGGCGTCTTCGAGATGGAGCACCGGGTCCGACGGGCCGACGGGTCCTTGGGGTGGACGCTGTCGCGGGCGGTGCCGATCCTGGGGCGTGACGGCGAAATCGACGAGTGGTTCGGCGCGGCCAGCGACGTCACGGACCGCAAGGCGGCGGAAACGGCGCTCCGCGAGAGCGAAGAGCGGTTCCGGCTGATGGCCGACGCGGTTCCGCAGATCGTCTGGATCACCGACGCCGAGGGACGGGTGGAGTTCTTCAACACCCAATGGTCCGACTACACCGGGATCGCCGAGAAGCCCGGGACGGCGCGGGAGGTCGCCGCCGGCTTCGTCCATCCCGACGACGCGGCGCTGACGATGGACCGGTTCGAGGAGGCCCGGCGGACCGGCGGCACCTACCGTGTCGAGCACCGCATCCGCGGGAAGGACGGCCGCTACCGCTGGTTCCTGGTCCGTGGCGAGCCGTTTCGCGATCCCCACAGCGGCGCCATCGTCCGGTGGTTCGGCGCGTCGACCGACATCCATGACCGCAAGGAGGCGGAGGCGGAGCTGCGGGCGGCGCACGACACGGCCGAGGAGGCGCGCCGCGCGGCCGAGACCGCGAACCGCTCCAAGTCGCGCTTCCTGGCGGCGGCCAGCCACGACCTGCGCCAGCCCATGCAGTCGCTGCTGCTGTTCCTGGACGTGCTGAAGCCGCACGTCGCCCCCCAGGGGCAGGATGCGCTCAAGCACCTGGGGCGCGGGCTCGATGCCCTGCGCGACCTGCTGGACAGCCTGCTCGACGTCTCGCGTCTCGACGCCGGCATCGTCCAGCCCGCGGTCGAGGATTTCGCCGTCGGACAGGTGGTCGAACAGATCGGCAGCGCCTACCGGCCGGTCGCCGCGGCCAAAGGCTTGGACCTGCGCGTGATGCCGTGCGAGGCGGCGGTGCGCAGCGACCCCACGCTGCTGGCGCGGATGGTGCGCAATCTGGTGGAGAACGCGCTGCGCTACACCGACCGCGGCCGCATCACCATCGCCTGCCACAGGACGGGGAACGCGCTGCGCATCGAGGTCGCCGACACCGGCATCGGCATCCCCGGCGAGCATCTGGAGCGGATCTGGGAGGAGTTCCACCAGGTCGGCAACCCTGAGCGCGACCGCAACCGCGGCCTCGGCCTCGGGCTCGCCATCGTCCAGCGTCTCTCGACCCTCCTGGAGCATCCGGTGGAGGTGCGCTCGACATGGGGCGAAGGATCGGTGTTTTCCGTCGTGGTGCCACTCGGCCGGGCCGTGCCGCAGCCGCCCGCCGCGGCGACCATCGAGGTGGCGGGCAACGGCCGGCTGGTCGTGCTGGTCGACGACGACGCCATCGTGCTGCTCGGGTTGAAGGCGACCTTCGAGGGGTGGGGCTACGACGTGCTGGCCGCCAACTCAACCGACCGGGCGCTGGCCGCGCTTCGGGGCCACGAACGGCGGCCGGTCATCGTGATCGCCGACTACCGCCTGCGCGAGGAGCGGAACGGGACCGAAGCGATCCTGCGCGTGCGCGAGGCCTACGGCGCCGAACTCCCGGGCATCATCCTGACCGGCGAGACGGGACGCGAGGCGGAGCAGGACGCGCGGGCGCACCGCCTCCACGTGATCTACAAGCCGGTCACGCCGCGACAACTCGGCGACGCTCTCGACGGCATCCTGGCGGACGACCGGTAAGCGGCCCCGCCCGCCGCCCGCCGCCCACCGGAGTCAGCTCCGCAGGCCCGGCGCCTCCTGCCCGGTGCTGGCCACGTATTCGGTGTAGCCGCCGCCGTACTGGTGGACGCCTTCCGGCGTCAGCTCCAGCACCCGGTTCGACAGCGCCGCCAGGAAATGGCGGTCGTGCGACACGAACAGCATGGTGCCCTCGTAGGCGGCGAGCGCCGCGATCAGCATCTGCTTGGTGTCGAGGTCGAGGTGGTTGGTCGGCTCGTCGAGCACCAGGAAGTTCGGCGGGTCGAACAGCATGGTCGCCATCACCAACCGCGCCTTCTCGCCGCCCGACAGGACGCGGCACCTCTTCTCCACGTCGTCGCCGGAAAAGCCGAAACAGCCGGCCAGCGCCCGCAGCGCCCCCTGGCCGGCCAGGGGGAACGACGCCTCCAGGTGCTCGAACACCGTGTTGTCGCCGTCCAGCAGCTCCATGGCGTGCTGCGAGAAATAGCCCATCTTGACGCTGCCGCCGACGGCGACGCTGCCGGCGTCGGGCTCGGTGGCGCCCGCCACCAGCTTCAGGAGCGTCGACTTGCCGGCGCCGTTCACCCCCATGACGCACCAGCGCTCCTTGCGCCGGATGGTCAGGTCAAAGCCCTGGTAGATGGCGCGCCCGCCATACCCCTTGTGGACGTTCTTCAGCACCGCCACGTCGTCGCCCGAGCGCGGGGCGGGCGGGAACTCGAACACCACGGTCTGGCGGCGGCGCGGCGGCTCGACCCGCTCGATCTTGTCCAGCTTCTTGACCCGGCTCTGCACCTGGGTGGCGTGGGACGCCCGGGCCTTGAAGCGCTCGATGAACTTCAGCTCCTTGGCCAGCATCGCCTGCTGGCGCTCGAACTGGGCCTGCTGCTGCTTCTCGTTCAGCGCCCGCTGCTGCTCGTAGAAGGCGTAGCCGCCGGAGTAGCTGGTCAGCGCCCCGCCGTCGATCTCGACGATCTTGGTGACGATGCGGTTCATGAACTCGCGGTCGTGCGAGGTCATCAGCAGGGCGCCGTCGTAGTCCTTGAGAAAGGACTCCAGCCAGATCAGGCTTTCCAGGTCCAGGTGGTTGCTCGGCTCGTCCAGCAGCATGGCGTCGGGCCGCATCAGCAGGATGCGGGCGAGCGCCACGCGCATCTTCCAGCCGCCCGACAGGGCGCCGACGTCGGCGTCCATCATCTCCTGGCTGAAGCTGAGCCCGGCCAGCACCTCGCGCGCCCGGCCCTCCAGCCCGTAGCCGCCCAGCTCCTCGAAGCGCGCCTGGGCCTCGCCGTAGCGCTCGATGACCGCGTCCATGTCCGGGTGGTCGGGATCGCACATCGCCGCCTCCAGGCTGGCCAGCTCGGCGGCCACGGCGCTGACCGGCCCGGCCCCGTCCATCACCTCGGCCACCGCGCTGCGCCCGGACATCTCGCCGACGTCCTGGTCGAAGTAGCCGATGGTGACCTGCTTCTCGACCGCGACCTGGCCGGTGTCGGGCTGCTCGTCGCCGGTGATCAGCCGGAACAGGGTCGTCTTGCCGGCGCCGTTCGGGCCGACCAGCCCGACCTTCTCGCCGCGATTCAAGCTCGCCGACGCCTCCAGGAACAGGATGCGGTGGCTGTTGTGCTTGCTGATGCTGTCGAAGCGGATCATGGGGGTCCGGGGGTGGGTGGCGTGGTCGGCCCCTTATGCCACAGCGCGCGCGCCGCGCCAGAGTCCCGATCGCCCCGAGGCCGGGGCGCGGCGTCGCCCCGCGGCGGCGGTGCCGCCCAGGAACAGACGGCGGCGGTGCCGCCCAGGAACAGACGGCGGCGGTGCCGCCTAAGAGGACGCCGCGGCGATGCCGCCCAGGAACACCCGCACCACCTGCCGCACGAAGGCGTCGCGCTCCTCGACCGGCGGCGCCATGCCGATGCCCAGGGTGAGTTCGAACCACGGGCCGCTCTGGAGCATCGACAGGAACAGCCGCGTCGCCACCACCGGGTCGCCCGCCGGAAGGTCGCCGCGGGCCTGGAAATCGGCGAGACATCTGGCCACCGCCGTCTTGGCCTGGACCGGCCCGGCCGCGAAGTACAGGCGGGCCAGCTCCGGGAAGCGGTGCGCCTCGCCGACCACGATCTGGTAGATGCGCAGCGCCTCGGGAGACCACACCAGGTCGACGAAGCGCCGGCCGATGGCGAGCAGCGCCTCCTCCGTCGCCATCCCCGCGAACTCGTCGGGGCGGACGCGGGCGCCGCGGCGCTCGCACTCCGCGGCGATGGTGGCGGCGAACAGCGCCTCCTTCGACGGAAAGCGGGTGTAGAGCGTGGTCTTCGACACCCGCGCCGCCTGGGCCACCATGTCCATCGACGTCTCGGAATAGCCGAGGTCGAGGAAGGCGGCCTTGGCGGCGGCGAGAATCTTGCCGGCCTTGGGGTCGTCGGCGGGGCCGGGCGGGGGCGGGGCGGCGGTCATATTCATCTGAACTGAACTGTATCGTTTAATCTTGACCGCGGGCGCGGCATGGCGCAAGGATAGCAGTACGGTACGGTTCAGTACAGCGACGGAAACGGGGAACGGCCATGTCCGGACGGGGCAGGGGAAGGGGGCACGCACGCCCGATGGTGGTGGCGCCGGTGATGCTGTTGGCGCTGGCCCTGGCGGGATGCCAGGCGGAGTCGGCGGCACCGGAGTCGGCGGCACCCGGGGTGGCCGGGCCGCGGCCGGTGCGGGTGGCCGAGGTGGTGCTGCGGCCGGCCGACGACGTCGCCCGCTACCCCGCGGTGATCCGGCCGCGGGTCGAGGCCGACGTGGGCTTCCGCATCGCCGGCAAGGTGGTGGAGCGGCGGGTCGGCGTCGGCGCGCGGGTCGAGGCCGGCACGGTGCTGGCCCGGCTCGACCCGGTGGACACCGAGCTGCAGGTCCGCGCCGCCGAGGCCCAGCTGGCCTCGGCCCGCGCCGAGGCGGCCAACGCCCGCGCCGATTTCGGCCGCTACCAGCGCCTGCGCACCGGCGACTGGGCGACCCAGCAGGAGTTCGACCGCCGCAAGGCCGACCTGGACACCGCCGAGGCCCGGGTGCGCGAGGCGGAGGCGCGGTTGCGCGTGCTGGTCAACGCCGCGGCCTACGCCACCCTGGAGGCCGACGGTCCCGGGGTGGTGACGGCGGCGCTGGTGGAGCCGGGGCAGGTGGTGGCCGCCGGCGCCGCCGCCTTCCGCATCGCCCGACTGGGCGAGCTGGAGGCGGTGGCCGACGTGCCGGAGCACCGCCTGCCCGACCTGGAGCGGCGGACGCTGGCGGTGGAGCTGTGGGCGCTGCCCGGCGTCGCGGTGCCCGGCCGGCTGCGCGAGCTGGCGCCCAGCGCCGACCCCGCCACCCGCACCTTCCGGGCGCGGGTCAGCCTCGACGCGCCGCCGGACGCGGCGAAGCTGGGCATGACGGCCACCCTGGTGGCGACGCTGCGGCGCGACGCCCTGGTGGCCCGCCTGCCGATGACCGTGCTGACCCAGAGCGGCGACGCCCCGGCGGTGTGGGTGGTGGACCCGCGGGCGGGCCGCCTGGAGCTGCGCCCGGTGGAGATCGCCGCGCTGACCGGCGACGAGGTGGTGGTGGCCGGCGGGTTGGCGGACGGCGAGCGGGTGGTCAGCGCCGGCGTGCACAAGCTGGACCCCGGCCTGACCGTCCGGGTGTGGGAGGAGCCGGCGCCATGAGCGGACCCCATGCATCCGCGGACCGCGAGTCGACCCCCGGGGACGGCGCCGGCGAGGCCGCGCCTCCCGGCCCGCTCAACCTGTCGGCCTGGGCGCTCCGGCACCGCACCCTGGTGCTGTTCCTGATCATCGCCAGCGTGCTGTCCGGGGCCATCGCCTACCGTGCCCTGGGGCGGGCGGAGGATCCGTCCTTCACCTTCAAGGTGATGACGATCCGCACCCTGTGGCCCGGCGCCACCGCGGCGGAGGTCGAGCATTTCGTGACCGACCGGATCGAGAAGACGCTGGAGCAGCTTCCCCACTACGACTTTGCCCGCAGCTACTCCCGCCCCGGCGAATCGGTCGTGTTCCTGACCCTGGAGGACTTCACGCCGCCGGACCGCGTTCCCGACCTGTGGTACCAGGCGCGCAAGAAGGTGGGCGACATGGCCCACACCCTGCCGTCCGGGGTGCAGGGGCCGTTCTTCAACGACGAGTTCGGCGACGTCTACTCGGCCATCTACGCGGTGGTGGGCGAGGACTTCACCCCGGCGCAGCGCAAGCGAATCGCCGAGGACCTGCGCGACCGGCTGCTCACCCTGCCGGCGGTGGCGAAGGTCGACCTCATCGCCCCCCAGGAGGAGCGGGTCTACGTCGAGCTGTCGGCCCAGCGGCTGGCCAGTTTCGGCCTGCCGGTCGACACGGTGGTCGCCGCGCTGCAGCGCGAGAACGCGGTGGCCGCGGCGGGGACGGTGGAATCCGGCCCGGCCCGCGTGCGGGTGCGGGTCGACATGGGGCTGGACACGGTGGAGCGGGTGCAGGCGCTGCCCCTGGAGGCCGGCGGCCGCCTGCTGACCCTGGGCGACGTGGCGGAGATCCGCCGCGGCTACATCGACCCGCGGCGCGAGACCATGCGGGTCGACGGCCGCGACGCGATCGGCCTGGGCGTGGTGATGGCCGCGGGCGGCAACGTCCTGGCCTTGGGCGAGGCGCTGGACGCGGCGCTGGCGACGGTGCGCGACGGCCTGCCGCTGGGCGCCGAGATCCTCCAGGTGGCTGACCAGGCGGCGGTGGTCGACCAGTCCATCGGCGAGTTCATGAAGGCGCTGGGCGAGGCGCTGGCCATCGTGATGGCGGTCAGCTTCCTCACCCTGGGCTGGCGCACCGGGGTGGTGGTGGCCCTGGCGGTCCCCCTGGTGCTGGCGCTGACCCTGGTGGCCATGCTGCTGCTGGGCATCGACCTCCAGCGCATCTCGCTGGGCGCGCTGATCATCGCCCTGGGGTTGCTGGTGGACGACGCCATCATCGCCGTGGAGATGATGGTGGTGAAGATGGAGCAGGGCTGGGACCGCCTCCAGGCCGGTGCCTTCGCCTGGACCTCCACCGCCTTTCCCATGCTGACCGGCACCGTCGTCACGGCGGCCGGCTTCGTGCCGGTCGGGCTGGCCCGCTCGGCGGCCGGAGAGTACACCAACTCCATCTTCTGGGTGGTCGGGCTGTCGCTGATGCTGTCCTGGGTGGTGGCGGTCGTCTTCACGCCCTATCTCGGCTACGTGCTGCTGCCGGTGCCCAAGCGCGCCCATGCCGGGCACGGGGAGGCCGGCCACGACGTCTACGACGGCCGGATCTACCGCCTGCTGCGCCGCGCGGTGACCGCCTGCGTGCGCCGGCGCTGGAGCGTGATCGCCGCCACCGCCGGGGTCTTCGCCCTCTCGGTGGCGGGGTTCGGCCTGGTGCAGCAGCAGTTCTTCCCGTCGGCCAGCCGCCCCGAGCTGCTGGTGGACATCCGCCTGGCCGAGGGCGCGTCCTTCGCCGCCACCGCCGGCGAGGTCGCGCGGATGGAGGAGATCCTGGCCGCCGAGGAGGGGGTGGCCCACTGGACCGCCTACACCGGCGCCGGGGCGCCGCGCTTCTATCTGCCGCTGGACCAGCAGCTGCCCACCGCCAACTTCGCCCAGTTCGTGGTGATGACCACCGACCTGGAGGCGCGCGAGGCGGTGGTCGCCGACCTGGAGGCCCGCGCCGACGCCTTCCCCGCGGCGCGCGTCCGGGTCAGCCGCCTGGAGAACGGCCCGCCGGTCGGCTACCCCGTGCAGTTCCGGGTCAGCGGCAGCGACCCCACGGCGCTGCGCGCCGTCGCCGACGCGGTGCGCGACCGCATGCGCGCCGACCCCAACCTCGCCAACGTCCATCTCGACTGGGGCGAGCGCGCGCAGAGCGTCCGCCTGGAGATCGACGCCGCCAAGGCGCGCGCCCTGGGGGTGACCCGCCAGGACCTGTCGGAGGGGCTGCAGATGCTGCTGGGCGGCATCACCGTCACCCGCTACCGCGAGGGGACGGAGCTGATCGACGTGGTCGTCCGCACCCCCGCGGCCGAGCGGCTCGACCTGGCACGGCTCGACGACCTGGTGATCCGCACCGGCGACGGCGGCACGGTGCCGCTGGGCCAGGTGGCGGTGCCGCGCTACGAGATGGAGGAGCCGGTGCTGTGGCGGCGCTCGCGCGACACCACCATGACGGTGAAGGCCGACGTGACCGGCGGGCTGCAGGCGCCGGTGGTCAGCCAGCGGGTCGACGCGGCCCTGGAGGATCTGCGCGCCGGCCTGCCCGCCGGCTACGCCATCGTCATGGGCGGCGCCATCGAGGAGAGCGCCAAGGGTCAGGGCTCGATCAACGCCATGCTGCCGGTCATGCTGCTGATCATGGTGGTGACGCTGATGATCCAGCTGCAGAGTTTCTCGCGCCTCGCCCTGGTGCTGCTGACGGCGCCGCTGGGGCTGATCGGGGTCACCGCCGCGCTGCTGATCTCCGGCATGCCCTTCGGCTTCGTGGCGATGCTCGGGGTGATCGCGCTCGCCGGGATCATCATGCGCAACTCGGTCATCCTGGTCGACCAGATCGAGCAGGACGTGCGCGCCGGCGCCAGCCGCTGGTCGGGCATCGTCGAGGCCACGGTGCGGCGCTCCCGCCCCATCGTGCTGACCGCGGCGGCGGCCATCCTGGCCATGGTGCCGCTGACCCACAGCGTGTTCTGGGGGCCGATGGCGGTCGCCATCATGGGCGGGCTGGCCGGGGCCACGGTGCTGACCCTGTTCTTCCTGCCGGCCCTCTACGCCGCCTGGTACCGGGTCGAGGTGCCGTCGGCCGCCGCCGCGGTCCCGGCCAACGCCAGCGCCTCCGCCGGTGCGACCGGCCGGGCGCTGGTCTGCGCGGCGGAGTAGGGAGGCGGAGAGGGGCGTCCGGGGATGTGTCACTTTCCTGTCGACACGCCGGACGCCCTTTGCTATACCGCCGTCCTCGCCGGGCGGGCCACCCGCCGGCGGGACCGGTGGCGCCGGGTGCATAGCTCAGTTGGTAGAGCAGCTGACTCTTAATCAGCGGGTCCAAGGTTCGAGTCCTTGTGCACCCACCATCGCCACCCCAAGCGTTCCGACGCTGTCGCGAAGCCCGGCCATGTGCCGGGCTTTTCGCGTTGTGCGGCCGTCGCATCGCATGCGGGGCGGGGGTGCTCGTCTGGGACATGGAAGCGGCACTTTCCGTGCCGGTTGCTTGCTGGCTGTGCCTTGCCAAATATAGGATATCCGCAGGGTATCGTTGGGGGGTGAGCGTGCAGGTATTCCTTGCCCGTTGGGGCGACAGCCTCGGACTTCGCATTCCCAAGGACATCGCGGCCCGTTTTGGACTGGCCGAGGGTGGGCGCGTCGAGATCGAGGCGGAGGGCGACCGGATCGTCATCCGGACCGAGCGTCCGCGCTACAACCTTGACGATCTGCTGGTCGGCGTGTCGCCGGACGCCATGCGCGAGGCCTTCGACTGGGGACCGGAGATCGGCCGCGAGGATGTCGCGCCGTGACCTATGAGCCCGACGCCGGCGACCTCATCTGGACCGACTTCGACCCACGGGTCGGGCTCATGTGGCAAGTGCCGTCATCTCATGGACGTCAGCCGGAGGGGGCCGATGGAACAGGTCGGTTTGCGCGAGGCGAAGGCGTATCTGTCGGGTTTGGTGGATCGGGCGGCGGCGGGCGAGGAGATCATCATCGCCAAGAACGGTGTTCCGCTGGCCAAGCTGGTTCCATTGCCCCAGAAGATGCGCCGGCGTGAACCGGCCGGGTCCTTGGGGATCACCTGCATCGCGCCTGATTTCGATGCACCGGACGATCAAACGGCGGCGCTCTTCGACGGGCGTGACTGATGGGTCTGCGCCCGGGCCTGACGGCACCGGCGCCGGGACCGATCCAAGGCGCGGCGCCAGCCCGGGGGGCCGGCGCCGCGGCGACCGTCAGGCCAGCTCGAAGCGGATGGACTGGGCGCCCTCCCACAGGGCCAGCCGGCCGAGCTCCGGCAGGGTCTCCAGGCCCGAGGTCAGGGTGATGAAGTGGTTGCCGGCGAGCTGGCCCATCTTCGACGCGAAGTGCACGCCGCCATAGGCCAGCAGGATCTCGGTCTCGCTGATCCCGCCGGGATAGAGGATGAACTGGCCCGGGGCGGGGTAGCTGGTGTGGTTCTCATAGCCCACCGCGAAGTCCATGTCGCCCAGCGGGATCCACACGCCCTCGCCGCTCCAGCGCACGTGCACCACCTTGTTCTCGAAGGGCAGGTTGCGCAGGAAGGCGGCGCAGGTCTCCGGCGCCTTCGCGGTTTCCAGGACGGCGTCGTACACGAACGGGCCGGCGGTGATCGTCAAGGCGGTCATCAACGGGTCTCCTGTCTGAAGTCTGGCGTGAGGCCGGCCGCCGGCGGCGGCCTCGGCGCGGCGCGCCCGCCGCACCGGCACGATACACATTCCCGTGGCGCCGGGCAGCGCCTTCCGCGCAGAGGAAAATCCCGTTCCGAGGGCTGGACGGGACCGGCGCCCTGTGCTTTGACGGACGCCGTCCGTCCCCCCCCCCACATCCCACCACCGTCCGGAGCTCCCGCCATGGCCCAGGCCGCGTCCGTCATCTTCGTCCACGGCGCCTTCGCCGACGGCTCCGCCTGGCACCGGGTCATCCCGCTGCTGCGCGCCGAGGGGCTCGACGTCCACGCCGTGCAGAACCCGCTGACCGCGCTGGACGAGGACGCGGCGCATGCACAGCGCGCCATCGACCGGGCGCGCGGCCCGGTGGTCCTGGTCGGGCACTCCTGGGGCGGTGCGGTCATCACCCAGATCGGCGGCCAGGACAAGGTCTCCGCCCTGGTCTACGTCGCCGCCTTCGCCCCCGACGCCGGCCAGTCGCCCAACGACACCCTGAAGGGCTATCCGGCCTCGCCCGGCCTGTCGGCGGTGTCGGTGGACACCGCCGGTTACCTCCACCTGACGCCGGAGAACTTCGCCCGCACCTTCGCCCACGACCTGCCGGCGGGCGAGCTGGCCATCCTCGCCGCGGTTCAGGGGCCGTGCAACGCCCAGTGCTTCCGCACCCGGGTCACCGCCGCGGCGTGGCGGACCAAGCCGTCGTGGTGCGTGGTCGCGGCCGACGACCGCATGCTGCCGCCGGCCTTCCTGCGCGACACCGCGGCGCGAATCGGCGCCCGCGCGGTGGAGGTGGCGGCCGGCCACTGCCCCCACCTGTCGCAGCCCCGCGCGGTCGCCGCCGTGATCGCCGAGGCGGCGCGCGGCGCCGGCTGACGGCGGCCCGCCCTAAGGCAGGTATTCCGAACGCCGCCCAGCCATGGGCGGGGTCCGGTGAGCCTGCTTAAACGAACCAGCCCTGGGTGACCTGGGCGGCGTCGACGCCCTGCAGGGTGACGCTGCCGCCGGCCAGCTCCACCCGCGCCCCGGCGGCGGTGGCGCTCACCGTCCAGGCCTGGCCGGGCAGGAGGTCCAGGCGGTCGCCGGCCGCCGCGTCGAAATCGGTCACCGTGTCGTCGCCGGTGCCGGCCCCCACCAGGAAGCGGTCGGCCCCGGCGCCGCCGGTCAGCGCGTCGTTGCCGAGGTTGCCGGCCAGCGCGTCGTCGCCCGTCCCGCCGTCGAGCACGTCGTCGCCCTGGCCGCCGAACAGGGTGTCGGCCCCGTCGCCGCCCCACAGCACGTCGCCGGCGAGGTTGCCGTAGACCACGTCGTCGCCCTGGCCGCCGGCCGCGAGGTCGTCGCCCTGGCCGCCGAACAGGGTGTCGGCGCCGCCGTTGCCGTAGAGCCGGTCGGCCCCCCAGTTGCCGTAGACCACGTCGGCGCCGTCCAGCGCCGACAGCAGGTCGGCCCCGGCGTTGCCCCGCAGCGCGTTGGCGCCGTCGTTGCCGAACACCGTGTCGGCGCCGGCCCCGGCGGTGGCGTTCTCGATGGTGGCGCCGAAGGCGATGGCGATGTTGGCCTCGCTGGGCGACCCGTCGCGCTCCACCCCGACGCTGCTGAAATGGCCGTCGCGCAGGTCGACCCACAGGGCGACGGACTGGTTGGACAGATCGAAACGGTCGAGGCCGCCGCCGTCCCACACCGTCAGCACCTGCTCCTCGGTGGCGCTGAAGACGTAGGTGTCGTCGCCGCTGCGGGTCGCCGTGTTGGCGCCGTAGAGGTACTGGATCGCCGCGACGTCGTAGAGCTGGGGGGTGGTCGGCTGGTAGCCGGTCGTCGGATGGCCGCTGTAGGACATGATCGTGTACTGGAAATTGTCCTGGGCGGTGGGCAGGTAGGGCGCCTCGTTGACGTCGTAGGGGCCGGGGTGCTTGAGGCCGAGGGCGTGGCCGGTCTCGTGGATCAGCCGGCGGTAGGCGGTGTAGCCGGCGATGGGCGTGGTGTTGTCGCCGACGGTGTGGTTGAGGTAGACGTCGCCGGCTCCGCTCCAGTCGCCCGGCGCGAAGGCGAAGCCCGAGGGGCCGGTGCCGGCGGTGCCGAAGGCGATGTCGCCGCCCGTCGCCACCTCGGTGACGGTGACGTTGGCGACCGCGGCCCACAGTCCCAGCGCCTCCCGTGCCGCCGCCATCTGCGCCTCCGACATGGCGCGCACGTCCGCGATGCCGTACGCCGTGGCGTAGTCCGGCGCGGCCTGGAGGAAGCTGTAGGTCAGGGCCACCGGCTGCCCGGTGATGCCGGGCTCGGCCTGCCAGGTGTCGCCGTAGAGCCGGCCGTCCGGGTCCATCAGCAGGGCGTCGATGTGATTCGGCAGGCCCGACGGCCGCACCCCGGTCACCCCCGCCATGGCGCCCTCCCGGGACCCGCCGGCGGGACGGGGGCGCGGGCCGTCGGGACCCGGAGGCGTGGAGCGGCGGACGGCGAAGGCATGGCGACTCCCGTGGGGGCGGCGGTGCGATGGGGCACCCTACCACACCCCCGCGGGGTCGACGGAAGGCCCCCGGGCCGCCCCGCTCAGCCCTTCTTGGGGATCAGCGTCAGTTTCACCAGGACGGCGCCGTTGAGCGCGGTCAGCAGGACCACCAGCCACACCGTCCAGGCGGGGTCGACGAGCAGGCTGCCGACGATGGCCCCCAGGGCGACGACGAGCAGGGCGAGGGCTTTGAGGGTGTCGGTGGTCGATTCCATGGCCGGTCTCCGTGGCGTTGCGAGGACGGGAGTCGCGGTCCAGCATAGCGGGTCGCGCGCGGCGGGCATTGCGATGCGTCAGCCCACGGCGCCGGGCACCCCGCCGGGGCCGAATCAAAAACGCCGCGAAGCGGCGGCTTCGCGGCGGCGGGCGGGGGTGGGGCGCCGGGCGGTCCTATCCGGCGGGGCCGTTCATCACGCGCGGGCGCTGCGGCGCGACCACGGGATCGCCGTCGGCGTCGCTGTGGCGGTAGTCCTGCAGCCGCGTGGCGCGCAGTCCGCGCATGCCGTGGCTGTCGATCAGCCGCTGCCAGGACAGGAACTCCTCCACGGACAGGGTGTAGCGCCGGCAGGCCTCCTCCAGGCTTATGAGGCCGGACCGCACGCCCGCCACCACCTCCGCCTTGCGCCGCATCACCCAACGCTTGGTGTCCGGTGGCGGCAGGTCGTCTTCGCTCATGGGACGGCCAACGGGACCGACGATCAACGCTCCACTGGAGCCATCGTCGCTCTGTTCGTGCTCGCGAGATGACATGCGCGGACGCTCCACCACTTCCTAGTGCCCTGTTGGGACGGGAGCGTAACCGTAGGCACTTAAAAAATGCCTAATCGATAGGGTTAATGCTTTAGACTTGAAACAACCGGTATGGCGCGGCGCACGCTTGGTGCGCAAACGGTGGCGGCCACCGCCGCCGCGCAACGGCCGCCGCCGCCGGTGCGGCCGATCGCCGCGGCGGCGTCAGTGGATCTTCTTCACGCTCGACACGGGGATCGTCAGGTCCTCGGCGACCGCCAGCATCGGTTCCCCGTCCTTGGAGTAGTCGACGCCGGCGACGTAGCCGTAGGTGGTCGTCGTCACGTCGAAGGTGTCGTCCTCGGTCTTGCCGCGCGGCGCCACGTTGAGCCGGTAGTTGCCGGGCTGCACCGCGTTGCCCTGGTCGTCCTTGAAGTCCCAGGTGACGGGATTCGCGCCGGCGTTGGTGGTGCCGTCGAAGGAGCGGACGGTGCGCCCCTGAGCGTCGAGGATGTCGACCCGCACGGTTTCCGCGGCGTGGTCGAGGTCGTAGGACACCTCGGCCGATTCCATCCCGGAGATGTAGGGGAAGACGTCGCCCTCGTACTCCACGACGCGGCCGAGGTAGGAGAGGTTGCTGGCCGTCGCCGCGGTCTGCTGGCTCTTCAGCAGCTTGTCCAGGCGGCTGTTGGTGGCGATGTTCTGCTCAACGTTGGCGAACTGCACGAGCTGGTTCGTCATCTCGTTGGTGTCCATCGGCTTCAGCGGGTCCTGGTTCTGCATCTGCGTGGTCAGCAGGCGCAGGAAGCTTTCGAAATTGTCACCGAGCCCCTTGAGCGCGGTGTCGGTCTTCTGCTCCTCCTCGGTCTTGGTCTCCGCCTTCTCCGCGGTCTTCGAGGCGCTGCTCTGCTTGGCCGTGCCGTAGGGGTTCAGGGTGTACTGGTTGGTGTCGGTGGTGATGCTCATGGTCCGGGTCCTTTGGCCTGGCGTGGCGGCGGCGCGGGTGGCGTGGCGGGCGGGGGGCGGCGGTCAGACGCGGAAATCGACGCGGCCGGGGGCCAGGGTCAGGGTGTAACTGGCGGCCGCCAGATCGGCGCCGTCCCCCTCGCCCGCGGCGGCGCCGCGGCCACGGCGGCCGCCGCCGCCGCGGCGGTCGTCGCCGTCACCGCCGGTGTTGCCGTCGCCGCGCAGGTTGAAGCTGAGGCTGCCGGAGTCGGCCTTGAGGCCGGCGTCCTGCAGGGCCCGTTCCAGGCCGCGGGAGTCGCGCATCAGCAGCTCCAGGGTCTGCGGCTTGTCCGCGGCGACGACGGCGTGGACCCGGCCGTCCTGGGCGAACTCCAGCTTGATCTCGATCCGCCCGAGCTCGTCGGGGCGCAGGTTGATGGTGAACTGGTCCTTGCCGTCCTTGACGTTCTTCTGGATGTGCATCGACACCTGGTCGGGCACCCCCAGCGGCGCGTTGGGATGGCCCCGGGTCGCCCGCAGGTGGGCCAGCGATCCCGCCGGGTCGGCGGCGCCGGGGCCGCGCAGGCCGTCGAGCGTCAGCGGGCCATGGGCCGGGTCGACGGCGGCGCCCGGGCGTCCGGCGGGGTCGCCGTCGGCCGGGGCCGTGGCGTCGCCGGCCGGCGTCAGGGCCGCCAGCGCGTCCTTCGCCGCCGCCGCCGCGGTGGCGCCGGAGGTGCGCGTCTCGGCACCGCCCGTGGCCTGCTGCTGGGCCTGGCCCTGGCCGTCACCGGCGCCGTCGCCGGTGCCGCTGCCCGCGCCGTTCGAGGCGCTCTCGGACTTCTTGCGTGCGGCCTCGGTGGCCAGCTCGGTGAGCGAGTCGGGGAGGTCGGCGTCCTCCTCGGTGGGCAGCGTGTCGGCCGACGGATCGCCCGCGGCGGCCACGGTGCGCCCGGCGACGGCGTCGGCCCCGTCGATGGCACCGCCGGGCGTCGCCGCGGCGACGCCGTCGGTGCCGGACGCACCCGGGGTCGCGGCGCCGGCCGCGGCTCCGGGGCCGGCGGCGACGGCCCCGAGGCCGTCGTCCTGGACGACCGCGTCGGCGGCCGCGTCGGCGGCCGGGGTGGTGCCGGCGGTGGCGTCGGTCGCGCCGGTCGTGGTGGCGGCGGCGTCGTCGGTCGCGGCGGCCTCCGCGGCGTCCGCGCCGGCGGGCGCGCCGTCCGCCGCCGTGGCGCCCAGGGCCGCCGTGGCGTCGGTCGGCGTGCCGTTCGCCAGCGTGGCGTCGGGCAGCGTGGCGTCGGGCGGCGTGCCGTCGGGCAGCGCCACCAGGGGATCGGTCTCCGTGCCGTCGCCGCCGGCTCCGGTCTCGCCCTCGCCCTCGGGGTCGGCCTCGGCGCCGTCGCCCGACGCGTCGGACCCGTTGGCCTCGGCCTCCGTCCCGGCGGTCGTATCGGCGTCATCGGTGGCTGCGGCGGCGGTGTCGGAGCCGGTGTCGGCGGCGGCGCCATCGGCGGCCGCGCCATCCGCCTTCGCCGCGTCGGCGTGCGGGGGCTTGGCGTCGTCCTTGGCGGCGGGGCGCGCCGGCGGGTCGGCCTTGGCCGGTGTGGCGGCGGGCGGCTCGTCGCGCCGCGCCGCCTCGGCCTTGCGCTCCGGCACCGGCGCCTTGTGCTCGGCGGCCGGCGGCGCCTCGCGGGGCGGCGGGGCGTCGTCGACGGCGGCCCGCACCGGGGGACGGTCGGCTGCCGTGGGCCGGACCGGCTCGCGGGCGGATTCGGCGCGGGCGGATTCGGCGCGGGCGGCGTCGCGCTTGCGGTCCGCCGCCTGAGCCATCAGCCGGTCCATCATCTTGGCAAACATGTCGTCCGTCTGGGCCGTCGGCGCGGTCGGGCCGGCGGTGTCGATCGGGGCGGACGGGAAAATGGACCGGATATCCATGGGTCGTGTTCCTGGTTGGGTGACCGCTGTGCTCTCGACCGATCCTGTAGCAAGTCCCGGGCCAAACTCCGCCGCGGGGCGGATGCCGGGGATCGGGCCGCGGGGCGGCAAAAACGACCGGGTCGGCGAGGGCGTTCTTGCCGGGACCGGGAAAAAAGGGCGGGCCGCACGCGGGCGGCCGGGCAAAAGGACGGGCCGCACGATGGCGGCCGGGCAAAAGGACGGGCCGCACGATGGCGGCCGGGCAAAAGGACGGGCCGCACGATGGCGGCCCGGTGAGGGACCGGGACCGGGACCGGCGCGGCGACCGGCCGACGGCGGGGGTGTCAGAGCCGGGTGTTGAGCGTCGCCGACGTCCCGGGCCCGTGCGACGCCGGGCCATAGCCGCGGGTCGCCGGACCGTGGCCGCGCACCGGCCCGGCGGGGCCGTAGGCGACGCCCGGCTGGGCCTGGCGGGCGCGGTTGACGGCGCCGACCACGGTGTCGACCAGCGTCTGCTGGGCGGCGTTGGTCACCCGCAGGGACTCGGCGTTGGCGGCGGCGCTGGCCTGCAGGGCACGGGTGGCGTCGCCGAGCCGGCGCTTCAGCGCCTCCGGCAGGCTGCGCATGCCCTCCGGATCGATCCGCAGCAGGCGCGACACCTCCTCGTAGACCAGCACCATCGGCTGCTTGTCCTTGGCCAGCGCCGCCACCGTCGCGGCGCTGAGGCGCCCCTGGACGGCGGCCGTCTCGCGGTCGAGATGGGTGGTCAGCCGCTCCATCAGGCCGGCGAGCGCGGTGGCCCGTTCCTCCGCCGTCCTGGGCAGAGCCGGAGCCGGGGTGGCCCCGTCGGCCGCCGGCCGGCGGGCGGGGAAGCGGACGTCAACCTTGTCCATGGGACACCTCCTGTGCGCGCAGCAGTTCGCGGTACACCTGGTCGGCGAGGCCGAAGCCGCCGCGCGACATCATCTGTTTGCCATATTCCTGCACCAGCAGGCCGCGGAACATCTCCTCGCCCTTGCCGCCGCCGAACTGGTCGTCGACCGCCACGCTCTCGAACAGCGGCGACAGCATCTGGCCGATGAACATCGCCTCGAACTCGTTCGCCTTGCGGCGGATCTGCTCGCGTTTGGCGGGGTCGATGCGGCTCTCGTCGGCGGCGGGGTCGCGGGGGCCGGCACCCTCGCGCAGACGCTCCACCAGCGGCGACGGACGGGGCGAGAGGGGGGGCGCGGCGACGGCGGGAAGGGACAGGGCGACGTCCATCAGATCACCTCGATCTCGGCTTGCAGGGCCCCCGCGGCCTTGATCGACTGCAAGATGGCGATCATGTCGCGGGGCCCGACGCCAAGCGCATTCAAACTCTGTACCAACTCCTGCAGGGTGACGCCGGAGGGCATCACCGCCAGCCGGCGGTCGGACTGGTCGTCGACCTGGATGTCGGTGCGCGGCACCACCGTCGTCTCGCCTTCGCTGAACGGGCCGGGCTGGCTCACCTGCGGGGTCTCGGTGATGCGGATGGTCAGGTTGCCCTGGGCGATGGCCACCGTGGAGATCCGCACGTTCTCGCCCATGACGATGACGCCCGACTTCTCGTCGACGATGACGCGGGCGACCTGGTCCGGGATGACCTGGAGCTGCTCGATCTCGGTGATCAGGCCGACCACGTCGCCGCGCCGTGCGTTGGGCACGGTCAACAGCACCGAGGAAGGGTCGGTGGCCTGGGCCAGGTTGCCGCGGAGCTGGGTGTTGATCGCGGTGGCGACGCGCTGGGCGGTGGTGAAGTCGGGGTTGCGCAGCGACAGGCGCAGCACCGGCAGCTCCGCCAGGGAAAACTCGATCTCCCGTTCCACCAGCGCGCCCGACGCGATGCGCCCCGAGGTCGGTACGCCGCGGGTGATGCTGGCGCCCTGGCCCTGGGCGGAAAACCCGGAGACCGCGATGGGCCCCTGGGACACGGCGTAGACCTCGCCGTCGGCGCCCAGCAGCGGGGTCACCAGGAGGGTGCCGCCCAGCAGGCTCTTGGAATCGCCCATGGCGCTGACCGTGACGTCGATCCGCGTGCCCTGGGCGGCGTAGGGCGGCAGGGTGGAGGTCACCATCACGGCGGCCACGTTCTTGGTGCGCAGGTTGGCGCCGCGCACGTTCACCCCCATGCGCTCGAGCATGCCGGTGAGGCTCTGCTCGGTGAAGGGGGAGTTGTTGAGGCTGTCCCCGGTCCCGTTCAGGCCGACCACCAGGCCGTAGCCGATCAGCATGTTGTCGCGCACGCCCTCGACGTCGACGACGTCCTTGATGCGGGCCGACGCCGCGCCGGCCGGCAGCGGAAGCGCCAGCGCCGCGGCGACACCCAGCGCGCACAGGGCGCGGCCGGAGAAGCGCAGCAGGCGGAGGATCGGATCGGTCATCATGGCGGTCCTGCTCGAACGAAGGGTCGCCCGCTTCCATGCGAACCCCGTGCCAGTCCCGGCGGCGGCCGACCCACAGCAAAAAAGGGTGAGTCCCCGCCGAAATCGCCGGCGTTTTGCCTCAATCCCTTGCCATCTCCCGCGGCGACGACTTGCCGGACCGGCAAAAATTGCCCGATTGCGGCAACCCTTGACCGGATGTTAAGGTTTATCCACCATTTTATATCCGCGTTTCAGCGAGATCGGTTGCGCAGATCATGAAAGTCGAAGGCCCCGGCAATCTTCGCGGCAACGCGTCGGTGCGGCGCACCGGCCGGTCCGACGGGACCGGCGGCGGCACGTTCGCCAAGCAGTTGACCAACGACGGCGAGGCCGCGCCCGCCCAGGGCGTCTCCGGGACGGCGGGTGTGCACGGCGTGACCGGTGTGCTGGCCCTGCAGGAGGTCGACGACGCGACGGCCCGGGCCTCGCGCGGCAAGATGCGCGCCCAGGAGATGCTCGACAAGATGGATGAGATCCGTCACGCCATCCTGGCCGGCGTCCTGCCGCGGGACAAGGTGATGGAGCTGTCGCACATCGTCCAGACCCGCAAGGTCCACGTCGACGATCCCCACCTCGCCGAGATCCTCGACGAGATCGACCTGCGCGCCCAGGTTGAGCTGGCCAAGCTCCAGCCCTGACCGGGCCAGACCCGCCCGCGGTCACGCAATGGTCATGTTCGCCGCCGTTTCCGAGGCATTTTCCCCGCAGCGCATCGTCGTTCGCCAGGGTTGCGGCGCAGCCCCGCCATACATATACTCCGCGCCGCTTTGACTACCCTTATCGAGTTTGGAAGCCCTCGGATGTCCTCGCCGCTCGTGCCACCGGACTACAAGCCGTCGGAAGACGAACCGTTCATGAACCCCGCGATGCGGGAGTACTTCCGCCAGAAGCTGCTGCGGTGGCGGGCGGAACTGCTGGCGGAGTCGACCGAGACCCTCGCCAGCCTCCAGGAGGGCGGCATCCAGGAGCCGGACATCGCCGACCGCGCCTCGGCGGAGACCGACCGTGCCCTGGAGCTGCGCACCCGCGACCGCGAGCGCAAGCTGATCTCCAAGATCGACTCCGCGCTGGAGCGGATCGCCGACCGCAGCTACGGCTACTGCGAGGAGACCGGGGAGCCGATCGGCGTGCGCCGCCTCGACGCCCGGCCCATCGCGACCCTCAGCCTCGAGGCGCAGGAGCGCCACGAGCGCATGGAGCGCACCCAGCGCGACGACTGACGGGGCCGCCCCGGGGGGATGGACCCCCGGGGGAGGGCGGGCTCGGGCGGTGCTGCCGCGGCCTGCCCCGGGGGCGGTCTTTCCGGGATGCGGAATGCTTTTCGTCCCCCGCTTCCCGAGCCGCCGCCGGCGGGGTAGTGTCCGTCGTGCCGATTGGGTGCGTCCAATTCGGAACGTTTTTCCCTAGCCTTGGCCCGTCGCGTCCCGCGGCGGGCCCTTTCTTTTTGGGCCGTCCGCTTCCCACCCCGCCCACCTGGCTCCACCCCGCCGGGGCCGGAGGAGGGGCACGGTGGCGCCGGGCGTGCCAACGCCGGTTGCCCGGCAGACACTGCCGGGCAAGGACGTCCCAGGTCGGGGAAGGGCGATCAGAACGGGCTGATGATGTCGAACACCTGCTGGCCGTAGCGGGGCTGCTGGACGTCGGTGATCTGGCCGTTGCCGCCGTAGGCGATGCGGGCCTCGGCGATCTTCTCGTAGCTGACGGTGTTCTGGGCGGTGATGTCCTCGGGACGGATCACGCCGGTGATGATCAGGTCGCGGCGCTCGAAGTTCACGCGGACCTCCTGGCGGCCCTGGATGACCATGTTGCCGTTGGGCAGGGTCTGGGTGACCAGCGCCGCCACCTTCAGCTCGATCTGCTCGTTGCGGCGGATGGCGCCCTGGCCGGTGGAGCCGCTGGTGCTCGAGGCGTCGACCAGGCTGGCGGGGTCGACCTCGTCGGGCAGGATGGCGCCGAGCTGGCTTTCGAAGCCGAAGAAGCTGGGCAGGCCCAGGCCCTCGTTGTTGTTGCGCGTCCGGTTGGTCTGGTTGTTCATCTGCGCCTGGTCGTCGATCTCGATGAGCACGGTCAGGATGTCGCCGACCTTGCCGGCCCGCTGGTCCTTGAAGAAGGCCTTGGCCCCGGTCCGCCACAGGGAGTTCGGGTTGCGCTCGGCCGGCAGCGGGGTCGGCATCGGCAGGCTCACGGGCTGGTAGCCGGCCACCGCCTGCGGGTCCTGGATGGTGGTCATGCCCGGCGCCCGGCCGACGTCGGAGAGGCGGGACATGGTGTTGCAGGCGGGCAGGCCGGCGGCCACGGTGGCGAGCAGGGCGACGCGGACGAGGGTGCGGGCGGCGCGGCGGGCGCGGATCGGGGCGGGCATCGGAGCTTTCTCCTCAATAGGACAGGGCGGAGCCGGGCTTTGCCACGGCCACGACGTTGGGACCGGCGACCGTCGCTTCGACGATGCGGTTCGACTGGGTGTTGACGACGCGGATCACCTCGCCCTTGCCGCCGTCCTGCAGGGCCTTGCCCTGGGCGGTCAGCGAGAGGTTGGCGGTGACCAGCGTGATGGTGACCATGGAGCCCTTGTCGACCAGGCGCGGCGGCTGGATGTCGCGCAGGCGGACCGGCTGGTTGACGGGGACGCCGCGCTTGGGCGTCATGCCCACGACCTCGGCCTCGGTGGCGGCGACGTCGCTGCCGGCGTAGTCGGCGCGGATCTCGGTCCACACCACGTCCTCGGCTTCGATGGTGTCGCCCGGCATGACGCGGCGTGCCAGCACCGGCACCTCGACGACGCCGAAGGCGCGGCCGGCCACCGGCAGGCGCACCTGGGGCTGCGAGCCGGGGATCACCAGCTCCGCCGCGAAGCGGCCGCCGACCGGGCTGTAGTAGAGGTTCTCCACCACCAGCCCGCCGGCCGGGGCGGTCCCCGCCGGGGCGCGCAGTTCCACCGCGCGGGCGTCCAGCTGCAGCTGGATGCGGCCGACCGGGATCTGGCCGGCCAGCGCGTCGGTCAGCGCGGCCTCGGCGTGCGTCGTGCCGTAGACCGCGGCGGCCGGCTGGAGGGCGTCCGCCGGCTGCGCGGCGGCGGCGGCCAGCGGCGCGAGGGCGAGGGCGGTGCCGAGGAGGAGGGCGGCGGCGGTGCGGATCATGGCGGGGGCTCCCTAGCTCGTGCCGGCGTCAGCGAAGCTGGCTGGCCTGCTGCATCATCTCGTCGGTGGTCTTGATGATCTTGGAGTTCATCTCGTAGGCGCGCTGGGCCGAGATCAGGGTGGTGATCTCCTGCACGATGTTGACGTTGGAGGTCTCCAGCGCGCCCTGGACCACCCGGCCGAAACCGGGGGCGCCGGGCACCCCGGCGACCGCCTCGCCGGACGCCGGGGTCTGCATGAACAGGTTGTCGCCGACCGCCTCGAGACCGGCGGAGTTGGCGAAGGTGGCGAGCTGGATCTGGCCGACGTTCTGGCTGTCGACCTGGCCGTCCAGCTTCACCAGAACCTCGCCCGACGGGTTGATCGCCACGTCCACGGCCTCGGCCGGGATGGTGATCGCCGGCTGCACCTGGTAGCCGTCGGCGGTGACGATAATCCCGTCGGGCGAGAGCTTGAAGTTGCCGGCTCGGGTGTAGGCGGTGTCGCCGCTGGGCAGCAGCACCTGGAAATAGCCGGAGCCGTTCACCGCCACGTCGAGCTTGTTGTCGGTGACGTTGAGGTTGCCCTGCTCCATCAGCCGGCCGATGGCGGCGACCCGCACGCCGGCGCCGATCTGCACCCCGGTCGGCACGATGGTGCCGGCATCCGACGAGGTCGAGCCGATGCGACGGAAGTTCTGGTAGAGCAGGTCCTGGAACTCGGCCCGCTGCTTCTTGAAGCCGGTGGTCGTCGCGTTGGCGATGTTGTTGGAGATGGTCTCCACGTTGATCTGCTGGGCCAGCATTCCCGTGGCACCGATGGCGAGGCTGCGCATGGCTGGTCGTTCCCTTGCTCTTCGTGGATCAGACGGCGCGGCCGAGGCGCTGGATGGCGGTCCGCATGCGCTCGTGCTCGGTGGTGATCATCGATTGGGCCTGCTGGTACTGGCGCGACACCTCGATCATCGAGGTCATCTCCATCACCGCGTTGACGTTGGAGCCTTCGATCATGCCCTGGGCCACCCGGGTCTCCGGCGGCGCGGGCACCGGCTCCTGGTCGCTGACGTAGAGCCCGCCGCCGACCTCGGTCATCAGCTGCTCGTCGGGGAAGGTCACGATGTTGAGGCGGCCGATGGGGCCCAGCTCGGTGGACACCGTGCCGTCGCCGGCGACCTTGACGGTGGTGGTGCCGGCGGGGAGGGTCAGCGGCTGGCCGGCGTCGTCGAGGACCGGCAGGCCGCCGCCGTCGACGATCTGGCGGGTGTCGTTCAGCCCGAACCCGCCGGCGCGGGTGTAGCGCTGGCCCGCCGCGGTGTCGACGGTGAAGTAGCCGGGGCCGGTCAGGGCCAGGTCGAGGTCGTTGCCGGTGGAGATCAGCGCACCCGGCCGCAGGTCGCGCACCACGGCGCGGTCCTGGACGAAGCTGACCTGCTCGTGCATGGCCGGCCGCTCGAGGAACTCGGTGAACAGCACGCGCTGCTGCTTGAAGCCGTTGGTGTTCATGTTGGCGACGTTGTTCGCCACCACGTCCATCTGGCGGCGCAGCGCGGTCTGGCGCGACAGGGCGACGTAGATCGAGTTTTCCATCGGCGGCCTCTTGCGACTTGGTTGCCGGTGCGGCCCTCCGCGACCGGCGCCGACAGCTTTGCAGCCGGCGTGCCAAGTGAGGCGTCATGCGGCTTTGGCGCCGTTCCGCCGGCCCGTCGCCGGGCCGGGACGGGCACCGGCGCGGACCCGGCACCCGGTGCCCGGCAATTCCTGCCCCGGGGCCGGCGTCCCCTGCCGCGCGAACCCGGCACAAGCGTCCCGGTCGCCGCGGCGCTCCGGCGCGCGGGGTGGGGCGCGCACGGCGGCGCGGTGCCCGGACGGAGTCCGGGTGGCCGCCGTCCATCAAGATCCGTGCCGCTGACCCTCCGCCACGGCACGTCCGCCGGCCGGTCCGCCAGGCGGGTTGCGGTGGCAAACGGCAACCGAAAGGAGTTGTTAACTATCCCAAAGTAGTTTGGGACGTGCCGGTTCGGCCTGTTTGTCTCTGTGGCGCACAACGGATTCTCATGAGCGCGGATGTGGATGACGGCGGCCTTTCCGAAGGCCTGCCGCGCAAGAAGTTCAGCGGCAAGAAGCTTGTCTTGTTCGTGATCCTGCCCCTGGTGCTGCTGATCGGCGCCGGTGCGGGGATCTACTTTTCCGGTGTCCTCGACATGCTGCTGGGCGGCGGCGAGGCCGAGCACGCGGAGGAGGGCGCCGGCGACCACCCGCCGGAGGAGGGCCACGCCGATCCCCTGGCGGCGCCGATCTTCTACGACCTCCCGGACATGCTGGTGAACCTCAACAGCACCGGGCGGCGGCCGGCGTTCCTGAAGATCAAGATCTCGATCCAGGTGGCGAAGCCGGAGGATATTCCCGCCATCGAGCACGTGCTGCCGCGCATCGTCGACAACTTCCAGGTCTACCTGCGCGAACTGCGGCTGGAGGACCTGAAGGGGTCGGCCGGCATGTACCGGCTGCGCCAGGAGTTGCTGATGCGCATCAGCGCGTCGGCCCACCCGGTCAAGGTGAAGGACGTCCTGTTCCGCGAAATGCTGGTCCAGTGACGGGGGGCGGAGAGCGCGCATGAGCAATCCGGAGGAGCTGAGCGAAGAGGAGCGGCTGGCCGCGGAATGGGCCGCGCTGGCCGAGGACAGCGGCGACATGGGCGACCCGGCGCCGGGCGGCTCGACGCGGGTTCTCAACCAGGACGAGATCGACAGCCTGCTCGGCTTCGACCAGGGCGCCGGCGGCGACGGCGACAACTCGGGCATCATGGCCCTGGTCAACTCGGCGCTCGTCAACTACGAGCGCCTGCCCATGCTCGAGGTGGTCTTCGACCGCCTGGTCCGCATGATGTCGACCAGCCTTCGCAACTTCACCTCCGACAACGTCGAGGTCAGCCTCGACCAAATCTCCTCGGTGCGCTTCGGCGATTACCTCAACTCCATCCCGCTGCCGGCCATGCTGTCGGTGTTCAAGGCGGAGGAGTGGGACAACTACGGCCTGATGGTCGTCGATTCGGCGCTGATCTACTCGATCGTCGACGTGCTGCTGGGCGGCCGGCGCGGCACCGCGGCCATGCGCATCGAGGGCCGCCCCTACACCACCATCGAGCGCAATCTGGTGGAGCGCATGGTCCACGTGGTGCTGTCGGACCTCTCCGCCGCCTTCGACCCGCTGTCGCCGGTGACCTTCCGCTTCGACCGGCTGGAGACCAACCCGCGCTTCGCCACCATCGCGCGGCCCGCCAACGCCGCGGTGCTGGTCAAGCTGCGCATCGACATGGAGGATCGCGGCGGCCGGCTGGAGCTGATGATCCCCTACGCCACGCTGGAGCCGGTGCGCGAGCTGCTGCTGCAGATGTTCATGGGCGAGAAGTTCGGCCGCGACAGCATCTGGGAAACCCACCTGGCGTCGGAGCTGCTGGTCACCGACGTCGACATCGCGGCGGTGCTCGACGAAGTGACGATGACCCTGCACGATGTGCTGAATTGGCGCGTCGGCACGCGTATCCTGCTTAACGCGACCCCGGACGGGGCGATCGAGCTGCGCTGCGGTGACGTCTCGATGTTCCAGGGGCGGATGGGACGCAAGGGCGGCCACATCGCCGTGCGGATCGAGAAGGAACTGCCCAAGCAGGAGGTCATGCGCCTATGAGCCCCACCGTGTCCCTGGTGCTCGACCTCGTCCTGGTCGGCCTGCTGGTGGCGACCATCGCCTACGCCATCATCCTCAACAAGCAGATCGTGCGCCTGCGCGACAGCCGATCGGAGATGGCCGGCCTCATCGCCGGACTCAACGACGCCATGGAGAAGGCCGAGCTGGGCGTGCGTGGCATGAAGCGCACCGCCGCCGACACCGGCGAGGGGCTCCAGCGCACCGTCGAGAAGGCCGCCGCCCTGCGCGACGAGCTCCAGTTCATGATCGAGGCGGGCGACGCCCTGGCCAACCGCATGGGCGGCATCGGCCACGGCGAGCGTCCCGCGCGACCGCCGGGCCCGGGCGCATCGTTCCCCGCATCCGCCTTCGCCGCGCCGCCGGCCACCGGGGCGCCGCCGGCGCCGATCGGGCGGGGGTCGGGCGGCGGTGTCGTCGTGCGCCCGGCCGCGGCGGCCGCGGCGGCGGCGATCTTCCGGCCCCACGACGCCGAGATCATCGGTGACGAGCCGGCGCCGGCCCCGCCGCGCCGTGGCGGGGAACCGGCGCCGTCGCGCCGTGGCGGAGAGCCCGCGGCCGACGACGCGCCCCGCGAGGGCGAGGAGAACCTGTCGCGCGCCGAGCGCGAACTGCTGCGCGCCCTTGAGAATCGTCGCTGAGAACCGCCATGCCCGTCGTCGCCACCCCGCCCCCCGGTTCGCCGTCCGCATCGCCCTCCGCCGGGCGCGGCGCCGCCCGCCCGCCCGCCGTCGCGGCCGGCCCCGGCAAGGGGCTGCCGGCCAAGGGCACGGGCACCGCAAAGGCCAAGGCCAAGGGCAAGGCGGGGCGTCGCAGGCCGGCGGTGAAGCGCCCTCCGCTGCACCACCGCCTGGGCGCGCGCATCCGCGGCTTCCGTCCCCGGCTGCTGCCGCTGACCATCTTCGCCGCCGTGCTCATGCTGGGGGTGCGGGTCGGCGATCTCTGGCGCATCGCCAGCCGCGACGCCCGCCTGCCCGAGTTCCCGGTCACCCTGGCGGAGGCGCCGACCCCGCCCGCCGGGGCGCCGAAGGGCGTCCTGATGGCCGCCACCAGCCCGGCGTCGCCGGAGCCGGCCGCGCCCGCGTCGCCGGCCCCCGCCGCCGGGGCCACCGACGAACCGCTGGGGCCGGTCAACGCCCAGGAGGTGCTTCAGGCCTTGGCCGAACGACGGGCCGAGATCGAGCGGCGGACCAAGGACCTGGAGCAGCGCGAGGCGCTGCTGACCGCCGCCGAGACCCGCATCGACCAGAAGCTCCAGGAGCTGGAGAAGGTGCGCACCGACATCCAGGGACTGCTCAAGGTCGGCGACGACCGCCAGAGCGCGCAGCTCGACAGCCTCGTCAAGATCTACGAGACGATGAAGCCCAAGGACGCCGCCCGCATCTTCGAGGAGCTGGACATGCCGGTCCTCCTCGACGTCGTCCAGCGCATGAAGGAAAGCAAGACCGCGCCCATTCTCGCCGCGATGGACCCGCTCAAGGCGAAGGAGGTCACCGCGGCCCTGGTGGAGCGGCGGGTCCTGCCGGCGCTGCCGCAGTAGCACCGCGGCCCTGGGGCAGCAGTGTTGCCGATTGGTCTCTCCCGCCGCGGCGACTCGCCGGATTCCAGGACGTTAAGGGGCGATTAACCGAAAGTCCCTAGGGTGACCCTCGGGCGCAGGCCGCGAGTCGTTCGGCCGTCCCCGGCAGGTCGGGGCGCCGCGGAACGGCGCGACCGACGCGCCGCCACCGCTTCTCTGGACCGCCGGACCCGCGCCATGCAGACACCCCACGCCTCGTCGTTCTCCGATCAGAAGATGCTGCGCCAGCGGCTCGACGCCGCGCGGACGGAAGCCATGCAACCGCTGAGCCGGGACGAGGTGGCGGACATCGTCCACAGCGTGCTGTCCAGCCTGGGTGGCGACATGTCGGCCGACGACCTCCGCCTCTACAAGGAGCTGGAGGGGCTGGCCCGCTACATCCACGACGCCAAGGCGGAGTTGGCGACGCTGCGGCCCAACGACATCCGCGACCAGCACATCCCCACCGCCACCGACGAGCTGGACGCCGTCGTCGGCGCCACCGAGAAGGCCACCTTCGCGATCTTCGACGCCTGCGACACCATCGGCGCGGTCGCTGGCGCCATCGACCCGGCGCAGGCGGCGAAGCTCAACGACGCGGTCACGGCGATCTACGAGGCCTGCAACTTCCAGGACATCACCGGCCAGCGCATCACCAAGGTGGTGCGGACGCTCAAGCACATCGAGGCCCACGTCGACGCCCTGCTCGTGGCGTTCGGCGAGGAGGCGCGGCACGCCGTCACCCCGGAGGCCGCCACCCCCGCCGCCGCCACCGCGGACGACCGCGACGGCGGCCTGCTGCACGGCCCCCAGCTGCCCGGCAACGCGATCGACCAGGACGAGATCGACCGCCTGCTGGCGAGCTTCGACTGAGCGCCATGACCACCCCCGGCAAGACGGCCCCGTTCGCCAGCAACGCCGGGATGTTGCTCTACCTGTCCCTGTTCCTGCTGCTGCTGGCCTTCTTCATCGTTCTCAACGCCATCTCGGTCGACAGCGTGCGTCGGGCCCGCGCGGTGCTGAAGTCGGTCGAGCAGAGCTTCACCATCGACCCCCGCCTCCTGTTCGGCCGCGACCCCGTGGCGTCGCGTTCCGGCACCGTGCTGGCGGTGCAGCGTCTCGACACCCTGGGCGACCTGTTCGCCTCGGTGGTCGCGGTCGACAAGGTGGAGATCGTCGCCCCCGGGCGACGGCTGGAGGTGCGGCTGCCCGCCGACGGGTTGTTCGTGCCGGGCACGGCGCGGCTGCGGCTCGACCGCACCGGGCTGCTGGACCGCGTTGCCGAGGCGGTGCGCCAGCCCCTGCCCGGGGAACGGATCGAGGTGGAGTTCCTGGTCGCCCTCGCGCCCGACGCGCCGGGCCAGCCGCCGGGGCCGGTGGAGCGCGCCGGCGCCCTGGCGCGCGACCTGGTGGGGCGCGGCGCCCCGGCCGATTCCCTCAGCGTCGGCATCGAGCGCGGCCGGGCGGGCACCGCCCGCTTCGTCTTCTCCGTGCGCGCCGACGAGGAGGCCGCGCCGTGACCCGCCTGCCGCGCAGCGCCGCCATGGCGTCCCGCGGGCGCGCCACAACCACAACCGCCACCACCGCCGCGGGATGGGGGGGGACGTGGCTGCTCACCTTCACCGACCTCGTCTGCCTGATGCTGACGTTTTTCGTCATGACCTACGCCATGCGCGAGCCGGAGGTGGAGCGCTGGGCGGCCCTGGCCTCGTCGCTGGCGGTGTCGGCGCGCTCCACCGCCCCCGCGCCGAGCGACCGGGCCCCGACCCCCACCGCCGCCTTCAACGCGGCGTCCCTGGAGGGGCACGAGGCGGTCAACCTCGACTATCTCGGGGTCATCCTGCGCACCCAGGTTGCCGGCGCCCCGGACCTCTCCGGCATCGCGGTGCACCGCGAGGACGATCGTCTGGTCATCGCCATCCCCGGCGATCTCCTGTTCGAGGCGGAGGGCACCGCCTTCCGTGACGCCGGGCGCCGCGCGCTGTTCCTGCTGGGGCAGGTGGTCGGCCGGATCGGCAACCGAGTCGAGGTCGTCGGACGGGCCGAACGCGAGGACGTGCCGGCGGGCCACGCCTGGGACCGTGCGCTCGGCCGCGCGGCGGCGGTGGCCATGGCCCTGCGCGAAACCGGCTATCGCCGGGACCTGGTGGCCCGGGCGACGTTGCGCGCCGGCGAGGGCGGCGCGACCGGCGATCCGGCGGCGGCCGGCCCGCGCGTCGATGTCGTGGTCCGCGACCAATGGGAGGGGTGACCATGGCCGTCACCGCACGCTGGAAACGCCGCGCCGGCGGCCTGCTGGCCGCCACCGCGCTGTTCGCCGTGATGCCCCTGGCCGATGCCGCGGCGGTGTCGGTGTCGCTGCGCGCCGCCACCCATCCCGCCTATGGGCGGATGGTGTTCGACTGGCCGCAACACGTCGACTACGACACCCGCGTCGCCGACGGCACCTTGATCGTCACCTTCGGCCAGCCGATCGAAACCTCGCTGGCCGAGGCGCTCCGCCGCCTGCCGTCCTACGTCACCGCGGCCCGCCTCGGCAGCGGCGGGCGCAGCGTGGAGTTCACCCTGGCGCGGCCGGTCAGCCTGTCCTCCTTCCGCGACGGCCACCACGTCGCCATCGACCTGCGGCCCGCTGCCGCCGAAGAAGCGGCCACCGCTCCAACGACCACCGCCGCAGCGGCCGCCACCTCGGCCGCCGCCGCAACGACCACCGCCGCAGCGGCCGCCGAGGCGGGGCCGGCCGTTGCGGCCCCGTCGTCGGGGGCGGAGGCGCCGGCCGCGGCGGCCACCGGGGAGACGCGCCCGGCCGCCGCCGCGCGGCCCTCCGCCGGGACGATCAAGGTCCGTGCCGCGGACCATCCCGGCTACAGCCGCATGGTGTTCGACTGGCCGGCCGCCGTGGACTACACGGTGCGGCGCGACGGGCGGGCGGTGACCGTGCTGTTCGACCGGCCGGCGTCCGCCGACCTCGCCCAGGTGGTGCGGCCGGGGTTGCGCAACGTCGCCAACGCGGAGGGCTTCACGGCCGGCGACGGCGGGCTCGGCGTGACCTTCTCCGCGCCGATCGACGGCGACGTCCGCGGTTTCCGCAATGGCAACGCCGTGGTCGTCGACGTCTACAACCCCGGCACCCGCACGCCGCCCGCCGCGCCCGCCGAGGCGGCGCCGGCGACCGAAGAGGCCCAGGCGCCCGCCAGGACGCCCCCCGCGGCTGCCGTTGC